>JBGTKO010000232.1:0-7484 GCA_041744595.1 Pirellulales bacterium
GAAAACCCCAAGACTCAGCGCGAACTTCAGGTCTGCCTTGTGCCAGATGGCAAGCCCTCCCTCCCACGGTGTCTCCGGTTCGAGCATGCCTGCCACAGTGGCCGGCATCAAGCCGCCGATCAGGAGCGGAACCAGAAAGCATGCTGGCACGATCAGCAGCCAGGGCGAGATTTTGTGGGGCGGATAGCCACGGGTTTGATCCGGAGCGGAAGGCCCCCAGAACGTCGAAACAAAGAGCTTGAGGGCATACGCGACAGACAGGATGCTCGCCACAATTCCGACCGCGATCGCCGGCGTGATCTCCGGGAATGTGTCACCGAAAAGCGCGCTCGTAAACACTTCTTTTGCCAGGAACCCCAGCAGGAGCGGAACCCCTGCCATCGAACCGGCGCCGATCCCGAACAGGACCGCCTCGAACGGGTTGGTGCGAAACCACTGCTCGCGCTCCAAAAGCGAGAGACACCGTGTTCCCGCTGCCTTCTCGAGCCAGCCGACGAGCAAGAACAACGCCGACTTGTAGAGCGCGTGGGTCAGAATCAGCACCATCTCTCCCGAGCGGCCTGCCACGGGAGCGTAGGCATAAAAGGTGACCAGCATGCCCAGATAGGCCGCCGTGCTATAGGCGAGTAATTCCTTGAGATCGTAGGATCTCACCGCGCTCCAGCCAGCAAGCAGGAACGTTGCGAGCCCGACCGACGCGAGCGTTGGTTGCCAATAGGGCGAGGTTCCGAAGATCGGCTCCATCCGGGCGATGAGGAAGATGCCGCCCTTCACCAGGGTTGCCGAGTGAAGGTATGAACTGACCGGCGCCGGCGCGGCCATCGCGCCCGGCAACCAGAAGTGGAAAGGGAACTGGGCGGATTTGGTAAAGGCACCGATCAGAATCAGGAACAAGGCCGGCCCGTGGAGTGGGCTTGCCAGGATCGTCGGCACGCGGGAGGTCAATTCCGAGAGGCTGTAGGTGTTTGCGGCCTGGCCAAGCAGGATGATCCCCGCAAGGAGCGCCAGCCCACCGGCTCCCGTGACGAGAAAGGCACGAAGCGCCCCGAGTCTTCCATCCTCACGCTCGTAGTCGATCCCGATCAGTAAGGCCGAGACGACCGTCGTCAGCTCCCAGAAGATGAATAGGAGCAGGAGCGAATCGGAGAGGACGATTCCGCACATCGAGGCCATGAACGCGAGCATCGCCGCCAGGAACGGTCGAGACGGTCCATCGCGAAAATAAGCCCGCGAGTACTGAAAGATTCCGAGTCCGATCAACCCGATCAAAAGCACGAAGAAAACACCAAAGCGATCCACTCGCAGGTCTGCCGAGATTCCAAGGCTCGGAAACCAGGGCAGCGAGAAGACGATGACCTGGTCGTCCGTAATCTCGCCCCACAGGGAGAGCCCACAGCCAGAGACCATGGCGGCGGCGGCGATTGCCACCAGAGAGCCGATCCGCCTCGGTAGCAAGAGTGCAAGTCCGGCGGCAACGAATGGCACACCGATGATCGCAAGCGTGAAAGGCAGCATCAGCCGATTTGCGTCCTACCCGTGGATTCTTCAGGACACCCAAAACGTGCGTCGATCGCGAAAATCAGATTCTACATGGCGGGTCGTGGCGACTACACGTGGGCCACCGTTGCCCACGCCAGTTCATGTTCACGCTTCGAAAGCAGCCGGCAGGAGATTCTCGCCTTCCTTCACTGGGTGTGCGTGGCGCGCCTGATCCTCGATGACAACGGCCTCGCTGTACAAGCCGGCTTCCGCCTTTGTGGACACCGCAGCGAGCTCGTCATGCCGCGATTCAGAAGGGAGTCCCCTTTTCGGCATGGCAGCCTGCTTATCTGCCAGTGGCCCATCGAGCATGGTGACGGGGATGCCGTGCGGAAAGACAATTTCTCGGGCCTCGTCAGGCATCGAGATGCCATGTTTTTGAAAGGCAAGCTTCACGAGCCGGATCACCGACGACCGCACCTTCAACCAACTGTGTTCGCGGCCGTTGAGCCAAAAGTAGACCCGCAGGTTGATGGTTGACCTTCCCAGGCTGTCCACCAGCACCGAGGGCTCAGGGGCGTTCAAAACGGCTGGGTGGTCCGCCAGCACCTTCCGTGCTATCTCCTGGGCGTCGTTGATCGAATCGTCATAGCCGATGCCGACGGCAAACTCATCGCGCCGGTTGGAGTTGGTCGTGAAGTTGCGAAGATTGTTCTTGTACACGCTGGCGTTTGGGATCTGCACCAGGTTGCCGTCGAGGGTCATCAGGATCGTCGTGCGCACGTTGAGTTGTTGCACGTAGCCAGTCACACCAGTGACCTCGACCAGGTCGCCGGTCTCGAAGGGCCGCTGCATGCTGAGGAAGATGCTGGCCAGAAAGTTCTCGGTGATTTCGCGGAAGGCGATGCCGACGGCCAGGCCGATTAGGCCGGTGCCGCCGACCACCGTCAGGGCCAGTTGAGTCAGGCCGAAGACTCGCAGAATGATGTAGACGCCAAGGAGGAAAACCAGCACGCCGATTCCCCGAGCCATCACATTCCGCAGCAATTTTGCCTGTACCGTTGGACGAAGCAGTATCCGCGATCCTCGTGTCGCGAGCACACCGGCTCCCGCCGACAGTGTGAGGATGAGCAACCCAAAAAAAAGGAACGGGAGGGAGCGGATAACGTCTCGCCAGAGGGCGAGCAGCCCACGCCACGCAGGACTCAAATCCCACACCGACGGTTCGAGCACCTCCATCCGGTTGGCCACGGCGACGACATCTTGGGTATTCCGTGCCAGATCACCGGCCCATTTCTTGAGGTCATCGGTCTCAGCCCGGCCACTGAGGAAAACGACTCCCTCTCGAACATCGACTCGGGGGTCTGTGAACCACTCCGTGGCATCCAGGACGCTTTGAAGTCGCTTGCGGATCTCATCATCGCGTGCGACGGGTGTGACGTCCACGCTCGCGGGCGCCGGGGAGATCTCTCCTGTACTAGAAACGGGTGGCTTCAGCCGTTCCACGGCATCGCCGACTCGTTCCTGCGCCGCGACCGTTGAGAAAACCGCACAGCACACAGAACCCAGCCACACCGCCCGGAAAACCAGTTGTTTGGACTCACCGTACGGCATTTTTCACAGACGCCACAGCCGATTTACTTCTTGTTACTTTTTTTCGACGTCGATGCGGGGCTCGACGCCGCCTTCGGGGTGTTGTCGGCTGCCTTGATGGTCCGGTCTACCCGGCGGCTGCCCGGCTTCCGAGGAATCGGGGGGTCATCCTTCTGTATGACCACGTCTCGCACGATATCCCCCTTCTCCCAGCCCTTGACCGGAATGCCGCGTTTCCCGCCGCCCCCGTTTGCGGCCCCGCCTCCGGCGTCCTTCCCGCTACGGGGTTCGTGACGACGTACTTTGCGTGCCATGGTCTTCTCCTCGACGTGGTGTGATGGAATCGATATGCCTCAATACCGGTAGATCGCGACCGCTCCAGTGGTGGAGGGCATTCGCTCGGCGGGAACGACGATGACCTCGCCTCGCATCCCGAGGACGAGCTCCGCGAGGTCGTCGAGCACGTCATCCACATCAGGGTCGGAGATGTCGCCCCGCAGAGTCGGATCGGCCTTGCGTTGGCGTTCGCGGCGATCCCAGCGAACGGACGGATCGGCCAGATCTTTCAGCTCGACCTGTCCGGTGATGAGGTCGATCGTGCCAGGGATTTGGCGGTCGCCTTCGACGAGCAGCGTGTCAACGCGGCCCTCCGTCACGGCTGCCGCAATCTCCGCCACGTCGTCCGACCCGAGTCCTCGGGACCGCGCGACCTGAAAGTCATCGGCCATCGCGGCGAGGCTTTGGATGTAAGCGGGTTCAACGATCCGCCATGCCTCCTTCCGCAACTGCTCGAGGCTCAGGCTGTCGGAGTTCATCATGATCCCGTCGGCCATCAGGAATGGGTTGTGGCTGACTTCGTGAAACGGATCGTGATACTCCGTGAGCGTGGCGAGCATGAGCGGCAGCCCGGACGGGCGGGAGTGATGCTCCAAAATCCCCCGGTCGATGAACCGGAAGAACCGGTCCCGGTCGTTGTCCACCTCGTCGGCCTTGTCGCCATGGGCGTGGATCGACGGGACCGCCCCGTTGCCGGCCGCTCCCCCCCTGGCCGAACGAGCCGCCCCGGCCCCATGGGCACCGACCGACAAATGCTGTTCGGTCAGTTCATTCCCCAGCGCCTCGGTGATCGTCGAGGGCATGCTCGTCAGCTCGACCGGATCGAGGGCGTAGCGGTTGCCTTCGTAGAGCTTGGCCTCGTGGCAATTCAGCGCGAGGATCTGATAGCGGTCGGCCGACTGAAGGATGCGGAGCAGCGGCTTCGTGTGAAAGCTGTCGGCCACGACGAGCAACTCTGGGACCGAGCGTTGCAGCTCGAAGATCTGGAACGTGTCGTGGGAACTGAGGACAGCAAGTCCATCGGTCCGGTGGTTCCAGAAGCGATCGTCCCGCGACAGGGCCCGGAATTTCTCCAGGAGCGTTCGCACCTCCCGTATCGGGTACTTCTGAAGCAGGGAGCTTTCCATCTCCGCAAGCAGGTTCCTAAAACGGATGGGGTCCTGTTGGTTCTCGGGGTGGTTGCGGTGCGTCGGCTGGTAGAGAGAGATGCACGGCGGCTCGTGGTCCAACAGCAGTTCGGTCAGATGAGCAATGGAAACTTGACGCATGGCAACTTCCTTGGATTTGTTCGGTTCAGATTTGTTGGTCACGGGCGAAGGAGGTGCGGCCCTTGGGGTCGCCCAGCCGCCCGGCGGTGTCATTAAGGAGCCGTGCCAGCTTCTTGGCGCACCCCTTAAGCGCCTGATCCATCGTCGCCCCTTGATGACTCACGGTGATCGGCTGAAGGCTCGCGGGGCGGGCCTCCATCACGCAGCGTTTGTCGTTGTCGCGGGCTTTCGAGTGGCTGCTCTGGTCACTGAGTTGGACTTCCACCCGCGTGATCCAAGCGCGAAACCGCCCGAGAGCGCTCTCGACGACGGCCCCGACCTCGCGGGTCAACTCCTCGCCGCCTTCGACGTGGTTGTCGGTACTGACCTCGACGTGCATGATTCCTTCTCTCTTGATGGATCCCGCCAGAGGCGAGCGTGATTTGCCGATGCGGCTGGTCCTCGTGATCGCGACTGTTCCGGCGGCGTCAGAAACAAAAAAAGCCGGCGAGGCTGAACACCCAGAGGTATTCGGCCTCGCCGGCTTACTCGTTAACGGGCCGCCCGGCACAGCCGGTTTGCCCTTTAGCTCGTCATCCGATTTTTGTCGTGGAGTCGGTTGATTTCTTGCCGCAACTCCGCCAACTCTTTTAGTCTAAGCGACTGGGCGTGGAAGACAAGGTCAAGGCAAGTGGACCACCTCTTGTGAGCCTGAGAAAGCGAGAAATCAAGAAGGACAGTCCCCATCGTGGCGCCCTGGCGGACCGCAAAGCCGATCTGGTTTTGGCGGAAAGGCTCGCCATCGATCGCCAACGCACACCTGGAGCAACGGCTTGAACGGTGCGAGCAACAGTTGGTGGGAAGCTCAAACATGACCGACGAGACTCGAGCGCTGGTCCTTTCGGCCGCCGGGGCATTCATCATCGGATTGGCAGGGCTCGTGACAGCCATATGGACCGGCTCGGGCGCCATTCTGTTGGATTGCGGGTTCAACCTGGTCTATTTCGCCACCGGCGCGCCGTGATCGAAGCGGTTGCCGCAATGCACTCGCCGCTCATTCTCGACTTGATGTTCACCGCCGAACCCGAGTTCGCCGAACCGACGACCGGCTTCGTCCCCGGCCGACCGAGCGTCACGCCCCGCTCGTGACACGACCGTTGACCGTCCTATGCAGAGAACAAGGATTCCATGAAGATTTCGCAGACACCTCTCTTGAATCACAGCCACGGCTCGTCATTCCGGATTGCGTTTTTCGTCGCTTCACTCTTGTCGTTTTTTTCCACGACCGGCCATGCGGTGCCGATTCACTGGGTGACGGTTGGAAATGCCGGGAACCCGAATGACCCTGCGACCGGCGATCTCTACGGTGGGGTGTCGTACGAGTACCAGATCATGCAGTGTGAGTGGACGAACTCACAGTACACAGCGTTTTTGAACGCGATTGATCCGGATGGGACAAATCCGAACTCGGTTTTCGACACGTTGATGGGGAGCGATGCCCGCGGTGGGATCAGCTTTGACTCGTTTGCGGTTGTCGGGAGCAAGTATGCGGCGAAGACCGACATGGGGAACAAGCCGGTGAACTCCGTGAGCTGGTGGGATGCGGCCCGGGTGTCGAACTGGCTGCATAACGGTGGGCAGACGTATGGGAGCACGGATGCGACCGCGAGTGCCCCTCAGAACACGGGCGCGTATTCGGTTGGCACGGCTACGAGTGGGAACGCGCTCGCGAAGAACATGGGGGCGCGGTACTGGGTGCCGACGGAAAACGAGTGGTACAAGGCCGCGTACTACACGGGTGCGGGCACGAGCTACACGACGTACGGAAACGGCTTCAATACATCCCCGACGGCTGTGACGGCCACTGGGACCGGTGACGGGGTCGTGCCCGGCTCCGGCAGTTACGCGAACCTCCATTTGGGCGCCGACTGGAACAGTCAGGACGGCAACGTGACGACGGTAGGCACAAACGGCGGAGCGAGCTTCTACGGTCTCTATGACATGAGTGGGAACGTGTGGGAGTGGAATGATCTCGATGAAACCAACGCGCTTCGTGGGTTTCGGGGCGGCAGTTGGATCACCGATGCGTTCTACTTGTCCTCTTCCTTCAGCGGCGCGACCGGCGGGGCGGGCGAGAACAACGGTACCGGTTTTCGTCTTGCACGTGCGGTTCCGGTACCCGAGCCATCAATGTGGGCGATGGGGTTGGTGGGGCTTGTCTGCGGAGGCTGGATGGTCGCGCGTTCCAACGCCCTCGTCGTGTTTCGCTGAGTCGTGCCACTTGCCGCCGTGATGCTTCCTCGCTGGTCATCGCGCCATCACGGTCACTCAAAGCGAGGCACTTCGGACAACGAGAAGATGACCACTTCTTCGCCGGTGACGGTGCTGATGTCATGGTGCATGCTCAGCACCTTCACGCCGATCACCTCGTGGATGAGCGATTCCAGCATCGGGCGGGCCAGTTCCAGCAATTGCCTCCGTATTTGCTTGATGAGATCCCGTCCCTTTTCTGGCGACATCAACGTTCCGAGTTGTCGTTCGGCCAGGGTCAGCACACCGAGGATGCGGACCACCAGGAGGTCTTTGATGAAGTGGGTGTGTATCTGTTCCACCCTCCATCCAAGGTACTCCTCTTGAAATCGAATGATTCCATCACAGACGGCTGCCGCGCTCTCCGCTTGCGACAAGGTCTTCGAGGCACGCTTCTTCCGGAGTCGTCGGGCTTCCTCAATCGGGAGCCGTCGTTCTCCTCCTGGGCTCCCACACGGTTTGGCCCGTTTCGGCGGCTCGCCCAGATCTGAAACGACCACACTTGCCAAGACGGCCTTC
>JBGTKO010000233.1:0-18771 GCA_041744595.1 Pirellulales bacterium
CCGCGCGGCCTCGGCGGCGGGCCTTCGGAAGTTCGTGGGGCATACCGATCCAACCGTCCGAGCGGCAGCACTGGCCGGACTCATTCAGAACGCATCGAACGACAGTGATGCCGAGATTCTGGCCGGCCTGGAAGACGGGGATGTGAGGGTCCGGATCGCGGTGGCCGACGGCTTGGCGGAGCGGGCCAAGAGAACCACCACGCTGCCAGTCCGGAAGCCTTTCTATCGCCGACTCTTCGACCTCGCGACGGGCTCAGCCGGAAACCCGAAAGCAAGCGGGGCTCTCGAGCAGAAGTCGGCTCCGCCCGATACGCCACACACCCCCCTGCTTCGACAGATGGCTGCCTCGCCTGACGAGGACGAGGCCGTCGCCGGTGCCGCGGCCCTTGTGGCAACCGGGTTCACGGCTGAGGTGTTGGGCCGACTCGAGGCGCTCGTGGAGGCGAAGCCATCGCTGATTCCCAAGGTCAGCGGGCTGCTGAATTCGCTCGATGCGGCATCGCGTGCCCGGATGTTTCGACTGTTCATCAAGCTCGATATCGACAAGGCGGCGTACGCGTCGTACTCGCTTCGGGCCAACGACGGCACCCCCGAGCCGGCCGTCGCCGAATTGGTTTGGGAGCTCTGTCGCGATCCGCGGTTCAACCCCGAACATGGAATGCCCGTGCTCTACACGCTCGAGCAGGCATACCTGGGACACAACCCGGGCGCGGCCGACCGTGAACGGCTCCGCACCGCTGCCCGAGATCGTTGCCAACATGGAAACGTCGTCGAGCGCATGGTGGCGCTCAACCTCCTCGCCTCAGCCGAAGACGATGACGTGCTTGACCTCTGCCGAGACATTCTGAACGCCGATGCGGTCCTCGACCCCGACCTGTCATCACTCGCCTTCCGCATCATCCTTCTTTATGGCCGTGAGTCCGAGCTTCGCCGGGCGATCGCCTGGGGTTTGGAAACCGGAGACGAGGAGTATGGGCGACCGGCGATTGCCGGGCTCGCCGAGGCCTGGGATTCCATCCGCACCTGGGAGGGTCGCGATGGTCGGCGGCTCGCCGTCTCCTTGAGTCGTCGACGGGATGCGAAGGCATCCGCCGCGAATCCATTCGATCCGGCAAAGCCCGAGCACCTGACGGTTGGCCACCTCGCCCTCTTCGCGGAGTCTGAATCTCCCGCCGACCGTGCGCTCGAGGCCTATTTTCGAATCCTCCTCGATGACTCGATGGACATCGAGCCCCTGGTTCGCCTCTGGGAGGAGCAGGCGGACAATGAAGTGGCTCGTCGTCTTCTCGTGCGGGCCATCGCGTATCTCGATGATCCGGCCCTCATTCCCGTCCTCGATCGTGTGCTCGCCCGATTGAAACCGTTGCCCGAGTGGGAGCGCGAGTCTGCCATCAAGGATTTCTACTGGACGATTCGCATCATGAATGGCCCCGAGATCGTTGCCTTTCGCAAACGCGTTCGGGAGGAGACGGGTATTTCGATCCGTTGACCACCCTGCTGCTGCTCACCCTGAACCCCTTTTGGAGAAAAACCCCATGACTCGTTTGCGTTGTTGTGCTCATGTTATCGCCGCCGTCGCCGCATGCGTGGTCGGCTCAGCCGTCGTGGCGGCCGGCCCCGATGCCAGCTCATCGCAGGTCCACGGGAGCGGTCTTGCCAAGGTCGAGCGGCTCCCGGAAGTGATGCGGCTCCGCGTGCAGCTCGTTGCCAAGAAGCAGTCGCTCACCGATGCCCTGGCCGCGCTTGCGGAGCGGCGTGAGGCGGTGAAGGGCGTGCTGCCAACGCTCGGCGCTCTGGCAGACACAGTCACGTTTGAATCCCCGCAGGTCATTGACGGCGGCAAGCTCGCAGAGAACTATGCCCAGCTCGCCGCGCGGATGGGCCGCACCAAGCGAGGCAAGAAGGGGGCAGGCCCTGTGCTTCCGACGACGGCCACGGTCGTGCTCACGGCCGAGTGGCCGCTCGAGGTCGCCGATGCCGAGGAGCTCATCAAGGTGGCGAACGAGCTTCAGTCCAGGATCAAAGAGGCCGACCTTGGTGGCGCCAAGGAAGCCGCCCAGCGGACGCCGGAAGAGGAAGAGATCATGGCGGAAATCGAAGAGATGTCGTATTCCGGAAACGAGCAGCAGCCTCTTGGCGTGCCGACGTTCACGTTCGTTTCCAAGATCGATCCGAAGGAGAAGGCGAGGCTCACCGCGGAGGCGTTTGGGTCAGCGAAGGCCGACGCTGCCGAGATTGCCACCGCAGCGGGCGGAAGGCTCGGCCGGGTGGCATCGATCAATCGCATGGCCACGTTGAATCCGATGATGGCTGAAATGACGGCCGAATGGATGTCGTATGGAATGCGTGCTGGGTATGGAAATCCCTTCGGCACGGCCATGCCCGACCGCCCGAAGGCATCCGATGAGGCCATGAGTCCGACACCGGCGAAGGTCACGTACGGCATTCAGGTCGATGCGCAGTTCAACGTCGAGTTTCCCGAATAAGAGGTGCGACGTTTTGAGCCGAATGTTCGCGATCAGGAAGCTGACCGACGAGGCCGTGTGGTATCACGGCAGGCGGTCATGCCTCCCAGCACTCCGCGCTGGTGCCGAGGCGATCCTTGATTCCCACCACTTCTTGGGATACTCGTGCTTTGCCGGTGCGGCAGATGCGGGCTGTCCAGTCGACGAGCTCCAGGTAGCCCGCGAGGGAGAATCCGGTGAGCATGCCTTCACGAAGTGCCCCCTGGCGTCGCCGATCTTGCATCGGGCAGAGCCAATGGGATTGTTCGAACCGACGGGCCATCGTCATCGCAGAAGCCTCTCGAGAAAATACTGAACGCCCGTATCCTGCGGCTCCTACTCGCCCTCGTCAAGATGATGCCTGTCCTTTTTCCTCCTCAAGCCAAGCCTGCAGTCTGAGGATTGGGGTACCTGTCACTACCGGTATCGCAACTCATCAAAGCAGTCAATCACTGCTGTTTGAGCGAGTCATTCGTACCGCTCGTGGCATCGGGTGAGCGTGGAATAACACTGAGCTTCGCATCGGATTCCAGGTTGACGGCCACGGTGACGATCCAATCGAAGCTGTTCATCTGCGATGTCGAGCGATTGCCCGAGAGGCGGGTAAAGACAATCACGGCAACCTATAGAATCGGCGTAGCGATAAGCACCCTCACGATGCTCTCGGAGTTATTTACCAGATGATGGCCATCGCGCCGGTCATCGGCCACCGTGTCGTTCAAGCTTGCGATCATGTTCGGCGTCTGGCGATAGCTCACTGCTATCTGCAGCGTCTTCCTCCCCCTCCTCAATCAAATCCTCGGCCTCTTCATAGTCACCCAGCTTTGTATCGGGGTCAGCGCCCGGGCCGTGGCCGAACTTGAGTGAAACGAGCATGGCGAAATGGTCCGACCCCGGTATACGTACGCGTTGGAGGTTGGCGATCTCAAACGACGGCGAGACGAACAGGTGATCGAGCGGGTAGCGCAACAGCGGCCGGTCGGCGTGGTAGGTGTTGAGCATGCCGCGACCGATGCGGGGGTCTTCCAGGCCGCTGAGTCTCGTGAAGAGGCGGGTTGTGTGAGACCAAGCAACGTCGTTGAAGTCGCCGGCGATGATCCATTTCAGGTCGGTGTTCTCACCCACATGTTCCGCGACTGTGATGAGTTCCGCGTCGCGGATTCGGCTGTCGTAGCGGCCGTTGCCGTCGTCGGTCGGTAGGCCCGGTGGGACCTGGTGCAGCCCGATGAACCTGGCCCGCTTGGTCGGCGAGAGAACAAGATCGGCGTGGACCGACGGCCGCTCATCGGAAACGATGTACCGGATGTCAGAATTCTCAAGCGGGATGTTGGACCAGAGCGCCATGCCAAGTCCATCGGGCTTGATCTCTTCGATGTGGTAGGCAAAGTGTGAACGCACCAAGGCGAGCGTGCGTGCCCAATCGCTGTCGATCTCGATGAGAAGGATGGCGTCGGCCTCGATATCAGCGAGCGCCTTGGCCGCGGCTTCGGGAGTGGTGTTGCGGACGTCGACGTTGGCGACAAGCAGCGTGAAGTCTGAATCGTCGGTGTCTGCGAGGTGCTTCGGCCAGAGCAAGGTGTACGGAGCAATATGTGACAACTGCCACGCCGCGGCCAGGCCGAGCACGATCATCAATCCCCAGAGATCTGGTCTCCAACCGAACCGCAACGAGCAACACAGCAGAGCGAGCACCGCCACAAGGCACAATCCGGCGAGTTGCAGGCGCGGGAAGTCCCATACACGCACCATCCAAGACCCGCTCTTGAAGAGCGGGAGCAGTGTCACCAGAACCAACGCTCCGGTGAAGCAGCGGGTACCCCACAGCAAGATATTCCAGAAAGCCATTTCCATGTGATGTGCTCTTTAGCAGACTGTGGAACAAGTCTGCCGCCGCAGGAAGCGGCGGTCGCCGACCATGAAAAACCTTGGCTTTTTCGATGGTCGGCCAAGTGGAAAAAGGCCATGGATGGCTTTTTCCACGGACAGTTAGCGCGGATTGGCCCTCGGTGGCGTGACTGACCAACGCGATCGGTGATCTGTCGGTGAAGTGTGTTCTTGTTGCGCGGCAAGAGCGAGTGCGACGAGCTCTGATTCGAGCAGGCGGAGTTTTTTGACGTTTGCCCGGCGACAAACGCATTTTGAGCATAGCGGGTGTGTGAGCGGCTGTCTTTCGGTGTGTTGAACGGGCTCGGATGTCCGCGCAATCCCGTGCCACATGATCGGTGTGCGACTCGGCGTTCGTGACCGCCTCAGTCTTCCCTGCGTTGCCGACCGCCATCGCGGTGACGCATGACCGCAGCGGGTGATGTGGCGCGAACACGCCGTAGTAGCGATGCCGGTGTTTTCGAGGTGGCCGGCGACGATTGTATAGAGAAGGACCCGAGAAACTTCACCTGGGAGGCGGCCAGGAAAACTCGGCACAAATCCTCACCAACTCAATCGAGGAAATCCGCGCCAGCGATGTCTCCACCATGCCGGGCGATGTCCACAAAGCACTCTCCCAGCAGGAACTGGCCGACTTGTTGGAATACCTCCAATCGCTCCAGTACTTCCCGGGTGAAAAGTAGTTGGGCCGCGCCAGGTTCTTATTGCGTGGTTTAACAATGAATGAACGTGGTGGTGTCCCACTCATCGAATCACCGGCTTTGGCCCGCTGAACGTTTCCAGTAGTGGATTCCCCTAGCGCGAGCGCGTAAAAATAAACGTGGCAATGCGCTGGGGACTGAGGCGACTTGTTGCCGAGGCAGAGATGCGCCACGACGACAAGCGACGAGTGACTAAAACACGTCAACCACCTGGAGACCCTGGGCATGCGTCATCATTGGATTCTAACGGCGGCCGTTGTCGCCTCGATTGCTATTGTTCTCTGCTCTTGCGTCGTGCATTCCGCCGAGGCCCAAGAGAAGTCGCCTAAAATTCCCAGCAAATTTCAGGCGATGGATACTTCCCGCTTCATGCTCGGCCCCGATCCGTGTCCCTTGGAAAAAGTCAGGGCGTTTCCTAACCTGCAGTTTGAGCGTCCCATCGAACTGACGCACGCGGGGGACGGCACCAACCGGGTCTTCGTCGCCGAGCAGCGTGGAATTATCCAGGTGTTCGACAACCAAGATCACGCCGACAGCATGCGGCCGTTCCTCGATATCCGCGAGGCGGTCCTCCGGGATCACAACGAGGAGGGGCTCTTGGGTTTGGCGTTTCATCCAAAATTCAAGGAGAACGGACAGTTCTTCGTCTACTACTCTGCCGAACCCCGCAAGTCGGTGATCTCTCAGTTCAAGGTCTCGGCGGCCGACACAAACCAGGCAGACGCTGATTCAGAAAAAGTCCTGCTGGAGATCGACCAACCGTTCGGCAACCACAACGGCGGGACGCTCCGGTTTGGGCCGGACGGCTATCTGTACATCGGCCTGGGAGATGGGGGCGCCGCGCACGATCCGATGTCGCATGGCCAAAACCTGGAGACCCTGCTCGGTTCGATCCTGCGGATTGATATCGACCAGGAGGCGGACGGCAAGGCGTACGCGATTCCAAAAGACAATCCGTTCGTCGGCCGAGACAACGCGAGGGGTGAGATTTGGGCCTATGGGCTACGGAACGTCTGGCGGATGGCGTTCGACCGCGAGACTGGCGAGCTATGGGCTGCCGATGTGGGACAAGACCGATTCGAGGAGGTCAACCTGATCGAACGAGGTGGCAACTACGGTTGGAACGAGCGAGAAGGTGCCCACAACTTCAAGGCGAACTCCCCGCCGCTCAACCGAAAGTTCATCGAGCCGAAGGCGGAGTATTTTCGCGAGGAAGGGATCTCGGTCACCGGCGGGCAGGTCTACCGAGGAGAGAAGCTGAAGGATTACGTCGGAGCGTATTTCTACGGCGATTTCGGCAGCGGCAACGTCTGGGCCTTGTGGCATGGCGAGGGGCAGGTCCAGCAGGTCCGCCGGGTCGCCGAAACTGGGCTGGAGATCACCGCCTTTGGCGAAGACCAGTCGGGCGAGATGTACCTCTGCGATTTCAAAGGCCTAATCTATCGCCTAGAGCCAAGGGAGATCGACTTCGAAGCGGCCGCCCGAGAATTTCCCGCCAAGCTGTCTGAAACCGGGCTATTCACCTCGGTCCCCGAAAACATGCCAGCAGCCGGCATGATTCCGTACGAGCTCAACCTCCCGTTCTGGTCCGATTACTCGGTGAAGGACCGGTATCTGGTGTTGCCGGAGAAGGCGAAGGTAGAGTTCGACCCCCGCGAGAAATGGAAGTTTCCAGTCGGTTCGGTCTTTGTCAAAACCTTCTGGATGCACCGCGACCGGGTCAACCTGAAAGACCCGTTTCGGCTGGAGACTCGGCTATTGGTCAACTCGCCGGATGGCTGGAAGGGTTACACCTACGTCTACAACAAGGATCAAACCGAGGCGACCTTGCTAGAGGGCTCGCTGCTTCGGCCGGTCGAGGTGACCACCGAAAGCGGCACGATCAAGCAGCCCTATTACTTTCCCGCGCGGCATGAATGCATGGCCTGCCACACCAAGCAGGAAGGTTTTGTGCTGGGGATGACCACCCGGCAAATGAACCACACGCTCGATTACCACGGCGAGAGCGCAAACCAAATCGAGCTGCTCAGCCATTTGGAAGTGTTTACCGAAAAGGTCGATGCCGACGCCGAGACCCTCGAAAATTTCCCGATCTGGGGCTTCGGCAACTTGAACCGGAGCGGCGACCCCGATCATCCGGAGAGCACTCTGGCGCGGCCCAAGGGAGACGCCACCGAACTGGCCAGGGCCTGGCTGGAGGTGAACTGCGCCACCTGCCATCGTCCGCAGGGTATCGCACCCGGTGGCCAAGACATGCGATTTCACACCCCGCTGGACAAGACCAAAATGCTCAACCAACCGGTCCGTCACACCCAGTTGACCCCGCCTGAAGGGACCGTCCTCAAACCGGGGCAACCGCATCTCTCGGAGCTCCTGATCCGAGCCGCCAACCGAGGCGAGCGCCGCATGCCACCCCTGGGCAGCAACGTGGTCGATCCACACAGCGTGGAAGTCTTGCGAAAGTGGATCGCCGATTTGGAGTGAAATCGTCCCTGTGGCGAACCGCCCCGCGGTAAAGATCAGCGATGGCTTTCCTCGATTGGACGTGGAGCCTGCCGGTAAGTGACTCCGCTTGATGATTGAAATCGGAGCCTCCGAGAAACTCAATCGACAGGAACTAAAATCTCTGGTCGTCACCGGTAATCTCAACTTCGCGGACCTCACGACGCTGAACCTCGTGTTCAACGACACGGGGAGCACCGCCAATTGGGCGAACAGCTTCTGGGGTGTCGATCAGACATGGACGCTCTTCAATGTCGCCGGGAACACAGCGGCTTCTCGATCGATGCTTTTCGTCCGGATCAGTCTCGACGACCGTGACGTGCCGAGCTTTGATAAGAGCCTGGAACACCTCTTGCGGTATTGCGCCAGGCCCGCCTTCGCTGTTCACCGGCGCTCCGTCATCAGCGGCCATGGATGGACCTGCCGACTTGAATCAAGCCACGGCGTGTTCGCGCCGAATCACCCGCTGCGACCACGCGTCACCGCGATGGCGTTCAGGACTCGTCCGACGAGTGTCCAGTGATCGACATCCACTCGCTCTGACGTGCCTCGCCTGGGGCACTCGGCAGCGGACTGCGACAACCGCGAAAATCGGCGATGTGGCACACGTTTTTCGGCGACTCCCATGCCACTCGGCGCCCGAAAGGACAGCCCCGCACACGACTCGCTATGCTCAGAATCCCATCAGCGCCCATCCCAAGGTCGCGGAAGTGCCTTTGACCGCCCTATCCTTTTGACATGGCGGCAACCGTGGTTCACGACGACGACGACGACGGCAACGCCCTCGAGCTGCTCTCGCAGAAGGTCGAGGCGCTGGAGTCAGCCTGGGACACATCGTCCACTCCGCCTGACCTGGAGCAGTTCCTTCCAGAACACCCGGTGGCGCTACGGCACAGGGTGTTGTGCGCTCTGGTCAAGGTTGACTTGGCATACCGCTGGAAAACCGACGAGCATCGGTGGACGCTCGAGCACTACGTGAATCGGTTTCCGGAATTGGCTGAAGCGGGACAGGTTCCGCATGCAATCCTCAACGAGGAATATCAGATCCGTCGTCGGGTCGGAGACACGATTCCCGTCGATGATCTGGCCAGGCGGTTTCCCGCCCAAGCCGCTGAACTCGAACGTCTGCTGGGCGTTGAGCGAGGAGGTGTTTCCCCGGCGCCGATGCCGATGCCCGTGCCGGAACATCGAGCAGAAAGTCGAGCGGATGATCTGCAACCTGGGCAACGGGTGGACGACTTCGAGCTGATCGTCGCGTTGGGCAAGGGGGCGTTTGGCACCGTGTTCCTGGCACGTCAGGTCAGCATGCAGCGAATGGTGGCGCTCAAGGTCACGGCCGACCGTGGCACCGAACCCCAAACGCTGGCCATGTTGGATCATCCGAATGTGGTCCGGGTCTACGATCAGCGACAGTTGACGGGCCAACCGCTCCGTTTGCTCTACATGCAGTATGTACCCGGTGGAACGTTACAGGCCGTCGTCGATCGCGTGCGGCGCACACCAAGCCGTGACCGCCGCGGAAAACTGCTGATTGAAACGATCGACGACCGGCTGGATGCCCGCGGCGAATTGCCACCGGGTGATTCGCCGCTGCGGGCGCAGCTCTCGCAGGGCTCCTGGCCTGAGGCGGTGTGCTGGGTCGGTGCCCGGCTGGCGTATGCGCTGGAATATGCCCACCAGCGCGGCGTGTTGCATCGAGATGTCAAACCGGCCAATGTGCTCTTGGCTGCCGATGGCTCGCCCAAGCTGGCGGACTTCAACATCAGCTTCTGCACCGAAGTCGAGGGGGACACGCCGACGGCCTATTTTGGCGGCAGCCTGGCCTACATGTCGCCCGAACAGCTCGAAGCCACCCATCCGAGCCATCCACGCACACCCAACGAACTGGATGGTCGCAGCGACGTGTATTCGTTGGCCGTGTTGCTCTGGGAGTTGCTGACCGGGTCGCGACCCTTCATCGACGAAAGCGGGGCTGACGGCTGGACCAAGTCGCTCGACGGCATGATTGATCGACGAAAAGCGGGCGTGGGCCAATCGGCCCGAACCATGATCCCGGCCGACTGTCCGCGTGGTCTGGTTGAAGTGTTATCCCGCTGCCTCGAGCCCGATCGTGACCGCCGCTACCGCATGGCCCAGGAAGCGGCGCGGCAACTGGAGCTCTGCCTCGAGCCCGAAGTGCAACGGTTGCTGCGACCGTCGGCCGATAGCTGGATCAACTGGTGCCGGCAACGCCCGATGAGCGCGCTCTTCGCGGCAGCGCTTTTGCCCAATATCGTGTGCACGGTGCTCAATATTGGCTTCAACTTTGCGCAGTGGATCCGCGAACTCGAGCGGCACCTTCCGGAGGCTGTGCCCATTTTTTACGAGGCCGTGGTATGGGTGAATCCCGTGCTCTACACGTTTTCCATCGCGCTGATCCTGTACCTGGCGTGGCCAGTCGTGAGGCTGGTTCGAAGCCGTCACAGGAGTTTGGAGATCGACCCCGCGGCATTACCGAAGGCGCGAGCCCGTTGTGTTTGGATTGCCGACTTCATTGCCTGGAACGCACTGACGCTTTGGACCTTGTCTGGCCTTGTCTTTCCCGTGTGGATTCATCAGCGGCTCCTGGACCACATGGGTGAACAAGCCCTGGCCGCCACGGGGTTTGATTTCCGTCAGTTCTATGTCAGCTTCTTCGCCTCGCAATTGCTCAGCGGCATTGTCTCGTCGATGCTGACATTCTTTCTGCTGGCTGTGCTCTGCATTCGGGGGATGTATCCGGTGCTCGTGGAACCGGCGGTGGGAGATCCGGCCTCGCCAGGGCGGATGGCATTTCTGAAGCGTCGCTCCCAGGCGTATCTGCTGGCGGCCATCATGGGCCCGTTGGCGGCCGTCGCGGTGGGAGGCATCGCCCGACTTCCGGAATCGTTCATTGCTGGGCTCACGGCCGTGGCGTTTGCCAGCCTGATGACGTGCTGGTGGTTGGCTGCCTGGCTCTCAGTCGATGCCGATGCGCTGGTCGTTGCCGAAACGCCCTCCGGTGTCGCAGCGGGATTGCACGGCAAAGGATAGCGAGGTCGTCGGTGGCAGCACGCGCCGTGGCCGCAAAAAGGTATTCATTTTTGAAGCGATGATTTTTCAGAAGGTCAGTTCCGTACTATGTTTATGGACGAGATAGCTATTCGTGAAGCTATTCGCATGCGGGCTGTCGGGAGCCGCAAATGGAAAGGGTGGAACAGCTCCTGGGCGTTTTGAGGAGCCGGGGGCTACTCCGTGGGGCTGAGATCCAGCGGGCGCTCGGCATCTCGCAGCCGGTCATGTCTCGCTTGATCCGCGAGGCAGGGTCTCGGGTGTGCCGATTCGGTCGAAGCGTAGCGACGCGGTATGCCGTGCCCCGCGAGGTGAATGGGATCGGGCGGCAGGCGCCGGTCTTTCGCGTTGATGATCGCGGCCAGGCACACAGGCACGGCGTTCTTCATTTTCTGGCGGGCGGTGGTACCTGGCTCGAACGAGTGTCAGGAGACGGCCAGGCGTTTCCTGAGTTGCCTCCCTTCTTGGAAGACATGCGCCTCCAGGGCTACATCGGCCGACGTTTTCCGGCCCGCTATCCGGAACTGACGCTGCCCTCACGGATCACTGACTGGAACGACGACCACCACGTCATCGCGCTGGCGAGCCGCGGCGAAGACTGCGTCGGGAACCTCATTATCGGGGAAGAGTCGCTCGACCGATTCCTGTCGCAGTCCGCGCAGCACCATCCACGGGAGGACTACCCCCGACTCGCCGCAGGCGCTCTTGCTGGACAACCCGGATCATCAGCCGGCGGTGAGCATCCCAAGTTCGTCACGTCTACCGAAGAACGTGGCGTGCTCGTGAAGTTTGCTGCCGGCGATGGCGGTGCGGCCGACCGGTGGCGAGACTTGCTCGTGTGCGAGCACCTCGCCCTCGAGGTGCTGCAAGAGGCCGAGATTCCGGTGCCCCGATCCGCATGCTTCGATGTCGATGGCAGCCGCTACCTGGAACTGGAGCGGTTCGATCGCATCGGTCGAAAGGGCCGGCGTGGCGTGATCTCGCTCTACGCCCTCAACTGCCATTACCTTGGCGAGCCATTCGATTCCTGGAGCAGGGCTACCCAGCGAATCGTCGAGGAGCCGACCTTGAGTCTTGATGCCGACCAGGCAGAACGTCTTGTCTGGCTCGACACGTTTGGTGATCTCATCGGGAACACCGACCGGCACTTCGGCAACTGTTGTTTCTTCGCCGAGGAGGCAAGGCAACTGTCGCTCACACTCGCCCCCGTCTACGACATGCTGCCGATGGTGTTCGCACCAGCCGATGGCAACCTTGTCGAGCGACCATTCGCCCCTCGACCACCTTCAACGCTGAACCTGCACGTGTGGCACCAGGCGGCGAGCCTCGCCCAAACGTATTGGTCACGGCTGTGCCAGGAGGAACGACTCAGCCCCGGGTTTCGGTTGATCGCCGCAAACTGCCGCGAAACTCTCTCGAAAATGGTTGACCAGCAACGCTGATGCCACGTGCTACACAGCCTCTCACGCTTGCGATCACGCTCGTGACGTTGATCCTTCGCGTCCGCAACACCATCACACGGTAACACTCTTCTCGGGCCGCCGACCGAACCGGCAAACTGTCACTGCTCGTCGCGGACGTACTTGTGGCACTGGACGCACTTGAGTGTCACGTCCATCCACGCGAGCGCCGCGCCGTCGAGGTTTTTCTCCTTTGCGGCATCGCGGAGCATGTCGCAGGCGCGTCGAAACTCGGCGCTCTGCCGCACGTAGTCTTCCGTCTGAAGCACCTGCCAGTTGCTGTCAAGACTCGCCAGCGAGAGGTCCTGGGCACCCTTCTCGATGAGGTCGTAGTCTTCCGTCGTGAGACCTTCGAGCACATTCTGCGAATGGATGAGCTTGGCCCGCATGAACACCGCCACCTTATCGGGCTGGGGTGGGCCAGCCATCGCCGTCGCCGCAAGCCACACGCCACCGGCCAAAAGGGCGAGGGCACCAGCGGCTCCAGGGATCAGGAGGAAGCGGACCGGCATAGATGTCGGAGGACTCTTGAGTTCAGTCACGTCACGTCGGCTCGGCGTCATGCTTGCTCCTTTGGTGGTTACTCACTGCTCCAATATCCCACGCCGGAAGTCGATCCAGCAACCCGGCGGACGGGTTCTCCCCCGCGCGGCTATAACGGGAATCCCGGCTACTCTCATTTCGCCCCGATCCAGGTTGCCCATGATTTCCTGCTGCGTTCGTGCCATGTGTGTCGCTCTTGTTCTCGCCGGTCTCATGGGTGTTGCCACCCCTGCGTGGGCCCAGCAGGTGGCCGTCGAGGAAATTCGCCTGGAAAACGGCATGGAGTTTCTGCTCGTGCCCCGCAAGGATCAGCCCAACGTCATCAGCGCCGGATGGGTAGCCCGCGTCGGGAGTGTCAACGAGCGGCCGGGGATCACCGGGATCAGCCACTTCTTCGAGCACATGATGTTCAAAGGCACCGACACGATCGGCACCCGCGACCCAGAGAAAGATGCCCGCTTCCGCGCCGAGCAGAAGACGATCCGTGACGAGATCAACCGCCTCGTCTGGACGAAGCAGTACGACCGGTACTTCAAGGGGGAAATTGACGACCCTTGGAACCCGTCCAACGACACGCAGCAACTTCGCGTGCTGCGAGCGCGGCTCGACGACCTCATCCGCGCCCAGCAGGGCTGCGGCCCCGGCGGCGAGAAGGCCGGCACGATCGTGAAGGACGAGTTTGATCAGGTCTACACCCGCGCCGGCGGTAGCGGGATGAACGCCTTCACGAGCTACGACATCACCTGCTACTTCATCACGGTGCCATCGAACAAGCTCGAGCTCTGGGCCTGGATGGAAAGCGACCGGCTCAATGGCAGCGTGTTCCGCGAGTTTTACTCCGAGCGGGATGTCGTTCACGAAGAGCGACGGCTGCGGACTGACAGCACGCCCACGGGAAAGTTCGAGGAACAGTTCGACGCCATGTTCTGGGCATCGAGCGGCTATTCATGGCCGGTCATCGGCTGGCCCAGCGATCTCAACAGCTACACGTTCGAGCAGGCCGAAGACTATTGGAACGTCTATTACCGACCCGGCAATCTTTTTGGCGTGCTCGTCGGCGACTTTGATCCTGCTGAAGCCAAACGGCTCATCACAAAATACTTCTCGCGACTGAAGCCGGGCGACCGCGAGCCGCCGCCGGTGGTCACGCTCGAGGTGGGCCAGCTTGCTGAGCAGCGGATGATCGCCTCGGGAGATTTTCCACCGAGTGTCGAGATCCGATACCACACCGTGCCCGCCGGCCACGTCGATTCCTATCCGCTCGACATGCTCGCCGAGATCTTGAACGAGCGAACCGGTCGGCTCTACACCGGCCTCGTGGAAGGTCGCGGAATCGCCGCTGGAGCCGGCGGCTATTCCGACACGCGGAAGTATGCGGGGCTCTTTGCTGTGTCAGCCCAGGCCCGTGGCGATGCGACGCCCGAGGATCTCGAACAGGCCTGGTACGAGGAGCTGGCCAAGCTTCAGTCGGAGGACATTCCGGAGCGAGAACTTCGCAAAGTGAAAAACCGGGTGGCCGCAGGGAACTTCCGCAAGCTCGAAAGCAACATGAACCTCTTCATCCAGTTGGCCTTCAATGAGGCCATCCTCGACTGGCGTGAGATTAACGAAGGGCCTGCGAAGTATGAGGCCGTGACCGCCGCCGACATTCGCCGCGTCGCCACGAAGTATTTTGATTCAACCAACCGCAGCGTGGCGATCTACCGCCGCAAAGCGAACTGATTTCTGGAGCGTTGCATGAAGGATTGTGTGTTGATTTTCAGTGCCGTTGTCACAGGCCTCGGTCTCATAGTGCCATCGGCCGTCGCCGATGCCATTCCCGCCCGACCCGAGGAATTGAAGTTTGCCCCGCTCGCCTTCGAGCCCCCCTCGGCGTCGGATCACCGGCATGTGCTCCCCGACGGCACGGTCGTCTTCCTCGCGCCGTCCCGTGAGCTCCCGCTGGTCAAACTCGCGATCACATTTAAGGGAGGCAGCTCCCTCGACCCGGCTGACCTTCCAGGCCTCGCCGCTTTCACGGCAAGTCTCGTCCGCGAGGGGGGCACGACGACAATGAAGCCGGCCGAGTTTGACGAGTCGCTCGATTTTCTTGCGACGGAGGTCTCCGTATCTGCCGGCGACACGTTCACCATGGCCACGATGAACTGCTTGAAGAGCAATCTCGACGAGAGTCTCGACCTGTTCTTTGCGATGCTCTGGTCGCCCGGGTTTGATGCCGGTCGGATCGACACCGCCAAGGCCAATCGGCTTGCCCAGCTTGCCGAACGGAATGACGACGCCTCGGCAATCCTCGCCCGTGAGTGGAAGCGGCTGGCGTTTGGCGACGACCATTTTGAGTCGGCCGAACCGACGGCAGCGCAGGTGGAAGGTCTTTCCCGCGACCAGCTTGTGGCAGGACACAGGCGAATTTTTCAGCCGGGCAACGCGATCATCGCCGTCGCCGGCGACTTTGATGAGAAGCAGATGCTCGCGAAGCTCACGAAGGCATTCGCGGGCCAGAAGCGTGGTTCCGTGGCTCCCGATCCGGTGTCGCCGACAGCGAAACTCGAGCCGGGCCTCTACCACATCCCGAAGGACATCCCACAGGGCAAGGTGGTGATTGGCCAGCGGTCGATCGATCGGGATGATCCCGATGCGATTCCGCTCACGCTGCTGAATGAAATTCTCGGGGCAGGCGGCTTCACGAGCCGGCTCATGCAGAAGGTTCGCAGCAACGAGGGGCTCGCCTACTCGGTGCGGTCCGCGATCCAACCGCGGGTGACGTACCAGGGCGATTTCCGGGCGGGATTTGAGAGCAAGAACGCGACGGTGGCGCTCGCCACGAAGATCGTGCTCGATGAGATCCGCCGGATTCGCGAGGAGCCGATTCCTGACGACGAGATCGAGACAGCCCGCCGTGGTCTCATCGAAACGTTCCCGCGGCAGTTTGAGAGCAAGCCCGCGATGCTCAAGGTCTTTGTGAACGACGAGTGGACCAAGCGGCCTGCCGACTTCTGGAAGACGTATCGGGCCAAGCTCGAAGCCGTCACTGCGGCCGACCTTCAGCGGGTCGCGAGAATGCATCTCGATCCGGAAGCGATGGCAATTCTCGTCGTCGGCGACTGGGACGCGATCGCCCCAGGCGACCTCGAAAAGCGAGCCAGCATGAAAGAGTTTTTTGGGGGCAAGGTCACCCACCTTCCGCTCCGCGATCCCCTCACGCTCGAACCGCTGCCGTAACGTCTTATTCCGCGAGGGCGAGTGCGACCCGCATTCACCCGGTGTCGGAGACACCGGGCTCCTGGGAAAACCGGTTTCCGCGAGGGGTCGCCCGTGTCATGGAGTCGGCGTAGAAAAATGAGCGTAGCCTGGAGGGCGAAGCTCATTTTTCTCCGAGTGCCGCGACGGGCTTGGATGCCCGTCGCAAACGTCCGGCGACGTGACACGGGCGACCCCTCGTCACGCAAGACGCGGCAATTCTGTCGTCACCCCCGACGCCCAAGCACACACATCGCCGCGTTGCGGCCCGGAATTCCGCTGACGGCGCCGCCGCGGAGGGCGGAGGAGCCTGCCCTGAGGATGCGTGGGTGGTGTGTCTCCACGCCCCACGTTCCGACGAGGGATTCATCGTCGGCAAAAAACCACGAGAGGGCGTTGTGGAAAATGTTGCCCTGGTCGAGCCCGATCTCCTCTTCGAGATCCCGCGGAGTCTTGACTTCGATGCATGGCCGACCGTGACGGTCGCGGGCCAGGCACTCTTCAAACGGCTCGGCGCAGAGCCGATCGAGGCCCGCAAGATAGAACCGGGCGACTTCCTCGCGACGGGTGTCGTTGAGCTCCGTTGGAAAAAGCCGCCAGGGCATGTCGAGGCCGAAGAGCGTGAGCGTGTGGAAACCCTGAGACCGGAGCTCGGGCGAGAGGATAGAGTCGTCGGTGAGCGTGTGGCAGTAGATCTCACCAGGGGCAGGATCGGGGAGCCGGCCGTCGCGAGCCGCCGCGAACGATGCCTCCATCTCTGCGTATCCTTCGTCAATGTGAAACGACCCAGCGAAGGCGTCTTCACGGGCGATTCCCTCGGCCTTCAGCCTCGGAAGCCGTCGCATAAGCATGTTGATCTTCACGACCGAGCCCTCGTCTTCAGGGCCAGGCTGCCAGGGCTCGTCGAGAAGCTTCGCGAAGGTTCTGGGGCCAGCGTTGACGAGCACGTGCGTGGCCTCGACTGACTGTTCTCGGCAGTCCGACTTAAACCACACGCAGTGCCGCTCTGTCCCCGTTTCAATCCTGACGGCTGGCGACTCCGCGGCGAGCGTGACGCCAAGTGCCCGACACCGGTGCAGAAGTGCGTCGGCGAGGCTCCGCATCCCGCCGACAGGCGCCCGCCACTCACCCGTCTCGTTGCCGATCACGTGGTAGAGGAAGCAACGATTCTGAAGGAGGCTCGTGTCGTGTGCATTTGCAAAGACACCAATCTTTCCGTCGGTGAGCAGAAGACCTCGCAAGGCGTCGTGATCCGCATACGCCTCGATCGCTTCGCCGAGCGGTCGCTCGACGAAGGCTCGCCATGCGGCCTTGTCTTCAGCCGTGCGAAGCATCGATCGAAATGCGGCACGAGACTGAAGTGGTGCCAACAGTGAAGGCCATGTGATCCGCGCGATGGCCTGCTCGAGCGAGAGCATTTCCTGATAGCGGTGCCAGGCCGCATCGCTGCCAGTCATCTCCCGCATCGAGTCACGTGAGCGACCCTCGTCAACATTCGAAAGCACGAGCCCCCGCTGGCGTCCGGCCGAATCAGTCCACGGCGTGAACGAAGCAATCCGACGGCGTCGGGTCTCGAAACCGAGCCCGAGTTCCTCGGTAATGATCTGTGGAAAGAGGGCGATGAGATACGAATACCGCGAGAGCCACGCGTCGTAGTCTGGGAAGACCCGAGCCGACGTGGTAGACCCTCCAAAATCGTAAGACTTCTCGAGGACAAGGACGGAGCGGCCAGCCTTGGCGAGGTACGCCGCAGCGACGAGCCCGTTATGCCCACTGCCAATCACGACTGCGTCGTACGAGGTTTTCATCGCCAGCATTATCGCTCATGGCATCACACATTGCCTTGCCACACGCCGTCAGGCTACGCTGCCCACGTTGCGGTGAGCCATGGGCCAGCCGCTTTCAACGAAGCGCCATGCCTGGGGCTTCATCACCTCCTGGGAGTCGTTGCATGGCCCGCCGTCCTGGTTCGCTGGTTGCTCAAGGCATTGTCGCTGGAGTAAGTCTCGCTATCGGGCTCGTCCTCTTGTTCATGTTCGGACTGCCCATGTATCGCCGGGCGCAGGAGAGTCAGACCTGGCCAACTGCCACCGGCACGATCCAGGCATCAGAGGTCACCAGTTTCTTCCAAAAAGGAAAAACGAAGTACTCACCATCGGTGAGCTACACGTACGACGTGAATGGCAGGTCGCTGACATCGAACCTCATCTGGGCTAGCGGTGGCGACACGTCAACGGTCAAGTCGCAGCAGCAGGATGTCGTGGACAAGTATCCTGTAGGCTCGACCGTGAAGGTGTTCTACGATCCCGAGAACCCCGAGTTTGCGATCCTCGAGCCAGGCATTACGTCGACGAACTACATCGTGCTCGGCGCCGGCGGGGCCATTCTGCTCGTCGGAATCATCATGGGCGGGGCGACAGTCTTTCGTGTCGTACGACCGCCCGCCGCAACCTGAGGACATGGTGCCCCGTTGAAGGACCTGGGTAAGCCACTTTTCTCGGAGCTTCCACCATGAAATACGCGATGTACAGGCCACACAGGTTTGCAGTTTCCCTTTCCACGGCTGGGTCCATTCTCGCCCTCGCCATCATGACGGCTGCATCGGCGGAGCCGCCTCCAGGCCCACCCGATGAGCCACCGCCGCCACGCGGCGAACGAGATGAGCCACCGCCGCCACGCGGTGGACCGGGCGAGCCGCCTCCGCCACGATCACCACGTGATGAAGACGTTCGCGGTGGACCACCGCCACGTGAGCGGGGCCGTGGACGGCCAGACGCACCGCCTCCAGGCGAGCGGCCCTCGCCCGAGCGGTTTGTCGAACGCGCGATGAAGTTTGACGCCGACGGTGACGGCAAGCTCGATCGCGACGAG
>JBGTKO010000234.1:0-3023 GCA_041744595.1 Pirellulales bacterium
CCGGGCTCGCGGTCAGCCCCGAGCCGCTTTCGAGCCGAGGCTGGCCGCGGAGGTAGAGCTGCGAGATCGCCGCTGCGTCGGCCCGATCGATGCCCACGAGCCGCAGTTCGACGTCGTAGACCTCGCCGTCGGTGCGATCGCGATACCGCGACACCCGGTCGTCGCCGCCGACGGCGATGCTGAGCGTGTCGGCAACCTCCCGGACGGTGATACCCAGATCGGCCATCCGCTCGCGGTCGAGGCGGGCAAGCAGCTCGGGCTTGTCTCGGCGGAGCGTGACATCGGCATCGACAATGCCGGGGATCGTCGAGGCCCGCTCCCGCATCCGCTCGGCAAAGACCATGAGCGGCTCGACCTTCGGCCCTGTAAACGACAGGTCGATATCGACCGGCGGCCCTTGCCGCAGCGACGTGAGGTTGCGGATCGAGAAGAGAACGTCGGGGAGGCCTGCGAGCGTACTCCGGACTTCTGTCATCTTCTGCCGCTGCGTGAAGTTCCCCTTCCAGGCGGCTGCCGGGTCTCCCGCTATCAAAGCCCCGCCCAGCCGCTGCCAGGTCACCGTGCGGGTGTCGAGATCGGCGAGGCGGACATAGAGCGTGCCGCGGTTTGCCGCGCCGTCAATCGAGCCCACGGTCGAGAGCACGAGCACGACACCGGGAATCGCACGCACTCTCTCCTCCGTCCGGCGCACGAGATCGTCCATCGCGGCGAGGCTTGTTCCCGAGCCGGCTGTCACCGCCACCTCAAACTCCGACTCATCGACGTTCGTCGGAATGTAGTCCTGGCGAACGAGGCCGTAGAGCCACGCATTGGAAGCCATCACGGCCAGGGAGATCGCCACGATCGCCCACCGGTGGTCCAGCGACCATCGGAGTGCCGCCAGATATGCCCGTTCGAGCCAGCCGAAGGGACGGACGCGGCCGCGGGTACCGTCATTGGCGACGGGCCGGAGGAGCCGGCTACACATCATCGGTGTGAGTGTGAAGCTCACGAGCATCGACACGAGGATCGCCACGGTGGCCGTGATGCCAAACTCGTACAGCATCCGGCCGGTGACGCTCGACAGAAACGACACCGGAAGGAACACGATCACCAGCGAGAGTGTCGTGGCCAGCACGGCCAATCCGATCTCATGGGTGCCCTCGACCGCAGCCTCCGCAGGCGACATCCCCTTCTCCTGGATGCAGCGGAAAACATTCTCGAGCACCACGATCGCATCGTCGATCACCACGCCCACCATGAGGACCAGCGCCAGCATCGTGACGTTGTTGAGCGTGAAGCCGAACGCCCGCATGAAGGCAAACGTGGTGATGATCGATGCCGGGATGACGACGGCGGCGATGAGCGTCGATCGCCAGGATCGCATGAAAAGCAGGACCACGAGCGTGGCAAGGAGGCTGCCGGCAATCAGGTGCCCCTGGATCTCATGGAGCGCCGCCTCGATGTAGACCGACTGGTCTTGGATGATCTCGACCGTGACATCGGCCGGGAGCATCTCCTTCGACCGTTCGAGCAGCCGCTTGATCCCGCGGATCGTCTCGACGGTGTTGGCGCCACTCTGACGCCGCACCTGGAGCACCACCGCCGGCGCTCCGTTGAGCCGGGCGAGCTGGCGGATTTCCTTGGTGCCATCGACGACTTCGCCGAGGTCGCCGAGCCGCACGCTCCCACCGGGGCCGCTCGCGACGACGAGACCGGCAAAGCGACGGACCTCGGGAACCCGTCCGATCGTCCGCAGCGTAAGCTCCCGTGGCCCGCTATCGACCCGGCCGCCGGGAACCTCGACGTTCTGTTGGACGAGCGCGTCGCGGACCTCGAGCACCGAGAGGCGGTAGGCAGCCAAGCGGCGGGCGTCGAGGTTGATCTGCACCGCCCGCGGTGCAGCCCCGAGGATGTTGACGGCCCCCACGCCATCGGCCGATTCGATGACGTCCTTCACGGAGCGGTCGGCGAGGACGAACAGCTCCCGTACCGACCGTGGGCCAGACACCGCAATCGTGAGCACCGGCGAGTCGTCGAGGTCCTGTTGTTTGACGATCGGCGGCTCGGCGCCGGGGGGCAGTCGCCGGGCCACGCCGGCAACGGCGTCACGAACATCCTGCACCGCGGCGTCGAGATTTCGGGAGAGCCCGAACGTGACGAGCACAAAGCAGCGACCGTCCTGCGAGACACTTCGCAGCTCATCGATGCCAGCCACGGTGGCGACCGCGTCCTCGACGATCTGCGTCACCTCGCTCTCCACCTCCTCGGGCGCCGCTCCGGGATAGAGCACCTGCACCCGCACCGTCGGCAGGTCGAGGTCGGGAAATCGACTCACGCCGAGCTGCGGATACGAGACGAGGCCAGCGACCACGAGCGCCAACGTGATCATCAGCGCGAAGACCGGGCGATGGACGCAGGTGCTGGCCAGCCATCTCATCGCCGCGGCTCCTGCCGGAGTGCCATGCTCGCCTGAACCATCAGGCAGCCGTGGCTCAGTTGGTCACCGACACGCCAGCGGCAATGTCTGCGTGCTGAACGACCCTGTCGCCCGACGAAAGCCCGGCGACAATTTCCACGAGGTCCTTTTGCCGCCTGCCGGTCCGTACCGGAACGCTCCGCGGAACGCCCCCCGCCGGATCGAGGAGCCAGACCTTCTGGGTGCCGGCAAACTCGAGGAGCGATGTGAGAGGAATCACGAGGGCCGAAGCCTTGTCATCGACCACCACATCGGCCTGCGCGAACAGGCCCGACCGCAGGAGGCCATGAGGGTTCGGAATGTCGGCCTCGAACACGAGCGTGCGGCTGGCCTCGTCGAGAACCGGCGCGATTCGGGCCACGGTCGTGTTGATCGGCGTCACTCCGCCGTCGAGCCGCACGGTGACCGGCTGGCCCTCGCGGAGCAGGAGCGCCTGACGCTCCGGAACCGTGCCCCGGTATCGCAGTGGATGGGTCCGCACGAGTGTCACGAGAGGCTGCCCTTCCCGCACGCTGGCCCCTACCGCGCTTGCATGCCGCGACTGCACGAGGCCGTCGATCGGCGC
>JBGTKO010000235.1:0-2861 GCA_041744595.1 Pirellulales bacterium
GTGGTGCGGCTCAAGGGGGGTGACCCGACGGTCTTTGCCAGGCTGACCGAAGAGATCGAGCCTGTCCGACGAGCAGGTCTCGGCGTGGAAATCGTTCCAGGGATCACGGCGGCCCTTGCGGCTGCGTCAGCGGCAGGTGTACCGCTGACGAGCCGCGACTCCGCATCGAACCTGACGCTCGTGACTGGTCATGCGGCTCGCGGAAAAGGGGATCACTGCGACATCAGCGAGATTGCCAAGCTTCCTGGCACGATCGCTGTCTACATGGGTGTGGAGCAGATTGGTTTATGGTCTCGGCAAGTCATGGAAGCAGGCCGGTCGGGGGATACGCCAGTCACGCTCGTGAGTCGATGCTCCTGGCCCGACCAACGCGTAGCAGCGACTACACTCGCGGCATGCGCGAGCGATGCTGAACGCGAGGGCTGGTGCTCACCAGCCGTCTTACTCCTGGGCCCCGCTGTCACCCCCGTCCCCCAAGGGCCCCTCGATGGGAGGCTGGTGATTGTGACCCGTCCTGCCGGCCAGGAGGGAGAGGTCGCGGCGCTCGTGCGGGCGGCGGGCGGCGAGTGCCTGCATGTACCGGTCCTCCGGATCGCCCCGCCGGATGACATGGGCAGCCTCGATGCCGCACTGCATCAACTCGGAAGCTACGACTGGATCGTGTTTGCAAGCACCAACGGCGTGCGTGGGTTTTTGGATCGACTTCGCGTGGCGGGCCTCGATGGGAGATCGCTGGGCACAGCCCGTCTCGCGGCGATAGGCCCAGCCACGAAACGAAGCCTCGAAGATGGGGGCTATGTGTGCGACCTGATGCCTGGCGATTATCGTTCCGAGGGGCTCGTCGAGGCCTTTGCTGATCTCCATCGGGGAAGCCGCTTCCTGCTTGTTCGTGCTGCCCGCGGACGAGACGTTCTCCGCCGGGCGCTCGAAGCGGCCGGGCATGTCGTGGATGAGGTGGCGGCCTACCAGAGCGTGGCGGTTGAACGGCTCGACCCCGCAACCGAACGACTGCTCGAGGCCGCGAAGTTCCCCTGGCTTACCGTTACAAGCGGCGCCATTGCCGAGGCCGGCGTACGGCTTTTCGGTGCGCGGATCCGAAACTGGAGGATTGCCAGTCTCAGCCCAGTCACGAGTGCGGCCATACGACGATTCGGCTTGGAGCCCACCGTCGAGGCGGCCGAGGCCACGGCAGCAGGTCTTGTTGCAGCAATCGTGGCGCACGAACGGGGCCTATCGACGGAGCTTGTGCCGTCCGCCTGACGCCGATGCCCCCGCTGAGCATTCCGCGGGGAGGATAAGGCAACAGTTTCGCCGATTCCGTGGAGCCTGCGGTCTCTGCGGGCGTGAGGATGGCGGCTTGAGAGCGTTGGAGCCGGGCGTCGATAACCCATGACGGCAGCGGACCACCCCGCCGCCTGGTATGGGGGAGGAATAGATGCCCGCAGAGAAACCGCCAGCCGTCATTGTCGTGTGCGGATTGGTGACGGCCGTGCCCAAGCCCGCCCGGCATGGTGGCCTTTCGGGTGGACTGTCGCCTTCGATTCCTCTCACGTGGGTCGTGAACGCCGATCGTATCACGGCGGCGGCCGCGGCGCTCGGCAAAAACAATGTCGATCAGGACTTCGTCCTTCAGATCGCACCCGCCGCCTTCGAGTCTCGACAGCGGCTTCGGAGGCTTCTCGCCATTGGCCGCGAGGCCGTGCCGACGTTGAACGCCATCGCGGTTCGCGGCGGCCGCGGAATCGAGCACCCTCAGCTTCTGGTTGAGGAAGGAATCCGCACCGTGCTCGTTGACTCGCTTGCCCCAAAGTGCCGTGGGAGCCGACGTCCTGCGCCAGCGGGGTGGCGGTGCCACAATCCGGCATGGGGCCTCTGGGAGGTCGAGATGGCTCCAGCCTCGCGACGTGGGCCGCTCTCGATGTTCGGACTTGGATCACGCCCCTCGGTCCGCCGCGGTGGGCTTACCGTGCTCTCGACCGAGGCCTGGGACTCGCAGGGCATGGCCTGTCACCGACTCGACCGGCTTGCCGCGTGGGTGGGCGGACAGTCGTCGCGCGGGAGCGTCGAAGTCACGACGCTCGGGAGACTTGTCGCACGCCTTGCCGGCGACGACCAGCACGCCCTCGCTGGCTCCGTGCTGCGCGCGGCTTAGTATCAGCGGAGACCACCCGGCTTCGCCGTCCGCCGTTTGCCCTGGTCGAGGATCGACCAACTCAGATAGCCCACGATCAGACCGGACGTGATGAACGCCACGTCGAGCAGCCAACTCGTCCTGGCAAATGGGAAGGCTGCCGCGAGGTCGGCTAGGAACAGGACCACGACGATTCCCGAAACAACCAAGCCGGCGATCGCGAGCGACTTCGACACGAGAGGGTGGTTTCCCTACCAGTGAGAAAACGAGTCATGTAGAAAACGAGTCAATTCCATACCATAATTCGGTTCTCGCGGGGAACCAGTGAACCCCAACCTCGCCTGTCGTCAGATTTGGCACCCCCTTGCCGGGCTGAACCGAACATCAAAGCGGACCTCTTTCCCGTGCAGCCTACCCCCCGGACAGCCGTTTATACCGGCTCATTCGATCCAATCACGCTTGGCCATCTCGACGTCATCGAGCGGGCAAGTCGGATTTTTGACCGGATCATCGTCGGCGTGGGGATCAATCCGGACAAGCATCCTCTGTTCTCACTCGAGGAGCGGGTCGGGCTTGTGCGGGCATCACTCGACGGGCTCACGAACGTGCAGGTGGAGCTCTTCAGTGGTCTCTCCGTCGCCTTCGTGCGGAAGCAGGGAGCTCAGGTTTTGCTCCGCGGCGTGCGGTCGCTGACCGACCTTGAGGCTGAGTTCACCATGACCCTGGCGAA
>JBGTKO010000236.1:0-21800 GCA_041744595.1 Pirellulales bacterium
TCGTGACGCTTCCAGTTCTTCTCCAGCCCCTTCGCCCAGCGGCCTTGATTTGTGGTCGCCGTGGCATTCGGTCCAAGTTCCTGCGCACCGCGGCCCACGCTATGGACAATGCGTATCGAGGGGTGTGCCGGGCAATCACGACTCGTGGTGCGACGGCATTCGAGGAAATGGCGCCATGCAACCTTCCCTCGAATGCCGTATCCGCGTTTTGCGGTGTCGGGGATGGCATGGTGCGCACACAGTGGACTCCTGATGAGTGGCGTGCACGATTCTCGACGACGATCGAAGGCGAGGAGTATCGAGCGTATGTCGGGCCAGGAGGCTCCCCTGCAGCCGCGGGCGCTCTCATGAGGCTCGCGGAGCGCGGCGACCCGCCTGTGCGAGTGGGCGTCTTGATGGACGTGTTCGACAACACCCAGGAAAAGCGGCATATTCACGACGTTCTGAAGAAGGTCGCCATCGCAGCCGATGAGGCTGGCGCCGCGGCGATGATCGCTGTTGAGCCACGTGCAGCGACCATTGCCGAGGCGATGCGGGCCTGCGGATACTGGCGATCCCCTGAGCGATACGCGATCGTGGCAAAGCAGACCGATGGCGGCAAACTACCCTCTCGGCTTTCAGATCCCTCTGCCTGGCACTTTTCATTTGCCGAACATGACGCTTTCTAGCTGTCCGTGGAAAAAGCCATCCATGGCCTTTTTCCACTTGGCCGACCGCAGGAAACGCCGAGGGTTTCCTGGGTCGGCGATCGCCGCTTCGTGCAGCGGCAGTCTTGTTCCACAGTCTGCTACGCTGCTTGCAGGCTCGGGCGGCGAACGACACCTCCCATGACTCAGTCGCTGCGATTCGAGCAGGAAGACCTTGCTGAGTTCGCTCAGGCAAGCCGGGATGTCAATCCCTTGCACAGCGACGCGGCGTACGCCCGCGCGACATCTTTTGGTGAACCCGTCGTCTTCGGAGCGCTTGCTACACTCGCAGTTCTGGGCCGCCTCGCCCCTCGCCCGGCGGGTTCGCTTGCCACGCTTTCGGCCGAGTTCGCGTCGCCGCTCGTGACGGGAGTGTCGTATTCGCTTGAGATTGACGATGACGGTCGTAAGGCCTCGGTCAGAGTGCGCGACGGAAGCCGCATGGTCCTACGAATGGCGGCAGAGTTTTCCGACGGCCAGGTTGTGGCAACGGATGAATTCTACGCTGAGCATGGTCGTGACGAGCCAGCCGCCCCTGCGATGTTCCGGACGGAGGATCTGGCTCCCGGGATGGTCATGAAAGGGCAGTACGCACCGAGGGCCGCGGAGTTCATCGCACTGTACGATCGCCTCGGCCTTGCTCGATGCGGCGTGGCCCCGAGCCAGGCTGCCGCTCTTCTTGGGTGTAGCTATGTGGTCGGAATGCGCATACCGGGCCGAGATGCTCTGTTTTACTCCTTGGCACTCGATTGGACGAAATCGCAATTGGTGGACGAAGGTGCATTTACGGCGGAGATCACGTCCCTCCACAGGCCGTTGGGCTTGATCACGATCGACGTGAAGTTTGCCGCGCCGCTTGCGGTGCACGGCGTGCTCAAGAGCTTCGTCCGGCAGCCCATTATGCGGGCCGTCGTGCCGGCAGCGGATATCGTGCCCGGAAGCATGGTGGGCAAGGTGGCCATTGTCATCGGGGCAAGCCGCGGCCTGGGATCGGCAATTGCAGAGGCTTTGTGCCGGTCTGGCTGTGTCGTTGTCGGCACGTATCTCCATGGGCACGATGCAGCCACCGAGACGGCGAGGAGGTTCGATTCGATCGGTGCTGTCTTCGAGCCTCGCCGGTGTGATGCCACTGACCAGGCCTCCGTTGCCAAACTCGTGGCAGACGTGACGAATCGGTACGGCGGAGTCGATCTCCTCGTATGTACGGCGTGCCCGCCACTGCGATCGCTCGGCATCGATGAGGCGTCACTGGGTCGCTTGCTGGGCCACGTCTCAGAGAGCCTTGCCATGGTCGCGACACCGCTGGCGTGCGTGCTTGATGGTCTCCAAAAACGTGAAGGGGCGGTCCTCCTGCTCTCATCCGCCGCCGTCGCGGCTCCACCAGGCGAGTGGCCGCACTACGTGGCCGCAAAGTCTGCCATTGAGGGCCTCGCGGCAGTCACCGCCAGGGCTCGGAAGGCTGTGCACGTATGGGTAGCGCGGCCACCAAAGCTGCTGACTGAGCTTGTCAACACACCGTTGGGTCGCCAGGGGGCGGCGGACCCGGGTGTGTATGCGGCGGCCCTCGTCCGCGCAATCGTCTTGAACAAGGAGGATCCGACTCTCGGCCTCCGCCTTGTTGTGCCCGGTGGTTCAGAGCCCCTGTGATCCGACTTTCTCCCCATTTCGTCCCATGAAAACGCCGCTGGTGTGGTGATGTCACGACATGAATTGCAGGCGGCTGATTCCGCGACCATCGATCTGAACGATGTCCGGGATCGATTGGTGCGCGCTGTGGATGCCGGTCTCGCTGGAACCGCACGTTTGCAGGCCGCTGTGCTTTGGCGACTCTCCCCCACGCTCGCCACGGCTGGATTTCTGTCCAAGACCCTCATCACCGCTCCGATCACCTCGTCATGGCCTCGGCGGCGGGTTTACATTCTGCGGTCGTTTACCGTTGAGCCGATCGTGCCAGCGTTGGTCGCAGAAGGCTTAGCGGCCGGTGTTCGCCTCGACGTGACACTGGGAGATTTCAACGCCTATGCCCAGGAGGCATTGGACCCGGCCAGCCGCCTCTACGCGGAGTCGTACGACTGCATCATTCTTGCCGTTCAATCGCGGGACATTGCGCCTGATCTTTGGCTCGGCAGGGGAGCCCAAGGGCGGGCGGATGAATCCGTCGTGGAACGCGTGGGGAGTGAGCTCGCGACGACCATCAACGCCATCCGGGCTCGTTCGTCGGCAGCGATTGTGGTTCATGGCCTCGATGTCGCGCCCACGATCTCCGATGGCATTGCCGACTCGCAGTTCGCGGGCGGCCAAGTCAATGCTGTGCGTGAGATCAATCGTCGGCTCACGCAGCTGGCCACTGAGGTTCCTGCCCTCTCTGTGCTCGACTACGAGCGACTCGTGGCTCGTCATGGCCAGTCGCTCTGGTACGACGATCGTCTTTGGGCATCGATGCGTATCCCCTTGGCAAACACCAGTTTCATTCCGCTTGCGCACGAATGGTTTCGGTTTGTGTGTGCAACAGGCGCTTCGTTGGCGAAGGTACTGGTGTGTGATCTCGACAACACGCTCTGGGGTGGCGTGATTGGGGAAGACGGCATGGACGGGATTGTCCTCGGGGAAGACGAAGAGTGCTGTCCGTTCCTGAGGACACAGCGAGCGATCCTCGATCTTTACCATCGTGGCATCATTCTGGCGATCTGCAGCAAGAACAATCATGACGACGCCGTTGCTGTCTTTGAGCAACACACCAGGATGCTTCTGCGGCTCGAGCATTTTGCAGCGCTTCGGATCAATTGGGACGACAAGCCCGCCAACCTCATGGCGATCGCGGATGAGATTTCCGTTGGCCGAGAAACTCTTGTGTTCCTTGATGACAACCCGATCGAACGCGAGCATGTGGCGCAGGCCTTGCCAGAAGTTCAGGTGCTGGACCTTCCTCCGAATGCCGACGAGTTTGCGCGGGTGATCCGGGCATTCCCACCGTTCGAGCGGCTTCGTCTCACGACCGAGGACCGCGAGCGGGGCGCGATGTATGCGCAGCAACGGCAACGCAGTGAATTGCAGGTGAACGCGACCTCGGTAGAAGACTACTACCGTTCGCTGGAAATGAAGATTCGAATCGAGGCCATTTGCCCCAAGACAGTGGCGAGAGCGAGCCAGCTTACGCAAAAGACGAATCAGTTCAACATGACCACGCGACGGTACACGGAGGCAGATATAGCCGCTTTCCAAGGGTCGCCAACACACCTCGTCCGCGTTGTGTATGTAGCTGACCGGTTCGGGGACAATGGCGCAGTAGGGCTCATGATCGTGGAGCGAAGTGAGCTCGAGTGGCGAATCGACACGTTGCTGATGAGTTGTCGTGTCATTGGCCGTACGGTAGAAACGGCTATGCTTGCTTGGCTTTCTGATCAAGCCCGCGCCGCGGGTGCGAAGCGTCTCGTCGGAGAATTTATCGCAACCAAGAAGAATGCTCCTGCCGCCGGCGTCTTTGCCTCGCACGGCTTCGAGCCCGCGGACTGCAGTGCCGAGACCCAACGATGGACGATCGATGTCGCACGATCCGCGCCGAAGTTCCCGGCGTGGATTGCCCTTTTGGATTCGGAGGTCTGTGAAAAATGAAGAGTGACGCGGATGAAGTGACCCAGCAGGTTATCGAGATCGCAGCCGATGTGTTCGCACTCGACGCGGGTACCCTCAATGCGGCATCCGACGCCGAATCGGTGGAAGCATGGGACTCGATCAGCCATCTCAACCTCATGATCGCGGTAGAACAGGCGACGGGTGTGGCTATCCAACCCGAGACCATGCCGTCACTGATCTCGATCACGAAGATCGTTGAGGTCGTCATGGCGGGCGGCCGGTGATGGCAAAGGCGCCGTACGGCAACAACGGGAACGTGCCGAACGCTTTCTGCGTGGATCTTGAGGACTGGTTTCACTCGTTCGGTATTCGGACTCCTTACGCAGACCTATCCACATGGGACGACGCCCCATCATGCGTTGTTCGCGATACCGAAACGCTCATGCGGCTCCTCGACGACGCGGGCGTGCGGGGAACGTTTCTGAGCCTCGGCTGGGTCGCCGAACGGCATCCCGACCTCATTCGCCGGCTTGCTCGTGAGGGGCACGAGATCGGGTGCCACACTCAGTACCACCGCCTCGTCTTTGAGCAAACTCCAGAGGAGTTTGAGGCAGACATCACCCGGTCCCTTGCTGTTCTTCGGGACGTATCCGGGCAGGCAGTGGATACCTTTCGGGCCCCGGGATTCTCGATACGGGAAACGGAGATGTGGGCGTTTCCCATCTTGCGACGGCACGGCATCACCGTAGACCTTTCGATTGTGCCTGCTCGACGTGATCACGGAGGCATGGCTTCGTTCACCAGGGATCCGTGTGTCATCAGCACATCGGAGGGGGACATTCGTTGCATTCCAAATCCGGTCATGACCATCTTCGGCAAACGGATTCCATTCTGCGGCGGTGGATACCTTCGGCTCTATCCAGCCTGGTTGATCGCCGCCGGATTCCGAGAAAACCTTGCTGCTGGACGGTCGTGCGTCACCTACATTCACCCGCGCGAAACGAATGTCGAACAGCCGAGGCTCCCCCGGCCGTCGTTGTGGAGACTCAAAGAGCGGGTGAAGTACGAAAAATACTACGTCAATCTCCGAAGCACCCGTAGAAAACTCGAGTTCCTACTCCGAACCTTTCCATTCACGACGGTCCGCGACCTGATCCAGAGCATCTCACACTGGGCGAGCGGCCCTGCGGTGCTGGCCAAAAATGTGACTCCACAAGGCGATTCCACTCCATGCCATACTCAACCGTCATCCTAACCTTCAACGAGGAGGCGAACCTGCCTCGATGTTTGGCCGCGCTGGCCTCCTGCGACGATATCGTGGTCATTGACTCGGGCAGCAGCGACGGCACGCAGGACATCGCGCGAGCCTCTGGGGCGCGGGTATTTGAGCGGAAGTTTGACAACTTCGCTGCCCAGCGGAACTTTGCTCTCGATACCGTGCCCTTCAAGCATTCGTGGATCCTCCACCTCGATGCCGACGAATGCATGACACCAGAGTTGCATGCCGAGATCGAGAAGGTCTGCCGCGAAGACTCCAAAAGTGCGTACCTGATCGCCAACAAGTTGATCTTTATGGACCGTTGGATACGGCATGTGACAACGTATCCCGCGTATCAGGCGAGGCTCCTGAGGCTCGGCGAGTCGAACTACAAGGTCGCCGGTCATGCTATGGCCCTCGACCGTTCCGACCGAGGCACCGGCACGCTCCGCGAGCCCTACATTCACCACAATTTTTCGAAGGGAATCTCGGACTGGCTCGCCCGTCACAATACGTATTCCACATCCGAGGCCGAGCGAATTGTGGGCGAGACTTCATCGCTCGGAGAGGCTTGGAGTGCCTTCCGAATAGGCGAAACGCCAGAGAAGAAGAAGCAGGCGCTCAAACGGTGCGCCGACTTCCTTCCCTTCCGTCCGCTGGTGCGATTTCTCTACCTGTATGTCTGGAAGTGGGGTTTTCTCGACGGCCGCGCCGGCTTCGACTACAGCATGCTCATGGCGTTTTATGACTACCTCATGAAGCTCAAGGTGCGAGAGCTGCGGCAGCAGCGAGGAGGGGATCGTGGGTGACCGAAGGCGGGTGGCGATTGTGGGCGGTGGGCTATTCGGCGTCATGGCCGCGCTAAAGCTGAGTCAAAACGGTTTCGCGGTCACGATTTTCGAGAAGCAGAGCGGCGTCCTGCTCGGGGCTTCATATATCAATCAGAACCGACTCCACATGGGTTACCACTACCCGCGAAGTGATCAGACGGCTCGCGACGCATGTCTGCATCAAGCAGAGTTTCAAGCCTTGTTTCCTGAAGCAGTCGTCGATGATTTCGAGCACTACTACTGCGTAGCCCGGGAAGAAAGTCATGTGACGGGCGATGAGTTCAAGGCTTTTTGCGACCGCCTCTCATTGCCCTACGAGGAGATCTGGCCCAGTTCGATCACGCTCAATCCGGACGCCGTTGAAACGGCCATCCTCGTGCCAGAGAAGCTGTATGACGCTAATGTGCTTCGAAAGTCGCTTCGTCAAATGCTGGATCGGGAGCCGAATGTGAGCGTCATGCTCAATACGGAGCTCCTCGGCATCAACCAGTTTCACGACGGCTTTGAAATCCACTTTCACGGCCTGGCGGGAATCGAGCGCATGAATGTTGATGCGGTGATCAACGCCACGTATAGCAACATCAACCGGCTAATCTCGATGCTTGGATGCGCCCCTCGCTCCTACCAGTTCGAGCTCTGCGAGGTGGCGGTCGTGAAGGTGCCGTGGGAGAGTCGGGTGGGTTGCGGAGTTATGGATGGTCCCTTTTTCGGTATTCTGCCATTCGGGAAATCTGGCTCATACCTGCTCTATGACGTGGAGATTTCCGTGTTGGAGCGGACCCTTGGCGCGAGCCCGACCTTCAATCGTGATGTTGCCTACTACGACCACGAGATCATCCGGGCCGAGCGGTTTCGGCGATATGTACAGAAGGCCTCTCGCTACATTCGGGAGATGGCCAATTGCCTTCATCTCTATTCGACCTACGTTCCCCGCGTTGTGCTCGCAAACCGCGACTCGGATGACGCTCGGCCGACCGAGATTCTTGAGCATGCCAACGGCGTATGGTCGATCTTCGCTGGCAAGATTAGCCTCGCAATCCCGACGGCGGACCAACTCACTCGTGCGATACAGAGCCACCTTGACGAGCGCGACGGCAAGGTTAACGAGTCAGGCGCGCGAAAGGAATGATTCAGGTATCCATAGTCGGCGTGGGTCACTACGCGCGCTCGATCGTGGCGAGAAAGTACAGAGAGTGCGTCGGATGCCGACTCAAGGGGCTCATTAGCCCGAATGCTGAGCAGTCCGTGTTGGACGGGACCGCACTGGCGGGACTTCCGCTGGCTCGTACAGCCGAAGAGTGGGCGCGGATACATGGGCCCCCAGGAGACTCCGATGTCTTCGACTTGTGTGTGCATCCCGATGCGATAATGCAGGCGCTCCCGCCGCTCGCTTCCCTGGGCGCCCGCCGGTTCGTCCTCCCAAAGCCGCTTGCGACGAGTCGCACCGAGCTCAGCGCCATTGTCGAGTTCGTGGCGGCGGAGCGACTCGTCGTGGCGGTGGCATCGCAGTGGCATTACTCCAGTGTCACGGCGGCGGTGCGAGACGCTGTGGCTGCCATGCCAAGACCCTTGAGGGTGGAGGCAGAGTTTTCCCAGCCATTTACCCCTCAGCAACTCAAGTCATATACGCCCTATACCGCGCTCTTGCCCCACATCCTTCAGATCCTTCACTCGTCTGAGTTGTGGCGGCTCCATAGCACCGATCGAATTGTCCGAGAAGAATTGCCGAATCGCCTTCACGCGGAAATTCACTCCAAGGTGTCGGGAACATCGATCGCGATCAGCACGGATTTGTGCCACGCTTCGAAGCGACGCTCACTCAGCGTGGTAGCGGCTGATGGGCAGCGCATCGAATCCGATTTCCTTGGAGTCTTTCGTGACGGCATCGCGGAAAAGTCGCCCACCATTCAGGTCGGTGGTGTGAGGCGTGAGATCGTGGAGGACAACATCGCCGTGATGCTACGGCAAGTGATCGGCGGCTTCCAACGAGGCGTCCTTGATTTGGACCTGGCCTCCTACATACCCATCAACGAGATGCTTTTGGCGATTCGTGCCGCGTGTTAAGGACGTAGGCGTGAATAGAAGAAGTTCTTCTGTGGGGGCGCATGGCAGGCCACGGCATAGCAGCCTGAAGAAGTGATAGAATGACGGAACGACCGAAAAGGACTCCGAAGTCTGCCCAGATTCCAGCGGCGCCCAAAGTGGGCGACGTGACGTGCCTTGGGCTCCTCGCCACCACGGTCATTCTCGCACCGCTTTTTCTAGGCGGAGCGCAGGTGTGGGCACGGCTGGCGATCGAGTGCGCGATGGCTGTTGTTATGGCGATCTGGGCGGGTTCCGCGAAGCGACCTCTGGGCTTCCTCTTGATTCCCTTCGCCGCCGCCGGCATTGCTTTCGCCCAGGTCATTCCGTTGCCGGACGGGCTACTCGTAAGCCTTGCGCCGGTATCGGCAGGTGCCTGGAAGGTCGCGGCCCCCGATATGTGGGGAACGATCTCGCTCGATCCCGCTGCCACTCTCCTAGCTGGCTGGCGGCTGTTTCTCGGCCTCGGTACCGCGGTTGTTACCGCGGACTTGGCCCGGACACTCGTTCCACGGCGCACCTTGCTTCGAGCGATCGCGGGGATGGGCATTGTCGTCTGGATACTGGCCATCCTCTTTCCCATCGACAAGCTTGACCGAGTGCTCCTCGGGTTCATCGATCTCAAGAGTCCGACCGGATTCTGGCAAACGACCGTGGACCCTCCGTGGCTTACCAACGGCGTCGCATACATCAACGAGTCAGTTGTTGGGGACCGGCGGTATCGGTTTGAAGGCGGCGTCATCGGCAGCGGCATGGGTTGCTATGTTTCGAGCAATCAGTTTGCGAATTGTCTCGTGATCACTGTGCCGATCCTGGTGGCGGCGTGGCTGAGCTTCTCTCGTGATCGGGTACCGCCCTTGCTTAGGAATGGAATGGCGCTAGTGACGTTTGCGGCCGCGATCTGGACGACCGGCGTCATTGCCGAATCCCGCGCCGGAACGTGTTCCTTAGTCATCGCAACCATTGTGTTCTTCAACCTTGTCGTCAAGACAGGGTGGATAAGGAGAGTGGCAGAGTGCGCGACATGGCTATCGATCAGCTCCTTTGTAGCGCTGTGCGTCGTGTTGTATGGTCCGTTTGACGATGCCGCCGCCGTGTTTCCTGAGTCTCTACAGCCGCGGGTAGCGGCCGTGTTCAGTGATCCACGCGTGACCGCGGCGCGAGTGGCTCTGCGAATGTTCTGGGCGTCGCCGTTCCTTGGCACCGGCCTGGATACGTTTGGAACCGTGTTTCCCCGCTTCCACCCGGCGAATATCACGCTGTTTTATGCCCACAACGACTATGCCCAGTTTTTGGCCGAGGCCGGCCTCGCCGGAGCTGCACTTATGGGGATGCTCGGGTTTATGGTCCTCCAGCGGGCCCATCGCTTCTACTGGCGTGTGCCGCCAACGGCTCGTGTGCTGGAGGCAGGGCCGTGGGCTGCACTTGCAGGGATGGCCGCACACGCGGCATTCGACTGGAATCTCCATTTGCCAGCCAACGCCCTGCTGGCGGCCGTCGTCGGAGGCATCTGTGCAGCGACCGGCGGTGTACGGCAAGGCAAGGAATACGGCGTGGCTGGTCGGACAGCGGCTGAGATCGCCCGAGTTCTGTTTCTGGTGGGAGCTGTCGCCTCTGTTCTACCGCTGACCCGCGCGGCAGTATCCGAGAACGTCGAGCGCGACCTGCGGGCGGCAGTGACGACTGCGCGACTTATCAAGGCCGATCCTGACCGAGAGGAGGCTGTGGTCATTTTGAGTTCCGCGCTGGCAGCGGGAGAGCGCATGCGTGCCTGGGATAGCGCGAACTCCCGTTTGCTATTGCTTCTCGGACAAGGCTACCTTCATCTCGGCGAGCTTTCCGACGGTTCGACCGAGGCCCACATGCAGGCTTCTGAAGCCGCATTTTCGGAGGCGAAACGGCGTTGCGGTATGATTCGCGGGATTCCAGAGTAATCGGCGTGACAGCACATCATTGTGTTCCCCGTAGTGGCGAGATCCTCGGAGAGAAGGAACTATGAACTACTCGCATCCTCTCATTAACGCATCCAGGAATTTGCTGCGACGCTTTCGCCTCACACAGCCGTTGGGAAATGCCATTCGATGGCTCCGGCCGCGCGGTTATGAAGAACAATTTGAGGAGGCAATTCTGCAGAAGCTCCGTCCGGGATTCATTGTGTGGGATGTTGGCGCAAACGTCGGCTACTTTACGACACAATTCGCAAATGCCGTCGGACCTGCGGGCAAGGTTGTCGCATTTGAGCCTGCCCGAAGCAGTTTCGGAATCTTGCAGGAAGCAATCGCCGCTCACGCAAACATTGTGGCTGAACGCATGGCGCTTGGCGATTCCGATTCCGTAGCATCCTTTGCCGAGTCCTCGAAGCCGGGTGATCCTACGAATCACCTTGTACCGTCGCAAACTGGCACCGGGGAACAGGTGCCCGTGTTGCGGGGTGACAGCTATGTTGCGGCTCATCCCGAACTTGCCCCGATGATGCTCAAAGTGGATGTCGAAGGCTTCGAATTGGAAGTGCTGAGAGGTTGCCAGAAAATTCTCGTAGACCGGCGCACCCAAGGCGTCTTTGTGGAAGTGCACTTCACGCAATTGCAGTCGCGCAATCTGCCAGAGGCCCCATCGGAAATCGTTCGCGTATTGTCAGGTCATGGATTTCATGTTCGCTGGGTTGATCCCTCCCACATCGCGGCGACGCGCTAGCCGGATCATCGCAAAGGCAGTGGAAGGGATTCATGCGATGTGCCGACTCAGTATTTCGGGAGAACCTGCGCCGTGGCTTGGTGGGCGGTACGAACGTGTGGAGTCCGAGCCCTTGGCACAAGGCGTTCTTTGTCGACGAACGCGAACTGACCGAAGCTCGACTGAATGACTCACGTTTCTCCCCAAGTCGGCGTCTGCATTGTCGGGAGCGGCCCGGCCGGCGTGGTGCTGGCGCTCGAACTGGCGAGAGCTGGGCATGATGTGCTTCTGGTCGAAAGTGGACGTCATGCGCCCGATAACGCGATTCAGTCCCTCGGCGATGCCGTGATTGGCGTCGGCCAAGCCCATGTGGCCATGAGCCTCGCAACTCGACGCCAAGTCGGCGGTGCATCGAATACATGGGGCGGTCGATGTGTGCCATTCGATCCCGTTGATTTCGATGCCCGCGATTTTGTGACTGCCGTGAGGTGGCCCGTAACCTACTCAGAAATGGCAGGTTATTTTCAACGGGCGAGCGACTGGTTTCTGACGGGCCGGGCTCTATTCAATACCCACTTCATTCCGGAAGTGCGCCGCAAAACAATCGTTCCGGGGTTGCCGGACGGCGACATGCGATCCTCCGATCTCGAGCGTTGGAGCCTGCCAACAAATTTCCGAACGGAATATTCCACACAACTCGCGAGTACTCCGGGGCTGCGAGTCGAGACCGAACTGACCTGCGTCGAAATTCTTACCGATTCGGGCGGACGGATGGTAACCGGATTGCGATGCCGAAGACTGAACGGGACTGAGGAGGTGCTCACCGCTCGTCATTTCATCGTGGCCTGCGGAGGGCTCGAGTCGACTCGTCTCTTGCTCGCCTCTCGGTCGGCCGCTCCCGGAGGCCTTGGGAATCACTCGGGCTTGCTCGGACGATTCTACATGGGCCACGTTTCGGGGAAGATTTGCCATGTGGTATTCGATACTCCACCCAAGCAGACGGCCTACGAGTATGAACGGGATAGCGATGGCGTATACTTGCGGCACAGGCTCTCATTGGCCCGCGAAGCACAACACCGCGAACGACTGCCCAACATCGTCGCGTGGCTTGTGAATCCGGACCTTGCCGATCCCCAACACGGCAGCGGCATCCTTTCCTTTGCCTACCTGGCGCTGTCATCTCCGACATTCGGCAAGCGGTTCGTCTCTGAGGGCATCCGGCGGGTGGCGGTCGGTACTGGCCCACGGGTTGTCTGGCCGCACGTGTACAATATGGCTCGGGACTTTCCCGCCACGGCGATGTTCATCCCGACGTTTGCGCATCGGCGTTTTTGCAAGCGTCGCAAGGCACCGGGATTCTTTGTCCGTAGCCGTACGAACCGCTACGTGCTCCACTACTACGGCGAGCACATGCCAAACCCGGACAGCCGAGTCGTCTTGGACGACACGGTCGATGCACTCGGCATGCCGCGTTTGCGAATCAACCTTCGATACAAAGACTCGGACTTCGATGGGGTCGTGCGCGCTCACGCTTTGTGGGATCGGTACCTGCGAGACCATCGATGCGGACGCCTTGAGTACCAAGATGGTGACCCACGAGAGAACGCCCGCGCTGGACAAGGAGGCGGTTACCATCAGGCTGGAACAACGCGCATGTCCGCTGAAGCCACAGAGGGCGTCGTCGATCCCAACCTTCGTGTCCACGGATTGGACAACCTGTACGTGGCGAGTAGCTCTACCTTTGTGACAAGCAGCCAGGCTAACAGCACGTTCATGATCGTGGCTTTCGCGCTCCGGCTGGCTGACCACCTCAACCGCTCAATCCGTTGACCGATCTTGTGCAGCCAGAGTTCGTGAGCCTAGGTGTAGCCGACCTGCTGGTCAGCCGGATCGGCTTCGGCACGTCGAAACTGTTCCGACTGCACTCTTCGCGTGAGCGACAACACGTGCTGGAGTCCGCTTTTGACGCTGGAATCCGCCACTTTGACACGGCACGTATGTATGGGCTTGGGCTAGCCGAGCGGGAACTCGGTCGCTTCCTCTCGCGGCACCGCGGCGACGTGACCGTCGCGACCAAGTTCGGGATTCCCGTGAGCAAGACGGGGAGCTTTTTGCGACCGATCCAAGGGCTCGTGAGGAAGTTCGTGAGCGCCGTGCCAGGCTTGCAGCGAAGATTGCGGGGGCGACCCTCGCCGCTGATGGCCGAAAGGTGCTTCGATCTCCCCACCGCGCGCTTGTCTTTGGAAACGAGCCTGCGGTCTCTCAACATCGAGGCTATCGACATCTATTTTTTGCACGAGCCCACCCCGAATTCAAGCATCCCAGACGAAATGGAGGACTTCCTGGCAGCCGCGCGGAAACGCGGCGACATTCGTGCGTGGGGCGTGTCGGGACGGCTTTCCGAGGTGCTTCCGGTGTACCGGGCGCGGCCTGAGTTGGTGCCGATTCTTCAATACGCCAGTGACGCAGTGAACCGGATTTCGGAGCCTGCTCCGCCAGCCGTGCCGCGAATCACCTACGGCCCGTTTGCGGGGGCTATCGAGAAAATTGTCGCGGTATTGGACGCATCGGACGAGGCAAGTCGGGCCTGGGAGACCCAGATTGGTGAGCCGCGGGATCGCGACTCGATCGCCGCGGTCCTGCTCGCGGAGATCCTGATGGGCAACGATCCCCCTCCGGTGGTGTTTTCTACAACTCGCGGTGCCAGGATTACACCGCTGCTCGACAAGGCGAGGCGACGCGCTTCCTCGCCCGCCGGACAGGCGTTCTCGCCATGGCTTGCCGCCCATTGTGGACGCTGAGGGTCATATTTGCGGGCCGGCCAGCAAAGTGAGCGCTGAAGGTCGCCTCGTTTTCAGCACCGTTGTAGGTGTTCGCGGTTCGTTACAACGGCTGGCCATCGCGACTTCATTTCTATGCAACTGATCGTTACGGGAGCGAGCGGTTTCGTTGGCCGGGCGCTGCTGCCTGCACTGACAGCGGCCGGCCACGACGGTATCGCCACAGGGCGCGAGGCTCCCCATCCCCTGCCCGCGGGATGGTTCGGGAAGCGCCGTGGCGATTTGCTGACCGAACTTCATACTGCGGGCGGAATCGAAGCGATCGTCCATCTGGAGGTCAAACAGCACGTCCCGCTGCCTAGGGCGAAGGACATTGCTGAGTTTGAAACCGTCAACGTTGAAGGCACGCGTGTTTGGCTTGAGTGGGCTGAGGCTCACAGCATCCGCCGGTTTATCTACGTCAGTTCCATCAAGGCTGTAGGCGCCGGCGATGGCATCCATCGGGAGTCGGATGCGTCCCTCCCGGACACTCCGTACGGCAAGTCGAAGGCGACGGCCGAGGAAATCGTACGGGCGTGGGCCAAAAACGGTGCCGACAGGGTCGCGACGATTCTGCGGCCCGCTCCTGTTTATGGCCCAGGGAACGAGGCCAACCTTGCGGCGTTTGCGCGGCAGATTTGGCGAGGCCGACCTTGTTTTGTCGGTGACGGAAGGACGCGAAAATCAATTGTTGGACTGCGCAATCTCGTCGCCGCTATAGAGTTCGCGATCGATCGGGATCCCGCTGGGTGCGACGTCTTCAACGTATCGGACCTCAGAATTTTGTCCGTCCGGGAGCTTGCAGAATTCATCGCGGAACTCGGCAACTGGCCACGGCCGCGCGGGTTGCCGTCGCTCGCCGCAAAGGCTATTGCCCCCATCGGTGACGTGATCGAATGGCTCACCGGACGGCCATTTCCTCTCACGACGGCAAGACTTCGGGCGCTCGTGGAAGAGACTGTATTCCCTTGCGACAAGCTCGTGGCTGCAGGCTTTCGGCATCCCGCGAGCTTGCGGGATGGACTGAGAGAGATGCTGGACTGGGCGATATCGTCGAGAGGCTTTCAAGCACCCGGATCCTAAATCTTCATACCAACTGGTACAGGAAACCCGACCCGCTCCTGCGACCTCAACATGCATTCTATGGGATGGCGCCGATTCTGGGGTCAACTTTGGACCGACGGTTTACGTTATGAAGCTCTCCCGCGCCGTCATCATAGCTGCCGGCCGCGATGACCTGCTGGTTCCCCTTCAGAGGCTCGTAGACCGACACGGCGTCGCAAAGACGGTCCTTCAAAGGTTTTTCGCCCCCGGTGCCGATGAAAACGCCATCGTGGTGAGGCCGGGGTACGAGCATGCCTTCCGGTCGTCCGCAGGAACCGTCGCCTCAAGGCTCGTGCTGGTACCGTAGCCGGGGCCGCTCGGATACGGAGATGTTACCTCATCGGCGGATTCAGGCAGTCGCCTGACGAGGCGATCACAAGGACCACGACATTCCCAGGAACGATGGGATAACATCACCAATCGCTGTTTTTTTCGACCGTCCCGCGCGGCCATTTTCGACCGCCGTCAGCACGAATCACTATCTCTGGCCGCCGCGCGCGAGCTGGATGCCAACGGAGTCAATGCGTGAAACGGTCCACTGAGGTGGGTAATCCGCTTTTCGAAAGCGTTGTGGGGGACGACGCAGCGTGGTATTATATACAGCCGTACACTCTATGGGTGGCCCTTGCCATGAATGAAGGAGCCGTCCATGAATTCCTTTGTCGCGAGCCCTTCGAGCCGTTCGTCATCCGTATGTCGATCGGCGAGTCTCACGAAGTGCGGCATCCGGAATGCGCGATCGTCGCCACCAACAGGGTGGTGGTCTACAACCCGAGCAACGATCGAATCGCGTATTGTGCCCTGATCTACCTTAACGCGATCGAATCCCTCCAAACCACCTGAGCCCAGCCGCCCGGTGACGGAAGATTCTTTTAGGCTCCCTCGTACCTCTCGTTTTGCCCGTTGTGAAAAACCACGAGAAAATCGCCGTCATCGGTCTCGGCTACGTCGGCCTCCCGCTCTCGCTGGCGTTTGCTCGCGGTGGCAGCTCAGTCGTCGGCATCGACACCGATCCAGCCAAGCCGCCGGTCCTGAATGCGGGCGGGTCGTACATCGCGCATATCCCGGCGGAGACTGTTCGTGAGGTCGTGACCGCGGGTCGGTTCCGCGCGACTGTGGATTTTGCGGAGCTCGCTGGATGCGATGCCGTGTTGATCTGCGTACCCACGCCGCTCACGGTGAACCGAGCCCCCGACCTCTCGTATGTCGAAGCGACAGCCCGCTCGATCGCTCCGCACCTGCGGGCCGGCCAACTCGTGGTGCTCGAATCGACCACCTATCCCGGAACGACCGATGAGGTCGTGCGAGACATCCTTGAATCGGGCAGCGGGCTCGTCGCAGGAAAAGATTTTCACCTCGCGTTCTCGCCGGAACGCGAGGATCCGGGCAACCCGCTCGGCTTGAAGCAGATTCCAAAAGTCGTCGGCGGCCTCACGCCCGCCTGCCTCGAACGAGCCAAGGAGATCTACAGCACGATCTGCGATCGGGTCGTGCCCGTGTCGAGCTGCCGGGCAGCGGAGGCCACAAAGCTTCTCGAGAACATTTTCCGGTCGGTGAATATCGCGCTGGTCAACGAGCTCAAGCTGATCTACGGAGCCATGGGAATCGATGTGTGGGAGGTGATCCAGGCGGCATCCACCAAGCCCTTCGGATTCATGCCCTTCTATCCGGGCCCCGGTCTCGGCGGGCACTGCATTCCGATCGATCCCTTCTACCTCACGTGGAAGGCCATGGAATACGGCATGCGGACCCGGCTCATCGAACTGGCCGGCGAGATCAACACGGCCATGCCGCAGTATGTGGTGAGCCGCGTGATCGAGGCCCTCAATGACTCCGGCCGCTCGGTCAAGGAGGCGAAAGTGTTGATCCTGGGCCTTGCCTACAAGCCGAACGTCGATGACGACCGCGAGTCGCCGACGTACGAGATCATGAAGCTGCTTGAACAGCGAGGGGCTGTGGTTTCGTACCACGATCCGCACGTGCCGGTGATTCGGCCTGGACGTAGCCACCATGCGGTGGCTGGTCGTGAATCGCAGCCGATCACGGCAGAATACGATGTGATCGTGCTCTGCACGCACCATCGCGAGTATGCCGAGGTGGATTTCAAGGCGCTCGGAGTGCCACTGGTTGATTGCCGGAACGCATCGACGATGCGGCCCGAGCGATACTACCCGGCGTGAGGCAAGGCGAAACCCGCGCCGACACCGCGTGGGGCGCGTTGGGCTGCGAGGCTCGCTCGCCGTCTGCTAATCTCCCGCCATGCCCAGCCCGGCCCCCGAACCACTCACCTCCCGGCCGCTCGTCATCTGGCTGGTCAACCCGTTCGACGATATCCCAGGCGAGGGCACACCACCCCTCCGCTACTGGTCGCTCGCACGCGTGCTCGCCGACCGCGGCCATGATGTCACCTGGTGGACCGCGACCTGGAGCCACCGCCGCAAGGCATTTCGCACCGCACCCCTCGGCATCCGCGAGGACGAAGGGTTTGGCGTGCGGATGGTGGGCGTACGGCCGTACCACAAAAACGTGTCGCTCGCCCGGATCGCAAGCCACCGCGATTTCGGGAAAACGTTTGAACGACTCGCCAGCGAAGGCGTGTCTTCCGGGCAGCTCGGCCGGCCCGACATCATCCTCGCGAGCCTGCCCCCACTCGATAGCCCCGAGGCCGCCCTCCGGCTCGCCACCAAGCTCGACGCCACGTTCATCCTCGACGTCATGGACCTCTGGCCCGAGACGTTTGAGCGAATCCTCCCAGGGCCACGATTCCTCCGGGCGCTGATCGCCCCGCTCCTCCTGGGCAACATGGCCGGCCGCCGCCACTCGCTCGTGACCGGAGCCGATGCACTCTCCGCGGCCACAAACACCTACGCCGAAGCCGCCTTCACCGACGCACCGGCTGAGACGCCCAAACATGTCTGCCTCCTCGGGGCGTATGTCGATGAGTTTCCTAATCGGCCACGGACCGTGAGCGATGTGCCACGCATGGCAACACCGCCACACGAGAACGGCGCGGCCCGTGAGAACGCAGGCTCGCTCAAAACCGCCGCCGTGGCTCGCCCGGCAACAGCAAAGGCCCTCGGGCTCTTCGCCGTGCCTGCGGGCGAGGCAGGTGGTGCGCCGCCGCTCGAATGCGTGTACGCCGGGTCGCTCGAGGCGAGCCAAGATATCGAGATGCTTCCCACCGTGGCACGGCAGCTCTCCGCGAAGGGCATCCTCGCCACGATCCATGTTGCCGGCACGGGCAAACTCGAGGCGACGCTTCGACGGGCGTCTGAGGCTGCCACGGGCTCATGCCGGCTGGCGGTTCACGGCCTTCTTGAACGCCGCGACTATGTGAGGCTCCTCGCGCGGTGTGATGTGGGGCTGGTGTGTGTGAAGCCCGAAAGCATGGTGGCGATTCCATACAAGGCGTTTGATTACGCCGCGGCGAGTCTCGCGATTGTGAACTCGTTGCCGGGGGAGTTGGCCGGGCTCGTGACGGAGTATGAAGCGGGTGTGGCGTACACGGCCGAGGATCCGGGCTCGCTTACCGCCGCGATCGCAGGACTCGCGGGAGACCGCAAGCGGCTCATGGAAATGCGGCACGGCTCGCGACGCCTGGCGGAATGTGAATTCGATCGCGAGAAGACGTACGCCGCGTTTGCGAATTGGATCGAGACGGTTCACGGCGGCGGGTGATGGGGCAAGGTTTTGAAGCAATCCATGGAAGCCCCTCGCGCAAGCGTGGGGACGGCGGGTTGTTGGGCGAGCCCGGTCATGATGGCCAGCGGGGCGGTCGGTGACCCGCAGTCCCCCCTGCTCGCGCAGGGGGGCTTCTATAGGAGCGAAAGCGTTGCCAACGGCGGCCACGGTTGGTAGCATGTACCGCCGTACACTTCTTCAGGAGCCGTTCCCATGAATGCCGAAACCGTACGCGAGTTTCTTCGTCGCGAGCCCTTCGAGCCGTTTGTGATCCGCATGTCGAATGGCGAGTCGCACGAGGTGCGGCATCCTGAATGTGCCCTGCTCACGGCCACAAGGGTTGTGGTCGGGTATCCTATCGAGGATCGCATCGTCTACTGCGCCCTGATTCATATCAACGCGATCGAGGCACTTCAGCCGACAAAGCCTGGCTGACCAACCGGGCCAGATGCGGTGAATGTTCGCTCATGGCCGGTCGTTTCGCCGGGCTGCTGCTGCTTCGATCACCCTGACCGCAAGCTACCGTTGGCAGGAAGACCAGTCGCGACTGCAGCATCTTTGCCTTGGCAACAAGTCGTTCGAAGTGCGAATGCCCCGAGGAAGTCACGGGGGGCGTTAGCCGACTCCTGGGGCGTCGAAGCGATCGAGGAGTGCCTTCCAAAGCCGTACGCCGCGTATGCGAATTGGGTCGAGATCGTCCGCGGCGGCGGGTAGGGGCGAAAGCGTTGCGAATGGCGGTCGCGGTTGGTAACATGAACCGCCGTACACTTATCGGGAGCCGTTGCCATGAATGCCGATGCCCTTCGTGACCTGATTCGACGCGAGCCCTTCGAGCCGTTTGCCATCCACCTCTCCAGCGGTGAAGTACATGAAGTGCGGCATCCGGAATGCGCCGCGATCAGCAAGACACGCGTGGTCGTCACCGACCCGAGTCGCGACAGCGTCCTCGTCTGTAACCTGCTTCACGTGACGAGCGTCGAGTTTCTCCAGATGTCGTGACAGTCAGGCGACAACCTGCCGGGCACGACGCGGTCAATGTTCGCTCGAGGGCGGGCCGGTTCGCCGACTCCCTGGGCGTCGAAGCGGTCGAGGAGTGCCGTCCAAAGCCGCACGCCGCCACGAAGATCGGGATCGGCACGTTGGAGGAGGCGGCGCAACTGTTAGGGGGGCACGCGAAGACGTACGCCGCGTTTGCGAATTGGATCGAGACCGTCCGCGGCGGCGGGTGATGGGCGAAAGGGTTTGGAGCAATCCATAGAAGCCCCTCGCGCAAGCGCGGGGACGGCGGGTTGTTGGGCGAGCCCGGTCATGATGGCTGGCGGGGTGGTCGGTGACCCGCAGTCCCCCCAGCTTGCGCAGGGGGGCTTTTATTTGAGCGAAAGCGTTGCGAATGGCGGTCACGGTTGGTAGCATGTACCGCCGTACACTTCTTTAGGAGAATGGCCCATGAATGCCGAAACCGTCCGTGAATTCCTTCGCCGTGAGCCCTTTGAGCCGTTTGTGATCCGCATGTCGAATGGCGAGTCGCACGAGGTGCGGCATCCTGAATGTGCCTTCGTCATGAATACGAAGGTGCTGGTCTACTACCCAAAGGAGGACAGAAGCGTCATGTGTGCCCTGATCCATATCAACGCCATCGAAACCCTCCAGACGACCTAAGCCCAGGGCAGCCGACACCACGACGTGATCGCGGACCATGAACGCCACCCCACTCATCACCCGGCTGCTTGCCGCCCTCGAGGCACAACACCTCGAGGCGGTGCTCATCGGCAACGCGGCCGCCGCGATCCACGGGGCCCCGGTGACCACCATCGACTTCGACTTCATGTTCCGCGAAACGCCGACCAACATGCGAAAACTCAAGCGGGTTGCCGCAGCCCTGGGGGCCACGATCCTGCGGCCCTACTACCCGGTCTCACGCTTGTACCGAATGGCCCACGACGCCTCCGGCCTCCAGGCCGACTTCATGCCTGTCATCCATGGTGTGCGTTCGTTCGAGGGGCTGAAGGCTCGGGCAGTGAGCCGAGATGTGGGCGGATGTTCCATGCTGGTGGCCAGCCTCGACGATATCATTGCGAGTAAGAGGGCGGCCGGCCGTGCCCAAGACAAGGCAGTGCTCCCGATTCTCGAGCAGCTCCGGCGAGCGATGGGGCCGCCATTCGCGAAGAAACCATCCAAACGGCCACCGAGGAAAGGGTGATACCCACATGCGACGAAGCCGAAGCCCGCGCAGCGGAAAGAAGCCTGCCGGACGCCGTGCGCCGAGCAGAGACAAGACTCTGGCATCGCTCGATGCAGAATCGCAGCGGCAACTTCAAGACCTCATTCGCCGTAGGCTCGCCCTCCCGATCGAGCAGCGAATGAATTTTCTTCGGCAACGCCTGCCCGGCGGTGGCAGTTGTTTGTAGGAGGCGTGCGAGGGGGAAGCGTGTGAGGGGCGTCGCACGGCCTGGAGGTTTCCATGACCGTGTCCATTCTCGACCTTCATTGCCTCAACGCCGTCACCGATGACTACGAGGACGTGGCGTCGATCATCGACGAGGTCCGTCGCACCAGTCACGGAAACGTGAGCCGGGGCGAAGTGGTCGCTGCCCTCGTCGAAATGCACGCCGAAGGACTTGTGGCTGCATACGGGTTCGAGCCACAAGGGTCACGGTTTGTCATCGCCGATTCGGTGGGCGAGCTTGCCGATGAGATGTGGTTTCGCATCGCGCCCGTCGGGCAACGAGAGCTCGAGGTGAATTGGGTTGATGCGTGAGCGGCCCAGGCTGACGCGCTCGAAGAGTCCCGGAAGCCATCCCACGTGTGAGCACGTGGGCTTTGAGGGAACCGTCGATGGCGTTTTTCAGCCGTCGGGCGTGTCGATCAAGTGCTGGAGGCGGGCGGCCAGCGCCGGGGGGTAGCGGGCCGGCCAGGTGGCATCGATCAGGCCGATGCCGAGCATGTCGAGAAGATGCACTTGATCCTTGCGGCGGAACGACGTGAGCTTCATCTGAACGAGGGATTCGAGGGCGAGCACGCGGAAAGCCTGGAACGATTCACTCGCCGTCACGTCTGGTGCGGCCGCCAGGTCGTCGGGCCGCACCCGCTCGCC
>JBGTKO010000237.1:0-17999 GCA_041744595.1 Pirellulales bacterium
GCCCGAGGCGGTGCCGCCGCGGGCGCTACGTCAGCAAAAAAAACGTCGGACCTCAGCTCGCCAAATGTGAGCGGAGTGGTGGTGGCGTTGACGACAATCGCGGCCTCGGGCGGCACGGTGAGCGTGGCACCCCATGGAAGCCATTCGGCGGGAGCGGTCTGAAGCGCTGCGAGGTCATCGACGAACGCCCGGCCTCGAGTTTCGTCCGGGTCGGCCATCACAAGACCAGCCACGCCGGCAAGGGCGAGCTCGAGAGCCACCGCCCGGCCGGTCGTGCCCGCTCCCACGACAACCGCATGCCTCCCCGCCGGATCGATATGAGTCCGGAGTGCCTCCACAAGGCCGCGTCCATCCGTGAGATGGCCTGCCAGGCCGCCTTGGGTGCGTTCCACGAGCCCGACGCCCCCTGCGAAGCGGGCGGTCGGACTTGCATTGGGAACGAGTGGGAGGGCCGCCCGACGGAGTTTCCCAGCCACGAGGCAGCCACGAAACCCCATCGCCTCGCTGCCGGCAAGACACGCCGAAAGGTTCTCGATCGCGACGTCGCAGGTGATAATCCGCCAGTCGAGCCTCGCGGCCTCGAACGCCCGCTCAAAGAGATACTGGGCGGGATTGCCCGCGGCCGGCGATCCCACGACTGCGATGATCTCCTGGAGCGGCCCGCTGCTCATCCGCCCCCGACTCCTTCCCTGTCGTCAGGCCACCCTGACACCCTCGCGTACGGCTTACCTTGTTTGCTTACGCCATGACATGGATGGCTGCCACAAACCGTGGGTCGGACCGGATCGGGTCGAAATCCCGCTCCGTGCCGGTCAGATCGCGGAACCGGTCATCGATTGAGATTGCCCGCCGAAGGTGATCAATCGCGGTCGTGACATTGCCAGCCAAAGAATGATAGCAGGCCAGGTTGTAGAGGAGGACTGGCTCTTGGGGCGACGCGTCGAGGCCCGCTTCGAGCGATCGAATCGCCTCAGGCAACCGTCCGAGCCGCTTGTAGCACCAGCCGAGGCCCAGCCATGCCTCGAGGCGGCCCTTGTCGGCCTCGGTTGCCCGGCCGAGCGGTCCAATCGCTGCGTCCCATTGGCCGAGTGCTCGCAACGACTCGCCCTCGATCAGACTCGCAAGCGAGCCCGCGCGAACCTCGGAAGGCAGTGCTGCTAGCTCGGCGAGTGCCCGCTCGAGGAGTCGCCGAGCAGACGGGGGTGGGCCGACCTCGGCGTCCACCAGGAGCTCACCAAGCTCGAGGTAGCCCGCGGCCCGTCGCAGCAGGATTTGCCGCGGGACAGCGTTCGCTTCGCCCTGGTGCTTGATAATCGGGGACATCGGAAAATCTCCGCCGGCCGGCCGGGAAGGCCGCTGAACATCCGAGTTTAGCCAGCCTGGTGCAGCCGTCCACGCCGGTTCGGCCGCCTCCTCTGTGTACGTGGGGGGATGGCCTCGGGGTCGAGCAAGTGCCTACCACAAAGAATTTTTCGTCAGTTGCTACGAAATTATTGCCGGGTGCGCCACTCATAGGTGGACGGTGGCATGGGTTGGCACAACCTCGCTCGGCTGTCGGCTCGAATTTTCCGGGAGAAGTCAGACCCCATGAGACTCACACTTCGGACGCTCCTCGCCTGGCGGGATGGCCTCCTCCTGGAACCTGAACGCGAGGAATTGGGGGCGAAGGTGGCCACGAGCACCGTCGCGCCTCAACTCCTCGAAAGAATCGCCGACCTCGCATCACGGACGGATCTGCCGGCGCCGCGAGCTGACAACGGCGTCCTTGCCGACGACGCCAACACCGTGGCTGAGTTTCTGGACAACGTGCTTCCGGCTGACCAACTCGAAGCCTTCGAGCGAGCCTGTCTCGAATCCGAGGTACACCTCGCCGAAGCTGCCGATAGCCATTCGCTCCTGGCTGAAGTGATGCGGAACCTCGCGGCAGCGGCCCCGCTCGATGCTGCCACGTCGGCGCGGCTGATCGAGCGAATCGCTCAGGAATTGCCGCAGCCACGAGACGAGCCGGGCCGCGACGAGTCGGCAGCGATCGGCGCCTTCATGCGGGAGGCCAATGCAGCCGCGGCTCGGGTATCGCCGGTAAACATGAAGCCTCGCTCACGGGCGTCGCTCGGGGCATGGCTTTCCGCTGGGGTGGCCATCACGCTGTTGATCGTTCTTACCGCGTTGCTTGTCCGATCGATCTGGCAACCTGCGGTGCGAATTCGGCAGGTGGCCGTTGCGGATCAACAGACCGATGCTTCCGAGACACATGGCCCCATGCCAGTTGTCCCGCCGCCGGTTGATATGGAGGAAGAAGCTCCACCCGACCCCGAAGATGACGAGCCTGTGGCCGCACCGGATGACGAGCCAATCGATGACGAGCCAATCGATGACGAGCCAGGCTCGACACCGGATGCAGGCCCGCTTCCACCCTCCAACGAACCCTCGGCACCGTTTCCTCGCCCATCCGATGAGGTCGTCATTCCGCTGCCAGTGATGGCAGTGGATGACGATGAACCGCCAGTGGTCGATCCTGAGCCGGTTGCCCCGATGGTCCTGCCGCAGCGCGATGACGCGGCACGAATTGTTGCCGGTGGGCCGCTGCTTCACCGCGTCGTTGCTGGGAACGATGCCGGCTGGCGAGCCGCCTTTGCAGGCGATTCCCTCGGTGACGCGGAGGAGTTCATCGTCCCCGTTCATTCCTACCCGCATATCGTGCAGGGGAACGTATCGATCCGGGTCTTGCCAGGCACCCGCGCTGCGGTTTCATCTGACCGTGATGGGACGCTTCGGCTCGAAATCGTTTTCGGACGGGGAGTTGTCTGGTCGGAGGCGGCAGACGCCAGAGTAGGGATTACCGCGGGAGGTTTGTCTGGCGTCTACTCGCTCGGTCCACGGCAGCCTGTCGGCATCGACGTCGAGTTGACGCGGGAACACGGCACGGATCCAACCGTGGTTCCTCCCGGCATGCAGTCCACGATCGTGGCTCCTGGAGGTGGTCGCTGGCGGCAAACTGAAAATGATGGTGGACCGCCGGGATTGCCTCTCGCCGGGCTGGCGATCGAACAGCCGTTGCCCCCGCGACACGGCCTGGTATGGGACTCGGTCGCTCCCGGCGGCGTTCGTGTCGTGCCCATGCCGCAGGATATCGCATGGATGAAGCTGACCGGCCCGACGCAGCCACTGGATCGCTTCGCGGCCGTCGCTCTCGCTTCGGCGCTCGAGGCCGACCTGCCGACCGTGCAGTCGCTCAGAGCCTTGGCCGACAGCCGACGGGTCGAGGATCGGATGGCAGCCGCCGCCACGCTCGCGCTCTTGGGTGACTACGATTCGCTCGTCGAGGCGCTCTGTAGCGATTCGCGGGGGCAGGCGCTTCGAGAGGGTGAATGGAGAACGCTCGAGAAGATGGCGGTGCCCCTGGCGCTCGCCCGCGGTGCGAACGCCGCAGCGGCGTTGCGGCGTTCGTTCGAACGGCGTGGGCCGCCGGACCGTGGCGCTGAGATATTCCTGTTGGCCCGCGGCCTCTCGGTGGACGAGTTGGCAAACGGCGGTGCCGCTGGGCTCGTGGCTTCGCTCGAAGACTCTGCCCTCGTCGTGCGACGGTACTCGCTTGCAAACCTCGTCGTACTCCTTCCTGAACCTGGCGAAGCCACCCGCGACTATCGACCGGATCGGTCATCCCGGCTCAATGACAAGGGGCTCGCTTGGTGGCGGGCTCGTCTCGCAACGGGGCAGCTCGGTGGCCCACCTGACGGCGAACAGGAGCCATGACGCCGCGTGAGACCCGAGGATTGCGGGGTGTCGATTGCCGCCCCGTCAGTGGCGATGATATGCTCTCCGCTCGGTCGGCTCGGGTAGGCCGACTGCTATTCCTGACCCGCAGGGGACGCCCCGGTGCAGATCAAAGTCTCGACGCGGCATGGCCACCTGAGCCCTGCTGCTCAGTCAAAGATCACTTCCAAGGTCTCACGGCTGAAGCGGTATTTTGACAGGCTCACGGCGCTCAACGTCACGGTCGATATGGCGAATCGGGACCTTCCAGCGGTCGAGATCGTGGCCTCGGCCGAGCATTTTCATGACATGGTCAGCCACGAGAGTGCCGCACAGTTATGGCGGAGCATCGATGGCGCGGTTCAGAAGCTCGAACAGCAGCTTCGAAAGCACAAAGAGAAGGTCCGCGACCACAAACACGTCCAATCGAGCCGGCGGGTCGACTAGCTCCCCTCGCCCCGTCCGCACCTCCCAAGGCCCGACCAGCATGAAGTTTTCCGATTTTGTTGCCAACGAAGCGATTCGCTCCCATGTCGAGGCCGACTCGAAAGAAGGAGTGATCCGTGAGATGGCCCGGTCGCTCGTTGATGCCGGGAAGATCGCCGCATCCGACGAGGAAAGCATCATCAAGGCCATCCTCAAGCGGGAAGACCTCGGTAGCACCGGCATCGGCCGGGGCGTGGCGGTGCCACACACGAAGCATCCGGGTGTCACTCGGCTCATAGGTACGGTGGCGGTGAGCCACGAGGGCATCGCGTTCGAGAGCCTCGATGGCGAACCAGTGCAGCTCTTTTTTCTTCTCGTTTCACCTCCCGACCGTCCCGGCGACCACCTCCGGGCGCTCGAGAGCATTTCGAGACAGCTTCGGGACGATACGTTCTGCAAGCTGCTCAAGGCGGCCAAGGACCCGACGGCGATCCAACAACTGCTCGAGGAAGCCGATACCCACGGGGTGGGTGGTGTCCTGAAATGACTGCCGAGAGCCACGAATCACTGCAAGACGTAGAAGCTGCCACCCCGGCTGAGGAGACAGTTTCCCGCGAGGTTGTCGTCGCCAACAGCCAGGGGCTCCATGCTCGTCCAGCCGAACGGCTCGCGCGAGAAGCCCGCCGTTGGCAGTCGCGAATCGAGCTGGTGGGAGAATCTCAGCGGGTTGATGGCAAGAGCATCTTGGATGTGCTCACGCTCGCGGCTGAAGCGGGCACGCGTTTGGTGGTGGAGGCGACTGGGCCGGATGCCCGGGAGGCCTTGGAGGCGATCGGTAGTCTTTTCGACCGCAACTTCAACGAGTACGTGGGCAGCCAGGACTCCTGACCGCTGCCGGCGGCCGTGCCATCCGCCATGCTGAAACTCCAGGGAATCGCTGTCTCGCCGGGCGTGACAATCGGCGAAGCGCTCGTACTCGACGCCGAGGGATTTCGAATCCCGCGGCGATTCGTCGAACGGAGTGCCGTCGATACCGAATTGGCTCGACTGGCGCACGCGATCACCGAAACCTCTCGGGAGATGGAGCAGAACCGCGACCGGGTTCGGGAGGAGCTCGGCGAGCAGTACGCGGCGATTTTTGATGCCCACCTCGCGATGCTCCACGATCCGCGGCTCCAGCAGGAGCTGACGGCCGCCGTCCGGGATCGCAACTGGTGGCCGGAGTATGCCGTCAGCCGCACGCTCCGCCGCTACGCGAAGGTTTTTCAGAGTCTGGAAAACCATATTTCGCAACGGGCCCATGACATCTACGACATCGAGAAGAGCCTCCTGCGAAACCTTCTCGGCCAGCGACGCGAGACGCTTGCGGCTATTTCCCAGCCGGTCATCGTGCTCGCGCACAACCTCACGCCTAGCGAGACAGCCAACCTCGACCGCCGGTTCGTGAAGGGGTTTGCGACTGAGCTCGGCGGCCCAGGTAGCCACACGGCGATCGTGGCAGAGGGCCTCGAGATTCCGGCCGTGGTCGGCATCGGGCCTTTCTTGTCGGACGTGTCGGGTGGCGAGCCGGTCATTCTCGACGGCAATCAAGGCGTCGTCATCCTCCAGCCTGACGAGGAGACGATCGCCCGGTATCGCCTCGAGGAAGAGGCGGCCAAGACCGTGGCGGCCCGGCTCAGCCGGCTCCGCGACCTGCCTGCCGAAACGAACGACGGAGAGCGGATTCAGATCATGGGAAACATCGAGTTTCCCAGTGAGGTCGAGCAGTGCATCGACCGTGGCTGCGACGGGATCGGCCTCTACCGCACGGAGTTTCTCTATCTCACGAGCCGCCGTGAGCCGACGGAAGAAGACCACTACGAAGCCTATGCGTTCGTGGTCACCGCGATGGCTGGCAAGCCGGTGGTCATCCGGACGGTCGATCTCGGTGCCGACAAGATGCTCACGGAGAAGACGCCCGAGGAAGAACGCAACCCGTGCCTCGGCCTGCGAAGCATCAGGCTCTCGCTCCGGCAGCTTCCGATGTTTCGGACGCAGTTGCGGGCCATTTTGCGGGCCAGCGCCCTCGGGGACGTGCGGGTGATGTTCCCGCTCATCTCCACTATCTTCGAACTCAGGCAGGCACGGATGGTGCTGGCCGATGTCATGGAAGATCTCGCCGAGCACGGCATCGCGTTCAACAGCTCCATGCCCGTTGGCATGATGGTGGAGACGCCGGCTGCCGCGCTGATGCTCGACGCGTTTATCAAGGAGGTTGATTTTGTCTCGGTCGGTACCAACGACCTGATCCAGTACACACTGGCGGTCGATCGAGGCAACAAGGAAGTGGCGGATCTGTACAACGCCTGCGATCCGGCGGTGCTGCGGCTCTTGCGCCGCTCGCTGGACGTGGCGGCCGAGGCCGGCATACCGGCCAATGTGTGTGGTCAGATGAGCGGCAGCGTGATGTACACGCAGCTCCTCCTGGGGATGGGCTTGCGGCAGCTCAGCGTGCCGGCCAGCGCCATCCCGGAGATCAAGCAGGCGTGCCGAAGCGTTTCGGTCGCCGATTGCCGCCTGATCGCCGAGAAGGCGATGGCGATGGATGGCGCGCGGGAGGTGAAGGCCTATCTCCGCGACCAGCTCCGTCGCTTGCTCGCTGAAACAGTGGCCTAGGTGCCACACCGCCTCCGGGCGGAAACGAACGAAAGGACGATGGAACAGTCATGAAGCAGGAGATGCTGATCAACGTGTCGCAGCCGGAAGAGTGCCGGATTGCGATCATCGAAGACGGGGTGCTCGAGGAGCTCTATGTCGAGCGGACAAGCCAAGACAACTACGTCGGAAACATTTACAAGGGCCGAATCGTCAACATCGAGCCCTCGATCCAGGCGGCATTCGTCGACTTTGGCGTGGGCCGCAACGGCTTCCTCCATATCAGTGACGTGGAACCGCAGTATTACCGTCAGGGCGGGCTCGACCCCGACAAGGCCTTTGATGCCGAGCCTGTGAAGGCGGGTGAGAGCGAAGGGGAAGGGGGGCGTGCGGCGGTCCGCCGCAAGCCGCGGATTGGAGACCGCCCGCGGGTGAAGCCACCGATCCAAGACATCCTCAAGCGTGGCGACGAGGTGCTCGTACAGGTGATCAAGGAAGGCTTTGGCACGAAGGGGCCGACGCTCTCCACCTATATCTCGATTCCGGGCCGTTATCTCGTGCTCATGCCGCCACTCGGTCGCGTCGGGATCTCCAAGAAGATCGACGACGAACGAGACCGTCGGGTTCTTCGTGACATCATGCTCGACCTCCAGCCGCCGAAGGGCGTTGGCTTCGTCGTGCGGACAGCCGGCACCGAGCGGACCAAGGGAGAGATGGCCCGCGACATGGCCTACCTCCTGCGGCTCTGGAAGAGCATCGTGCGACGGATGCGGAAGTATTCGGCGCCGATCGACATCTACCAAGAAAGCGACATGATCATCCGCACCATCCGTGACATGTTCACGGAGGATGTGGACCGGATCCTGATCGACGAGCCGGCCGCCTATGAGCGGGCCCGCGATTTCCTGGAAATGGTGATGCCGAAGTACGTCGAGCGGCTTCAACTCTATGAGGGCAAAGAGCCTCTCTTTCACCGCTACGGCCTGGAAGACGAGATCGGTCGGATTCACCAGCGGAAGGTTCCGCTCAAGGGAGGCGGTTCGATCGTGATCGACCAGACCGAGGCGCTCGTGGCCATTGACGTGAACTCGGGCTCGTTCCGCACGGAGAAGAGCGCCGAGGAAAACGCTTACCAGATGAACCTCATTGCGGCTAAGGAAATCGCCCGCCAGCTTCGGCTCCGGGATCTCGGCGGTGTGATCGTCAACGACTTCATCGACATGCGAAAGGAGAAGTATCGCCGCAGTGTCGAGAAGTCACTTCACGAGGCGATGAAGCGGGACCGAGCGAGGACGAAGATTCTCCGCACGAGTCCTTTTGGCCTCGTCGAGATGACGCGGCAGCGAATCCGGCCGTCCCTTCGAAAGAGCATTTTCCGAGATTGCCCGACCTGTCATGGAACCGGCACGGTCATGACCGCCGAGAGCATGGCGATCGAGGTGATGCGAATTCTTCAGCTCTCTGGCACGCGGGAGGAAGTGGCGAGGTTGAACGTCACCGTGCATGACGACGTGGCGACCTGGCTCAACAACCGGAAGCGGCGGGAGATCACCCAGTTCGAGGATGAAACCCACATCGAGCTCCACGTCGATGGCAAAGAAGACGTGCAGCCGGAGCACCTCACGTTCGAGGCCTGGGATTCGAGTGGACGGAGCGTGCGGTTTCCGTGAAGTGGGCTTTGAGCGTCATCTGCGTACTCGCCAGCGTCGCGTCTGCCGATGACTTCCTGACACCGTTCGATCCGGATTACCCCCAGCTCGATCGCTGGGTGGTCGGCGAGTGGTGGAAGGAGCCCTGGAACAAGCCTGGACCCAAGGGCAGGCAGCCCGAGCGGCCCCCGTTTCCGCTTGATGTGCCTCGCAATGAGGTCGTGGCTTTTGCTCTCTATACCATCGACGTGAAACCTGCCGGTGGGCCGGCAGTGCTCAAGGTCACGGCCCAGCTTTTCCCGCTCAAGCCGGGAGAGCCGCGGGTGGCGAAGCTGGAGGTGAAGCGGGGCGAAGCCTGGGAGGACGTTGCGACGTCTGAGGTGCACTATCCCGGATGGGACGCCCACTTTCGTGTGGATGATTGGGATCCAACGAAGAATGTCCCGTACCGGGTGCGGCATGGTGAGACGGCGATGTTCGAGGGGCTTGTGCGAGCGGACCCTGCTGCGAGTGATTCCATTACCGTTGGCGTGCTCTCATGCAACTCATCGCGGACGCCAGGCGAGCGGCAGGAGCTTGTGGACGGGCTGCGGGCGGCCGATCCAGACCTTCTTTTCTTCGCCGGTGATCAGACCTACCGCCACACGGAGCACACGGTGGGCTGGATCGAGTTTGGACTCCAGTTTCGTGACGTGATCCGGGATCGCCCGACGGTCACGATTCCCGATGACCACGACGTGGGCCATCCAAACCTCTGGGGCGCGAACGGGAAGAAATCGGAGCGGCCTGCGGGCGATGATGGTGGCTACTTCTATCCGCCGTCTTACGTGAATATGGTGGAGCGGCAGCAGACCTGGCATCTGCCCGACCCGGTTGACCCTGCGCCCGTGGAGCGGGGCATCGGGGTGTACTTCACGCGGCTCGTGCTCGGTGGCATCGACTTCGCGATCATCGAAGACCGAAAGTTCAAAACTGGTCCGTTCGGCACGATCCCAGAAATGGGGCCGCGTCCCGACCATATCGTTGATCCGTCGTATGACCGAAAGGCGATCGACCTGCCGGGGCTCGAGCTCTTGGGGACTCGGCAACTTGCCTGGCTTGCCCGGTGGTCTGTTGACTGGGAGGGCGTGCGGGCCAAGTGTGCGCTTTCGCAGACGGCGTTCTGCGGTGCGGTGCACCTTCACGGCAAGCCTGACAACCGCCTGCTGGCCGACCTCGATTGCAACGGCTGGCCGCAGTCGGGCAGAAACGCGGCCCTGCGGATTCTGAAAGCGGCGAAGGCCTCCCACCTCTGTGGTGACCAACACTTGGCGGTGGTGGTCAAGCACGGCATCGACGAGTTCCGCGACGGCCCATGGGCGTTTACGGCGCCGGCACTCGTCAACACGATCTACGGCCGCTGGTGGCATCCCCTTGATGAGAAGCCTGGTGCCGATCCTGTGTCGGGGAGCCCGCTGCCGTGGACCGGTGACTATGAAGATGGCCTCGGCAACAAGATCACGATGATTGCGTATGCCAACCCGGCTGACATCGCCGATGAGAAGCAGCGTGGCGATGGCTACGGCATCGCGCGTTGGGAGTTTGCGAAGCCTGGCACGGGCCAGGCGATGCCGGGCTCGCTCACGTTCGAGTGCTGGCCCAGGTTTCCGACGCCAGGCCCCAACGGCAAGCCCTTGCAATACCCCGGCTGGCCAGTCGTGACGACGTTGCCTGAGTAGCTCACCTCACTTGCTGCCATATTCGATGACAATTTTTGCCCGGGAGCATGAAGGGCCACGACGTTCTGTGGGATCCTGACATGGGTCGTGTCGATGGACAAGGAACCTGGTCGGGAGAAGCTACAAGGGTCTTGGCTCTCCTCGACCTTCCGCTTCCGGAACGTCAGAGCCGCCATCGGGCGGAGAAAACCAGGGTGCTCTCGACCTAATGCCCTCATGTGGCTAACCTTCGGGGTCTGTTTTTTTCTTCTTCGCAACCCCGTCTGAACTGCCATGTCTGCTGCCGCCGAGACCGCCTCGTTCACCTCCCCCAGCATGACCGGTGCCGGCCATGAATACGCCGTCGTTGTGGACGGCGGCCGCCAGTACCGTTTGATGGCTGGGCAGGAGCTTGAGATTGACTTCCGCCACCTGCCGGCCGGTAGCGAGGTCGTGTTTGACGAGGTCCTTGCCGTCAGCAAGTCGGGCACACTCACCATCGGCAAGCCGAAGGTGAAGGGGGCAAAGGTCACTGCTGAGGTCATCGGCCTTGTCCAGGGTGACAAGATCTACGTGCAGAAGTTCAAGCGTCGGAAGAACTACCGCCGCCGCACCGGCCACCGCGCCCTCTCCACAAAGATCCGCGTTTCCGCCATCACGGCCTGAGACGGAATCAGTTGTCGGGCTCTTGGTCCTGCCATCTCTCGCGCTCTGCGATTCGTACGCCGAGTCATGGTTGCGATCGCCCGCCACCCGCACTCCCCGTCACACAGTAGAATGGCCGGAGAGATTCTGACGATCCGACCACGGGAGGGCATCATGCGGGATTCAGCTCGGCACCCCTCGCACACGCGCCGCGACGCCCTGAAGACCGGCCTCGCGGTCATCCTCGCGTCGCACGTCGCCCCGGCCTTCGTTCGCGGTGAAGAAGAGGCCGCAGCGGCCGAGGCGATCCTCGGGGAGGGGGACCACCGCTACCGCTGCATCCACGACTGGGGCATGGCAAACCTGCCCGCGAAGCACGGCTATGGCAACGCCTCGCACGGCGTGACGATCGATCGCGATGGCCTCGTCTATGTTTCACACCAGGGTGGCCCCGATTCGATCTTCGTGTTCGATCCCGACGGAAAATTCGTCCGCTCGCTGGCGCCCATCGACAAAGGCTCCGGACATGGCATCGATCTGCGGCACGAGAATGGCGAGGATTTTCTTTACCTCTCGCCGGCCGACCCAAAAAAAACGTTCCACAAAATGAATCTCAAGGGCGAGCTCGTCTGGGAGAAGGGAAAGCAAGACTTCATCGTCGAGTCAGACAAATACACCGAGAAATCGCCATACCGCCCGACCAACACGAGTTTTACACCTGACGGCGGCTTCCACCTCGGCGATGGCTACGGCAACCACTGCATCGTGCAATATGACAAGGACGGAAAATACCTCCGCACGATCGGCGGCAAGGGCAAGGCCGACGGTCAGTTTGAAACGCCGCACGGCCAGTGGCTCGACGATCGCGACGGTGTGCCCAAACTCGCGGTCTGCGACCGGGCCAACGCTCGGCTCCAGTGGTTCGACATGGAGGGCAACCACCTGAGGACGCAGGACGGTTTTCTTTTTCCTGCCGACATCGACATCCGCGGCGACATCATGGTCGTGCCCGACCTGCACTGCCGCGTCACGCTCCTCGACAAAGACAACAACGTCATCACGCACCTCGGCGGCCAGGGCGACTTCGAGGCGTGGAAGACCAAGGCCCTCGCGGGCTTCAAGATGCGGTCGCAGCGGGACCAGTGGCTGCCCGGCCGCTTCATCCACCCCCATGACGCTTGCTTCGACAGCGACGGCAACATTTTTGTTGCCGAGTGGGTTGTCTCCGGCCGCGTGACCAAGCTCGAACGTATCATCTAGCCCCGAGGATCGCTGGCAACGCCATCGCAGTGTTCCGCGAAGGGCTGTCCAGCATGACCTTCATGTCGGAGACGGTGATGGCACAAACAACCCTGCGGTCGTTGTGCCTTGCGGTCGGCGCGGTATTCATCGCCGCGTCGGCGAATAGTGCTGACCGGCTCAGTTACAACAGCGACATCCGGCCGATTCTTTCCGAGAACTGCTTCGGCTGCCACGGGCCTGATGAGCATGATCGCAAGGCCGGGCTACGACTCGATGTCCCGCAACCCGAAGCGTCCCCGACGGATTCCGGCCTTCCGGCGATCGTGCAGGGCAAGCCTGATGAGAGCGAGCTAGTCGCGCGGATCATGGACGATGATCCCGATGTCACCATGCCGCCTCCCGGCAGCCATAAGACGCTGTCGGCCGACCAGAAGGAAAAACTGAAGCGGTGGATCGCCGAGGGGGCGGCCTACGAGCCCCATTGGGCTTACGCACCGCCATCGCGGCCCGCGGTGCCGGCAGTGGAGAACACACGTTGGCCGCGCAATCCCATCGATTCGTTCATTCTCGCGCGGCTCGAGCAGGAAGGGCTCACGCCCTCCTCCGAGGCCGATCGCGGCACTCTCATTCGTCGTGTTTCACTCGACCTTATCGGCCTCCCTCCCACGCGAGCGGAGGTCGAAGCGTTTGTCGCCGATGCGTCGCCTGGCGCCTATGAAAAGCTCGTGGATCGGCTCCTTGCCTCACCCCATTACGGGGAACGGATGGCGGTTGATTGGCTCGATGCCGCCCGCTACGCCGACACCAACGGCTACCAGGTGGACCGTGACCGCGAGAACTGGCCCTGGCGAGACTGGGTGATCGCGGCCTTCAACGCCAACATGCCCTTTGATCAGTTCACGATTCACCAGCTTGCCGGCGACCTGCTCCCGAATTCGACCCGCGACCAGCGGATTGCCACCGGCTTTCACCGCAACACCATGCTCAATGAAGAAGGGGGCATCATCGCCGAGGAGTTCCTCGCTGAGTACACCGGCGACCGGGTCGAGACGACCGCGACCGTCTGGCTCGGGCAGACCTTCAATTGCACCCGCTGCCACAACCACAAGTTTGACCCGTTCACGCAGCGCGACTTCTACGCGCTCAAGGCGTTCTTTCACAACGTGAACGAGAATGGTGTCGGCGACTACAATGCTCATACTCGCCTCAACTCCCCCCCCTTCCTCCGATTGGCGACCCCCGAGCAGGAAAATCAACTCGCCGCGTTGAAGGTGCAGATTGATGCCGCCAAGGCAACACTGAAAGAGCTTCATGCGGCGAAGAAGAAGGCCGATGAGGCTGCGCACCAGCAGGCCGCGGCCCCCGAGGAGGTGCTGGCGCTCCAGGAAGCGGGTGAGTCCGAAGATGCGGTGGCATCGAAGGACGAGAGTCCGCCTGCCGACCGAGCCGCGTACGAAATCAAGCAGGCCGAAAAGTCCTTGAAACAACTCCAGAAGGCCCATGCCGAGCTCGAGCGTTCGATTCCGACGGCCCTCGTAATGGAGGAGCTGCCCACGCCTCGGAAGACGTTCATCCTCATGCGGGGCGACTACATGGCGCCGGGGGAGGAGGTGACGGCTGACACGCCGTCGATCCTTCCGGCGATGGGGGCTGACCTTCCAAAGAACCGGCTCGGCCTTGCCCGATGGCTTGTCGCCCCGGAGAACCCACTCACGGCCCGGGTGACTGTCAATCGGTTTTGGCAATCGTTCTTCGGGACGGGCCTCGTGGCGTCGGTCGATGACTTTGGTTCCCAGGGAGCCCAGCCCAGCCACCCCGAGCTCCTCGACTGGTTGGCCGTCGAATTCCGCGAAAGCGGATGGGATGTCAAGCGGCTTGCGAAGCTCATCGTGACGAGCGCGGCCTACCGTCAGCAGTCCGTGGTTCCAAGTGGCCTCGGTGACCGCGATCCGCAGAACCGTCTTCTCGCGCGTGGCCCACGGTTTCGGCTCCAGGCGGAGTTCATCCGCGATCAGGCTCTCACAGCGAGCGGCCTCTTGAAGCCGGCTGTCGGCGGGCCGTCAGTCAAGCCATATCATCCGCCGGGGCTCTACGAGCAAGTTGTAAACCAAAAGGACAACCCAAAGGCCACCTACACGCAGGGAACTGGCGACGACCTCCATCGCCGGAGCCTCTATACCTACTGGAAGCGATCGGTCCCACACCCGGCGATGCTTGCTTTTGACATGCCGTTTCGAGAGGTTTGCACCGTGAAGCGGTCTCGGACGAATACCCCAATGCAGGCTCTCGCTCTCATGAATGATCCGACGTTCGTCGAGGCGGCGAGGTTTTTGGCGGCCCGTATGATTCGGGAAGGGGGGGGCGACCCCGCGGATCGGATCGCACACGGGTTTTGGCTCGTCCTCGCGCGGCCGCCGTTGGCGGGCGAGCTTCATCTGGTAACAGCCGCTCTCGAACGATTCCAGAAGGAATTCAGCGAGGCCCCGACGGATGCCCGATCGCTCCTCGAGGTCGGTGATGCTCCCGGTGATGGCATTGATCTGAGCGGCATCGATGCCAGTGACTTTGCTGCCTACACCCTCGTCGCTCACATCCTCCTGTGTCGTGACGAAGCCCTGATGAGAAACTGACAGCCATGCTTCACGACTCAGTGCAAACCGCGATCGCACGCCGCCAGTTTCTCGGCAGTTCATGCGCGGGCGTGGGGGCCGCGGCGCTCGCCTCGCTGCTCGGTACGGAAGCCAATGCCGCGGCAGGGCTTCCCGGCTTTCCGAACTTTGCGCCGAAGGCTCGCCGCGTGATCTGGCTCACGCAGGCCGGTGCCCCGTCGCAGGTGGATCTCTTTGACTACAAGCCCAGGCTCAAGGAACAGTTCGGCAAGAATCTCCCCGACTCGGTTCGTCAAGGGCAACGCCTTACCGGCTTTACGAGCGGCCAAGAAAGCCTCCCGGTCGCGCCATCGATTTTCAATTTCGAACAGCATGGTCAGAGCGGCATCTGGATGAGCGAACTCCTGCCGCACACGGCAAAAATTGCCGACGACATTTGTGTGATCAAGTCGCTGCATACGGAGGCGATCAATCACGATCCGGCCATGACGATGCTCCAGACGGGCCATCAGATCGCTGGGCGACCGTCCCTCGGCGCGTGGGTCTCCTACGGACTGGGCACCGAGAACGAAAACCTGCCGGCGTTCGTGGTGATGATCTCGCGGCCCACCGGCCCGACGAACGCCCAGCCACTCCACGAACGGATGTGGGGGTCGGGCTTTCTCCCGACGCGGGACCAGGGTGTGCGGTTCAGCCCCGGCCGTGATCCGGTGCTCTCCCTGAGTGATCCGCCTGGGATCACGCGGGATCAACGGCGAAAATTTCTCGACACGCTCGGCTCGCTCGATCGGATGACCTATGAAAAATTTCACGACCCCGAGACGGCAGCCCGGATCGACCAATTCGAGATGGCCTTCCGGATGCAGGCGGCCGTGCCGGAGCTCGCAGACTTCTCCACGGAGCCAGCGAGCACCTTTGATCGCTACGGCCCCGAGTCGAAGAAGCCTGGCAGCTATGCGGCCAACTGTATCCTCGCGCGGCGGCTGGCCGAGCGGGACGTGCGGTTCATCCAGCTTTACCACCGTGGCTGGGACCAACACGACAACTGCCCTGCCGGCCTGAAGACCCAGTGTTACGACACCGACCAGGCATCGGCCGCGCTCGTGATGGATCTCAAGGAGCGTGGCCTCTTGGACGACACCCTCGTCGTCTGGGGAGGCGAGTTTGGCCGGACAGTCTTCTCGCAGGGCAAGCTCACGCCCACCAACTACGGCCGTGATCATCATCCGCGGTGCTTCACGGTCTGGATGGCGGGGGCGGGCGTCCAGCGTGGCATGGTCTACGGCGAGACCGATGATTACTCGTACAACATCGTCCGTGACCCTGTGCACATCCACGACCTCAATGCCACGACGCTCCATCTCCTCGGCATCGATCACACAAGGCTCACCTACCGCTTCGCCGGCCGCGACTACCGGCTGACGGACGTGCACGGGAATGTCGTCAAGAAAATTCTCACGTAGGTTCAGGCCTGGATGGCCGGGTACGAGCCAGCGGGCGGAGTCCCGCCAAGGAAAAATCGCACGATGCGATGTTTTCCGTGAAGCAGCCGTCCACGGGAATGTGGTAAAGAAGCTTCTCACGTAGGTTCAGGCCTGGATGGCCGGGTACGAGCCAGCGGGCGGAGTCCCGCCAAGGAAAAATCGCACGATGCGATGTTTTCCGTGAAGTCAGCTTCTCACGTAGGTTCAGGCCCTCATAACCCCAAGCCAGCGAGTGGTCCGCCGCTGCGACAGAGAGCATCCACGGCGGCGGTAACCGCCGGATCTTCCTCGACCGGCGGGGCGTGGTGCGGCTTGAGGCGGGCGTCGATGACGAGCGGCCCGCGGCAGCCCCAATGCTTGTGGTGAATCGCCGCCTCGACACCATGCACATCGACCGCGGGATTCGACCGCGTGAACGTGACCCAGAGAAAATTCTCGAGCGACGCGGCGGTGAACTCGGCATCATCGACGACCACGATCACCGGGAAGGATCGCAGCGGATGCTCAGGGCCAATCGACTCGCAGAGTCGGTCGATGTCGGCCGTCCAACGGGCGAGCGCCACCGGTTCCCAGATGGCAGCATCACTCGCCGCTTCCAGACGGGGCTGCGGCTCGACCTGCGGGCCCTCGACAGCCACCACGCCCGGCAGGGCGACGCGTGGATTGGCAAAGCCGTGGGCGAGTGAGATCCCGGAGGTGAGTTCACCAGGAAGCTCACGCACCGCTGGCCCCCGCGCCGCGACCACGAGCTTTGAGCCAGCGTTGAAACCACTGCCTGTGTAGTCGAGCGTGTCGATCGTGGTCTCCGTCTGAAAATGGCAGTCGCGTTGCCAGTCGACCCGCGCGAGGAGGCACAGAAAAAACGCTCGGATGTCATGGGCATCGAGGCCAGGACAATCCCCACCGTTGATGATGAAGAGATACTTGGCGAGCGAGAGCTGCCCCTGGCCCAGGATTGCCGAGGCCTGCGTAAGGAGCTCGGCGGGGCGATCCGAACGCTTCCACGGCATGTATCGTTCGCTGCCGACAGCCAGCAGAAGCGGATGAACCCCCGAGGCATCGACAGCATGCACACTCGAAACGCCGGGCAGGACGGTGGGGATGACAGGGCCGGTGAGCTCATGGACGAGCCAGCCGAAAAGCGTGTCTTCTTGCGGTGGCCTGCCGACGACGGTGATCGGCCAGATTGCCCCCTCGCGGTGCCAGACATGCTCCACCCGCATGACCGGAAATTGGTGCCGCCTGGCGTAGTATCCGATGTGGTCACCGAAAGGGCCCTCGGGTTTTGTTTCGCCAGGGTGCACGGTGCCCTCGATGACAAAGTCGGCATCGGCGTAGATCGCAGGCCGGCCGCTGCGTCGCACGAGTGGAATGCGATGCCCGCCGAGCACGCCAGCAAACGGAATCTCCGAAAGCCCTTCGGGTAGCGGCATCATCGCCGCGACGGCCATCGAGGGTGAGCCACCGACAAAGATCGAAACCTTCAAGGGTTCGCCGCGGGCGAGCGCGGCAGCATGATGGAGGCCGATGCCGCGGTGGATCTGGTAGTGGAGGCCAACCTCGTGGTCGCGGTCGTAGTCGTTGCCAGCCAGTTGCACCCGGTACATACCGAGATTCGAGTGCTTCGGGCCTGGCCGTATTGGGTCTTCGGTGTAGACCGCTGGCAGCGTGATGAAGGGGCCACCGTCGCCCGGCCATGCCACGACCTGCGGGAGCCGTGAGAGCGGGATCGAGCGGGCCAGCACCGGGCCGCTTCTGACCATGCGGGGCAGCATCGCCAGGGCGTCATACGGGCTTCGCCAATAGCGACCAGGCTGGCGGAAAGCTGCTGTCGGGTCGATCTTGAGCTCCACGAGCCTC
>JBGTKO010000238.1:0-7692 GCA_041744595.1 Pirellulales bacterium
GTATGGCCGGCATGGGCACGGCGCTCGCGGTGCGGCCTGGCAACCGCGATGCGGGCGGCGTCTTCGACCATCCAAGCGTGTCGTCGTTCGCGGAGATCGTGACGTGATGACAGGAGAGAACGATACCGCAGCCGCCGGTCCGCGGTGCGGCTGCGGCAGTTCGACGGATCCGCGCATTGATGTGGCACTCCGTGATGCCGTGTCCCAGGCTGTCGCCGACCTTGGTGGTGCCTCGGCGGACCTCGGTGTCGTGTTCGTATCGGGAGCCTATGGCGGAACGATCCGTCCAGCGCTCGAGCTCGCGACTGATGTCGTGCCAGCCCGGCATGTCATCGGGACCACGGCCGAGAGTATCCTCGCCGGTGGCCTCGAGTACGAAAACCGACCGGCCATCGCGGTGTGGCTCGGCCGTTTTCCAGGCGCATCCGTGATCCCCTTGGCACTCGAGTACCGTCAGACACCCGACGGGGGGTTGTTCGCGGGCTGGCCCGAGTCGCTCTCCGGAGACTGGCCTGCCGGTGCGGCGGTCGTCCTCCTCGCCGACCCGTTCTCGTTTCCGGTCGATGCCTTTGTTCAGCGGATGGAGGAGGAGCATCCGGGCGTGCCGATTGTTGGCGGGATGGCCAGCGGTGGACACGAGCCCGGCAGCAACACGCTCGTCGCGGGCCCTCGTACCTACGATGTCGGTGCCGTTGGCGTGGTCTTGGGCGATGGCATCCGCATGCGGCCGGTCGTATCTCAAGGCTGTCGGCCCATCGGGCGGCCGCTCGTCATCACGAAGGCACGTGACAACCTCATCATCGAACTCGGGGGCCGGCCCGCCCTGGAGCGGCTACGAACGCTGTACGGCGAGCTCGACGAGAGCGACCGCGACCTCGTGCGATCGTCCCTTCACATCGGTCGCGCGGCGAGCGAGTATCGTGATACGTTTCGCCGCGGTGATTTTCTCGTGCGAAATGTCGTGGGAGCCGATCCCGACTCGGGGGTCATCGCGGTGGGGGATCTCGTGCGAACCGGGCAGACCGTGCAGTTTCATGTCCGCGATGCCTCGAGCGCCGACGAAGATCTTCGCGAACTGCTGACGAGCCGCGGCGACGGGCCACGCCCGGCCGGCGCCCTTGTCTTCACCTGCAATGGTCGTGGCTCACGGCTTTTTGCAGAGCCGAGCCATGACGCGAGGTGTCTCCAGGAATGCCTCGGGCCAATTCCGGCTGCCGGGTTTTTTGCCCAGGGCGAGATCGGGCCGATCGGTGATCGCACATTCCTTCACGGATTCACGGCGAGCATCGCCCTCTTCGAGTCTGCTGGATGATGACGGTCACGGCGGGAGATATTCTGCCGCAAGCCGGATGAAGGCCGCAGACGACGCGGCCGCATCGAACCGGTCGCCCAGTTCATCTTTCAGGATCGCCCCGACGGGCTCGGCGGCAGCCGATGCCGCCGCCGCGTCGAGGAAAAGCCACCGTGACCGTCGCGCGAGGACGTCCTCGACGGAGCGAGCCATCTCGTAGCGTGCCGCGAATCGGACCATCGCTTCGGTGAACGCAGGCAGGATCTCACGATCATCGCCAGGGAGGGTCATGATGGTCGCAGCGTCGCTACCGTAGAGATGAAGACCGAGCGGTGCGGAAAGGGGAGGACATTTTGCGCCTACGGGCGGGGCCCCGACGAGCCGAAGGTGTCGCGTGACGCCTCCTGGCCGCGACGGCAAGAGCCCCGAGCGGAAGCAGGTGTCGAGAACGTCTTCAGCCATCGCCCGATAGGTCGTCCACTTGCCTCCTGTCACGGTGACAAGGCCACGCGGCGAAACGAGGATCGTATGTTCTCGCGAAATACGCTTCGTGTTTGATGGATCCTCGCCTGAGTGCCTCACGAGCGGTCGAAGCCCCGCCCAGGCGCTCTTGATGTCACCGAGCCCTGGCTTCCTCACGAGGTAACGTCCGGCTGTATCAAGGATGAATGCGATGTCCTGGCGAGTGGGTCGCGGATCGAGTGGAAAGTCGTCTTGTGGTGTGTCGGTTGTTCCGAGGATCACTCGTCCCATCCAAGGAACAGCAAAGAGGACGCGACCGTCATCGGTTTTCGGGATGATGAGCGCGGAGTCGGACGGAAAGAATTCGCGGCCCACGACAATGTGGGTGCCCCGGCTTGGAACAACGATCGGTTGTGCGTGTGGATCGACGAGCCGACGGATGGCATCCACCCACACCCCGGTCGCGTTGATGACGCATCGTGCGGCGACTTTGTGAACCTGCCCGGTCTCGCGGTTCTCGACGGCAACCCCGGCGACGCGGCCGCCATGCTCGACAAGGTCTCGCACGCGACATGCGTTGAGCACAGTCGCTCCCGCAGCGACGGCTGTTCGCGCAAGCGCCACGGCGAGCCTTGCGTCATCAAACTGTCCGTCGTAGTACGATACGCCGCCGAAGAGCTCGTGGGGTTCGAGACCGGGCGCGATCTCGAGGATGGCCCGGGGACCGAGCGTCCGGGTCGGGCCGAGGCTGCTCCTGCCGGCGAGGAGACCGTAGGCATGAAGCCCCGCAGCATAGAACCACTTGTCCCACCAACGGCCCCGCCAGCCGTAAACCGGAAGTACGAAGGGCAGGGGGGATGTGAGGTGGGGCGCGTTGTCCAGGAGGAGCCGCCGTTCGCGAAGCGCCTCGCGAACCAGCCGCACGTTCCCCTGGGCGAGGTAACGGACGCCTCCGTGAACGAGCTTGGTCGCTCGGCTCGACGTTCCTTTGGCAAAATCCTCCGCCTCGAAAAGGGCGACGGAGAAACCACGGGTCGCCGCATCGAGGGCGACACCAAGCCCGGTTGCACCGCCGCCGATCACGACGACGTCGAGTAGCACTCCGTCGGCGGCATGATCGGCCAGCCTCGCGATCGATTCACCGCGAGACCATGGCTGGGAGGTCGCCGGCGAGACCATGGCTGCTCCTTTCCCTGCGAGCGCTGTCCTGTTATGCTTCTGCGTGAGTTACCCCCGCATGGTAGCGAGTTTTCCTCGTTTCACGTGAACAACAATGTCACAACCCTCGGATCCCAATCCGTACCAGCCGCCCAATGCTCCTGAATTGTCTTCTCCTGCACATTCCACGGCGGAAGGTGATGCGACGGGCGGCCTGATTCCGTACAAGAATCCGTTCGCGCTCATTGCCTACTACCTTGGCATTGTCGGTATGTTTCCATGTATCGGGCTCGTGTTTGCTGTGCCGGCTTTGGTCTTGGGAATCATGGGTTTGCAGGCTCGGGCTAAAAATCCGGCCATCAAGGGAAGCGTGCATGCCTGGATCGGGATCGTGCTCGGTGGGATTTTCACGCTGATCTGGGGCGCCTGTGTTGTCATGCTCATTGTCATGTGGATTGCCAACCAACGGTAGCCGCCGCGTCCTTCACCACCGCGCATCGGATCTCAGCCGTCATGGGGTCGTCCGGTGGCCGACCCACGTGCCGTTACAGGCTCGTTACGCGTTGGCAGCGGCTTTCTCGCTAGCATCCACCGTGGCGTTGTCGATGGGAAGTCGGCTCTGCCTGGCGTGATGCACGAGTTGAACCCTGAAGGAGATGGCCATGACTGCAAGCAAGCGATGGATCGTGACGGCGGGGGCCCTGGCGCTGGCCACATGGGGAGCCGCGGAGACCGGTGCCGTGGCCTGCGGCGGCTACGGAGACCACCTGGATACCACCAACGTGCTGAGCGACGAGCCGAACGTGGCCCAGGAGGCCATCGCGAAACTGCGTGCCAAAGGTCCACGCGGGCTCCAGGCGTTGTTTGCGGCTCATCGCGACATGATCGACGCTGCCACACGCGGGGAAGTTGCATCCGATGATCCGCAGTGGTTGCGGCTTCAGGCGGCAATCGATGCCGTCGGCGGGCAGCGGACGTGCCTCGCATCGCGGCTCTTCTGGTACACCGATCTCGAGGCGGCCAAGGCCGAGGCCACTCGGACAGGGAAACCGATCGTGTCACTCAGGCTCCTGGGCAAGCTGACCGACGACTTGAGCTGCGCAAACAGTCGGTTCTTTCGCAGCACGCTCTACGCCAACACCGGGGTGAGCGAGTTTCTGCGGACCAAGTGCGTGCTCCACTGGCAGTCGGTTCGCCCCGTGCCCGTGGTGACGATTGATTTTGGCGACGGCCGCACGCTCACGCGGACCGTCACCGGCAACAGCATCCACTACATCCTGGACTCGCAAGGCCGTGTGCTCGATGGTCTGCCGGGACTGTACGGCCCGGGGGCGTTCCTGCGTGAGTTGGGCGAAGCCGTGTCGATGGCTGCGGAGGTGAACGGCATGGCTGAGGCAGATCGAGACGCGGCGGTGCGTCGGTATCACGACGACCAGCAGCAAGAGATCGCAGCGAGGCTGAAGGTAGACTTCGAGGAATTGGGGGTCGATCCGTCGGCACATGAACAAGATGCGATCGATGATGCAACCTGGCAACGGATTGCCGAGCTTCATCGCGATGATGCCCGGCTCGATGACGCGAGTATCGCGGTGATTCGTGCCCAGCAGCCGCAGCCCCGTATCGCGGCGTTCACCATCCCCGCGTTCACCATCCCCGTAGGAAACCCTCTCCACAACGGGCCGGTCCAGAACGTGCCAGGTCAACAGCGAGCGTTTGCGATTCCAGCCGAACAGGCGGCCTTCGTTGCCATCGGCAAGGGAATCATCGAGGACCCGATTCTGCGGATCGTGCGGCCGTTCGAGGCGTCGATTGCTCTCGACACCGTGAAGAACGAGTTCAAGCTTCATCGGACGATCCACTTCTGGCTTGCCGACGAGACCAGGCCCCTCGCTGCGCCTGTGGACCGGCTCAACGAACAGGTCTACAGGGAGTTGTTCCTGACGCCGAACAGCGACCCGTGGCTGGGGCTGACTGCTGGGAACGCATACACTGCACTCGACCACGGCGGGCTGGCAGGACAGTGACTCATGGACAAGCAGAGCATCTTGACGGTGGAAGACGATGCCGCGATCCGTCGCGGCATCGTCGATGCTCTTCGATTCTCGGGTTATCAGGTTTTTGAAGCGGCACGGGGTGACACAGGCCGCGACATGGCAGTCAGTCGTGCCTACGACCTTTTGCTTTTGGATGTCGTGCTACCCGGCTGCGAGGGGCTCGACATTCTTCGGTCCGTGCGGTCCGTGCGTCCCACGCAGCCTGTCATCCTGCTGACGGCTCGCGGCGAGGAAAACGATCGCGTCCAAGGGCTTCGGCTCGGGGCCGATGACTATGTCGTCAAGCCCTTTAGCGTCAAGGAGCTTCTGGCCCGGGTCGAGGCGGTTCTCAGGCGTTCGCCCGAACGACCCCGCGATGTTGCAACGATCGCCCTGCCAGGAGCCGTGGCCGACCTGAACCGTTTTGAAGTGCGATTCGACGACGGGGAGCGGACAGAGCTTTCTGCCAAAGAGGCGGCGCTGTTGCAGTATCTGGCAGCCAACCCGGGCCGTGTGATCAGTCGTGACGAGCTTCTCAGACGGGTCTGGGAGCTCGATCCCCGTGGCGTGAGCACGCGAACCATCGACATGCACGTCACGCGGCTGCGAAACAAGCTTCGGGACGACGCGGAGGAGCCGCGGCTCGTGCTGACGGTCCGCGGCAAGGGGTATATGTTTGCGGGTGACCCGCCTACCGCACCCCGCGAGGCCGTGTGACCATGTCGCGTCCCTGGCACATTTGGCTCACCTTTACCGCATGCGCCTGCCTGGTCGCGTCAGCAGTCGGGTGGCTGAGCATCAAAGCTCTGCAGGCCGATGCCAGCGAGGCCGCCGCGCGGGTGCAGGCCGTCGTCGAGGAGAATGCGCGACTGGCCCTGTGGCGGATGGACTCGCTCATGGCGTCGTTGGTGGCGCAGGAAGCCGCCCGGCCGTACTTCGTGTACGAGGCATTTTTCCCGGCCGACCGGGCCTACGGGAACATGTTCAACGGCAACACGGTCGGGAACCGATTGGCTCCGTCGCCACTCATGACGGAACCCTCGCCCAACGTCCTCCTCTATTTCCAGTTTGATCCAGTCGGCGGCCTCACATCCCCCCAGGTGCCCGACGGTGATCCTCTGCTACCGGACATGCCGGGCATGGTGGACGCGGAGCGCACCGCGTCGGCCAAGGCTCTCCTCGACCAACTCGCGCCTGCCTTCAACAGCGCCGCGATCCTTTCGCAACTCCCGCCACTCGAGCCCGGGAAAACCTCCTTGGCGACGCTCGTCCGAACCGCGAAACCAGAGATTACTCCCTTGCAACAGGCCCTCGTGCTGCCGAATGCCGCGTTCAACGATGAGCAGCAACAGCAGCGAGGACAAAACGAGTATCAAGCCCGCGCGCGATACATTCAGCAGAACGTGGTCGATAACGCTGCCAATCCACAGGGGTTTCCCGATTTCGGAAGGGCGAGCGACGCGAGAAGGAACCGAGCGACTCCCGACGACAACGCGTTGCCGCTGCCTGCATCTGATGTTAACGTGTCGATGATGAGCCCATTGTGGTGGGGCTCAGAGCTGATTCTCGCGAGACGCGTGAGTGCCAGCAGCCGTGAGTATGTGCAAGGCTGCGTACTCCACTGGCCCGCCATCAAATCAAAACTCCTCGCCGATACGGCCGACCTCTTGCCCGAGGCGGATCTTGTACCGCACGAGGTCGTGTTGCTCCCGACGGGCGAGACCGACGCTGAAGCACGCGAGGTGAGGCTTTTGGCATCGCTGCCTGTGCGACTCATCCCGGGGGCCGTGCCGATCGCAGCTTCGTCAGACCTGACGCCCGTGCAGCTCGCGCTCGTGCTCGGGTGGACCGCGATGCTCGTGGCAGCATCGGCAGTCGCCGCACTCTTGCAAGGAGTCATGAGTCTCAGCGAACGCCGCGCGGCTTTTGTCTCGGCGGTGACCCACGAGCTCCGGACGCCGCTCACGACGTTTCGGATGTATTCGGAAATGCTTGCCCAGGGTATGGTGAAAGACGAGGCCGACCGGCATCGCTACCTCGAGACGCTGCGAGTCGAGGCCGACCGCCTCACCCACTTGGTCGCGAACGTCTTGTCGTACGCACGTCTCGAGCGAGCGAGGCCTGGCGGCCGGATCGAAGCGGTGTCGGTCGATCGGCTCTTGGACGTAGCCACCGAGCGGCTGATCGATCGGGCTTCTGAGGCAGGTTTTACAGTTGTCGTTCAGGTGCCCGCCGAAGTTGGAGAACTGCTCGTCGCGGCTGATCCCTCGATCGTCGAGCAGATCCTCTTTAATCTCGTGGACAACGCCTGTAAGTACGCTGCCTCGGCCGCAGACAAGACGCTCACCCTCTCGGCAACAGGTGGAAAAAATTCGATCGTCATCCGGCTCTGTGACCGTGGACCGGGCATCTCGCCCCAAGAGCAGCGACGGCTCTTTCAGCCTTTTAGGAAAAGCGCCAGCGAAGCGGCGGTGACCGCCCCTGGCGTGGGCCTCGGACTCGCACTCTCACGACGCCTCGCCCGCGACATGCGGGGTGACCTCCGCTACGAACCGGCCTCACAAGGCGCCTGCTTCGCCCTCAATCTTCCACTCACCACCGAGTCCACCTTGCCGAGAACCAGACTCTTGAAGCGCGTTTGACGGAGCGAGAGGCTGCCCGTGTCATGGAGCCGGCGTAGGAATCCGAGCGGAGCCCGGATGGCGAAGCTCGGATTCCTCCGAGTGAGCGACGGGCACGAAGCCCGTC
>JBGTKO010000239.1:0-5733 GCA_041744595.1 Pirellulales bacterium
GCTGCGGCATCAGGCCATCCGCGCGACAGTTATGGCCGTCTACACCGTCTGCCCGGCGCCACCGTCGAAAGCGCATCCGGCACTCCGCGTCACTACTTCGCCGCAATCGAAAGGCACTTCATCGATTCTGGCGAGCAAGGAGGAATTTATGTTCTTGTAAACCGCTCGGCGTGGTGATCGTGGCAGGTAAAGAAGATCACTTGCGCATTCTCGGACGCCTCACGGAGGATCTCCGTGGCAATTGCCATGCGGCCCGGGTCGAAGTGCACGAGCGGGTCGTCAAACATCAGGAAGCCACCGCCATTGGCCAGATAGGCTTCCGCCATCGCCAGGCGAACCGCCAGGGCAAGCGCACCGCCGCCACCATGGGACAGGCGATCCGGCGGCAGTGATACCGAGCCCCGTACCACCTGCGTCGGCATCTGCCCGTCAAACTCGAGGGACGAATTCATTCCGGTGATCCTGGAAAACAACGCGGCGACCTTGTCGCCGAACGGTCCGAGCGGATCAGCTTCCGCGTCAGCCGTGATTCGATCCAACTCCTGCTTGATCCGCTGGTAGGCTCGCCCCTCCGCGCGAGCCCGCTCAAACTTCCGCTGGGCCACTTCGGCGGCCTCCGCCACGTCCTGGCTGCGGCGATCGCCGAGCGTCGTCGTCAACTCGGCACAATGGGTCTTCAAGCTCGTGAGCTGCTCCTGGGCTTCGTCCTTGCTCCGCTGAGACTCGTCGAGCTTCGCGATGAGTGCCTGCGGCGAGTCAAACCCCGCGGGGAGGGTCGCAAGCGTTTGCAGCCGTTCCGTTTGTGTCTTCAGTTCCGCTTTCGCCGTGAGGAGTTTCTCCTCCAAGGCATCCTGGTCGGTGTATGCCTTCGTCCACGCATCGAGCGATGTCTGATGTTTTTTTGCCTCGGTCCCTTCCGTGATGATCTGAGTGCGCACGGTTTCAAGCTGGGTCATGACAAGTTTGACGTCCCGGGTGCTTGGCAGATCGTCGAGTGCCGTGATCGCCTCCTCCCACTGCTCAAAAGTCTTGCTGCCGAGGGCGCCTGTCAAAGCAGCCTTTTTCTCCTTGACGACCGCGTCAGCATCGCGACGTTTCTCGGCCATGACGATGAGCTCGTCTCGCGATTGAACGTTGAGGGCCGCCAACACCTCAGCCAATCGGGCGCGGTTGTCGCCGAGCGTCCGAAAAAGATCGTCCACGTCGTCGTCGCCACTTTTCACGGTGAGCGCGATCCCGCCGGCCACCACGCGCACTCTCGCCTCGGCGGTGCCCGCCGCGCCGTCGGGACCGATCGTGAGCGCTTCGGCAGGCTCGATCCCCCGCTCGACCCGGACATCGCCGGGTTTCTCGGCTTCGATCCGCCATGCCAGCTTACGAGCCGCGAGCTTGTTTTCCGTCGCGGTAATTGCCGCAGAAAGCCGATCAACTTCATCGATCTGATCTTTTTCCGGCGCAGGGGATTTTTCAGCCGCAGCGACAGCCTCTTCCCAGGCGAGTTTCGCCGTCTTCACACGCGTGAAGGCTTCTCGGGTGGCTTCACCATCTCGACGCTTTTCAGCGTTTGCCAGTTCTGCTTGAAGGTCGTCCCGCGTTTTCTCGAGCTCCGTCTTTCGCGTGGCCCACGCATCAACCGCCGCGTTCGCGACAGGCCAGCCTCGGTACACATCGCCCAACTTCAGGGCATCGCTCTTGAGTCGCACGAGCCGCTCCTCGAGCAGCCCTCGCTCGTTGAGGTCGTTTCGCAGATGACCGTATTGCTTCAAGAATGCCGACGATTCGGAGGCGATTTGCTCCTGCTGAGCCACCTCTTGGTTGACGTGATCGATGTTGCGTTCGAGTTCAAGAACATCGTCGCGCCCCGCGACGCCCCTCTGCCAGGCATACCAGGCGTTGAGAATGTGACCCTTTCCATTTATCCACGGATTCGCGATGCCCTTTTCCTGGCCATTCTGCCGCTCGGGCCTCCCGCGCCCGTCGTCCCAACGGCCGAAGGCTTTTCCGATCTTCTCGTCAAGTTCCCGACGCAGCCGCTGCTCGTCCACGCCGCCTGCAGCCCCCGCTCCGATGCGAAGCAAGTCACGGATGTCGCGGAGCTCACCGCTGTTCTCTTCAATCGCATCGAGCGTCTGTTCGAGCTCGGCCTGCCCCGTGAACAGCACATGCCGAAACGTCGCCTCGTTGTGGGTCAGCAGTTCCGCCAGCTTTTGCTGGACATTGGCATCATCACCGATGACGGTCGTGCCGTCGGTGAGCAGACTGGAGGCCCCGGCGCCCCAGCGTTTGACGAGCTTCCACGCCGAGCCGCCGTGCTCGAAGGTGAGCGTGACGCGGGCGTGATCTCCGCCTGGCTGCGGGATCCACCGTTCGACCGTTTTGCCGAACTGCTTCGTGGTCTGATCAGTTGACGTCAAGAGCCCGTGCATGATCGCCTGCCGCAGCGTCGTCTTTCCAAGCTCGTTCGGGCCATGAATCACGACCAACGGCTGGTCAAGGGTCCATGATTCGTCGGTAAAGCGGCCGAAGGGGTGGAGCGTGACGGTCTTCAGATTCATGCGTTCGTGACCTCCTCGATCAGTTCATAGGCCAGCGTGGCGGCGTCGGGGTGATCCTCGTCGGCCAGGAGAGCGGTCAGGAGTCGATGGGGGAGGGTCCCTTCCGGGAAGCGCGTCTGAATCGCGGCGGCGTCGATCCGATCGTGAAGGTCGGTTTCCTCCGTGAGACTGAGAAACTCAGGCCGTAGCTGGTCGATCGCATTCGCGAACTCAGCTCGTTCGTCGGCCGAAAGACGCCCCGTGAGTTGCAGGTCGAGCACGGTCGTTTTGGCATCCAGCGCCTCACAGTCACGAACCAGCGTCGTGACATCGTCCGCCGAATTGAGTTGACGCTCAAACCGTACGCACCGCACTTCGCCCGGAGATAGCCGTTCGAAGCCCGTGACCCGATCCCCGTCGCACTCGATCAACCATGCCGAGCCACCGTGGCGGCAACGAATCGAGTCGGGCGTGTGCGTGCCGGCCATGAAGTATGGCGACTGCTCGCCCGATTCGGTCGTCGGAAAGGGCACATGAATATGGCCGAGCAGCCAGGTCGCCATGCCGGCTGCCTCGAGGGCTTCAGGTTCCATGTTGAAGTATTGCCCTTCGGTATCGAGCCCCAGGCCTGAGACGTTGCCATGGGCGATCCCGATCCGCAGTCCATCTGGGTGTTCACCGACCGAATCCGACACCCAGCCGATCGTCGGCTCTGCGCTCGTCTTCGAGGGGCACGGACAGGGAAAGAAGTGCACTGGCTCCCCGCCAGCCTCATACGACTGCACGACCTGCTCAGTGAGGAGATGAATACTTCCCACGCCTTCCGCGGCGGTACGAAATCGCTTCCAGACATCCGTCCCCGGGCCCGCGAAGTAGTCGTGATTGCCCGGCAACACGAGCACCGCCACTCCGGCAAATGCCTTGAGCACGTCGACGGAGCGCTTGATGTCAGCAACCGTCACCCGCGGCGAATCGAACAGGTCGCCCGCGACGACGAAAAAGTCGGCCTGCCGCGAGTTGGCAGCTTCGACGAGCCGCTCAAGGGCCGCAAACCGCTCATTCGCCAGTTTGGTGCGTACGTCGGTCGGATACCGGTTGAACAGGATGCCAACGTGGTTGTCGGCCGTATGAACAATGCGAATAGGCATATGAAGCGTCAATCCTCCACTTCCAGGGCATCTTCCAGGTCGTCGTCCTCGTCCAAGTCATCGCTGCTCATGGTGTTGACCTACCCTCAATGGCAAAAAGAACGTTGGAAGAGTCCGTCTGCAGTTCCTCTACGACTCGGCCTGCACGGCGCTTCAGCCATGGCCCGACTCCGCTCATCCGAGGAAGCGGCACGCGGTGCCTGCCGGGACATGACTGGCTCTGCCGTGCCGGGGATGTTCCCTGGCCCACCCCGCCGGTAGTGTAGTGGTTTCAAGAGCGGGGAAAACCGGTAGCTACATTGGTCGGGGCGTAAAATAACCTGTTTGTGCCGAGGAGTTGTAGATGTCACTTGAAGGCAAGTCGGAGGACCAGATCAAGGCCCTTGAGGGGCAGCTTCTGAGAAAACTGAATGAAAAGGGAGGCGTTGCGGGCAATGTCTCGCTCGTGCGCGAACTCGCCTGGGACGATGACACCTACTGGCCCATCCGCAATCGCCTCGTGGATGCTGGACAACTCCAGCTTGGAAGAGGCAAGGGGGGCAGCGTTCGGATTGTTGGGCCACAAGCGACAGCCGCGGTGTCACCAACGCTCCTGGAACCTGTCGAAGGCCGAACGGTGTCACCCGAGGGGCGCCCCAATCGACTCGGAGCGACCATTTCTGAGGATGCTCTTTACGAGCCAATGGCCCGGGTCGTGCGAGAGCATTGGGTCAAGGACAGCCGATTTCGCGAGAGCCTCGTCGAGATCACGGCCAAGCAAGGAAAGCGTGACACCGGCGGCAAGTGGTCCAGGCCCGACATTACCGTGGTCGGCATGACCACGTATGTCTATGTGCCTGGCCGTCATTTCGACGTAGCTTCTTTTGAAGTCAAGGCGGCGGACTCCATCGATGTCACCGTGGTCTACGAAGCGCTCGCGCACCGGAGGGCCGCCACTCGCGCCTACGTGCTGTTGCATGTCCCGGAAGACCAGCAAGAGATACCCGCGATCGAGAGCCTCCTTGACCAGGTGTGCGAGGAGGCAAAGCGGCATGGAATCGGGGTAATCATTGCCGCCGAGCCCGATGACTACGAGACGTGGGACGAACGAGTCGACGCGAACCGCGTAGATCCCTCGCCCGAGCGACTCAACGACTTTCTTGCGATCCAGCTCAGTGATGGTGCCAAGCAAGAAATCGTTCAATGGTTTAAGTGAGAGACCGCCGCGGGAACCGCATGCTCCAACGGCCGCAGTGCCTTGGACGTGATGCTTGGCGGCAGCAGTTGGCTGTCCATGGAATTCTCGTTCCGAAGAGCTCTAACAAGCACCGAGACAAACCTTTTGCAGCCACGACATGGCTTGTGCTGACGCTCTGCCTCGATTCCGACCGAAACCAAATGTTGCCCCTTGGCGTCGTACACTTTCAGCCATGAATCCCGACTCCACCTCGCCGTTTCTGAAAGTGCCCGAGGCGGAGTGGGTCCGCGCCAACGACCTCTGCTTTGCGATCTTCGATTCATTTCCCGTCTCGCCCGGGCACGTGCTCGTGATCACGCGGCGGGTCGTGATGACGTTTTTTGATTGCACGACGCAGGAGCAGGCGGCGCTCATGGCGTTGGTCAGTGAGGTGAAGCGGCTCCTTGATGTGCGGCTCGACCCAAAGCCCGATGGCTACAACGTCGGCTTCAACGCCGGCCCCGCCGCCGGCCAGACCGTGCCGCACGTGCATGTGCATGTGATCCCGAGGTACACAGGCGACATGGCCGACCCGCGTGGCGGCGTGCGACACGTGATCCCGGAAAAGGGAAACTACCTCGCGGACAGGAGGGCCGTTCCGCCGGAATGGCATGATGCCTGTCACGGAGTGTCGAGCCTACGAGAACCGCGACTCGCACTGACCACCGGCCCAGCGCGGCCGCTCTGGCCGCACCTCGCTGACCGGCTCCCTGGTGCAAGCGAGATCGACCTGCTCGCGTCGTTCGTTCAGCCGTCCGGCCTCGACATCGTCGGGAAAAGCCTCTTCAGTGCGCTCGCCGCGGGTGCGCGAGTCCGGCTTCTTGTGGGCGACTAC
>JBGTKO010000240.1:0-3113 GCA_041744595.1 Pirellulales bacterium
GGGCCGTCGGGGTCCAGGTGTTTGCGGCCGGCGGAGCTGCCGCCGCAAGCGAGGCTGGCGGCGCCGGGCAGCCCTCTTTCACCCAATCGAGCCAGACGTTTTGGAGGAGTGCGAGGTCGCCCACGCCGTAGTGCTTCTGGAGGGCGCTCGGCCAGTCTTCGGTGGCGAGGCCATCGCCGACGAACGCGACGTACTTGTGCCGACCGCCCCGCTCGATGAGGTAGCGGGCCAACGAGTAGCCCTGCGAGTAGAGCGGTAGGACGTCTCGCGGATACTCCCGCATCGCGAACATGTCGGGAAAGGCGATGCCGCGTCCGGTCGATAGAAACTCGATCAGCATGCGATGCTGACGGGCTCGCTCCACGGGATGTTCCACCGTCGTGCAAGCACCCTCGTCGGCCCATCGAGGCAAGGGTTGCCGGAAATGGCTCGCGAAGATCGTGTGGGTGACCTCATGGGGGAGTACGGAGTCGAGAATCCGCTCCTCGCTTCCCTGGATCGTCATCGTCCAGTTGAACACCTCGCCCCGGTCAAACACGAAACTCGTGGCACCGCCAGCGCCCAGGTGAGGGGCTACCTGGGCCGTGATCGGGCAAGGACGGCTCCACCGAGGCAGCGGCCGGCCAATCCATTCGACAGCGAGCGTATGCCGATACTGCTCGGCTGCCTCGCCAATCTTGCGGGCCAGTGGCTCGGTCGGCGCCTCGACGACGAAGTTCGCTGTCCGATAGCCGACGGCTTGGGCGGGGGCAACTGCCACCGCGACGGCAGCCGCAATGAAACACAAGGGCCCTGCCCACGGCCACCACCGATTGCGTCGCACCGTCATGTCGCTGCCGAGCCTCCTTGCGGTCGTCAGGCCGCGACGGAGGCATGGTGAAGCCATGTCTGCCGGGCCGATTTCGAGCGGGAGCGGACGGTAGCGAGGCCGTCGTGAGGGAGCCAGACCGCTTTTCGCGGCCGCGAGACGGACGAGCGTTTCTGTGTCAACCTGGCATCACGGTACGGGTACTGGCGTTCGCCGAGACATCCCCGTCATCACCGGCCTGCTTCCGTCGCCACGCGACCGGCCAGGCACACCACGCTCCGAATACGAGCATGCACCACCCAGGCAGCGATGGCTCGAGAAAGAGAATCCAAGTGAGTCCGCATGCCACCCACCACCAGCGGTGGACGAGCGGCACGACGAACCGCCAGGCACCTGGAAAACGGCGAGCAAATTGCCACCCGCCGAGTGCCACCGCGACGACGATCGCCGTCGCCAAACCTCGGCCCGCGACCGACAGGGGAACGTCTCGCACGGCCCTGAGCGTCACGGCTCCGCTGCCCGTCGATACGACCCGCGTACGAACCGGCTCGGCGTCGCGTGGGCTCTGCCACGCGGCGTACCATGCCCGCTCACCCCTGGGCATCATGCCATCGCGACGGGCAGCCGCGAAGGTGCGAAGACGGTCGAGATCACCTTCGGAAAACCCGACGATCGCGGCGGCAAAGGCCTCCTCTTTTCTGGCCTGCCCGTCTGCCAACCGACCCTGCCATTCGATATCACCCAGCGCGCGGGCCGGGGGTGATACTCGAACACGGACTCCTGCCGGCGTCTCGATCGACCAGAAGACGGGCCCCGACTCCAAGCCTTCAATCTGCGGCGGATCGAGCCGAATCGGCTCGCCATCCGCGAACCGTCCGCCGACGACCCCCGAGATCACTGCGACGACCGTTCGCGGCCAGGTGATGTCATGAAGCCGGACGTTCCAAGCAGCCCCTTCCCTTGGCGTTGCCGTCACCTCGCGGCCATCAACGCGGACATCGAACAGTCGGAGTCCGGGCGGCAGGCGAAGCGTCAAGACTGGCTGCGGCGCGACCAGATCGAATCGCACGATCCCGCGGCAGCGGCCACGACGGTCAATGGCAAGATTGACGAGCGTGAGATCGACGCCGGCGCGGTCAGCCCGCATGGCCGAACCATCGTCCGATTCAGGCGACCACTCGGGCTCGGCCACCGGCTCACGCTCGAGCTCGTATTCCGGGGCAGGCTCGCCCGACGGCACATCGAAATGGTCGGCAAGAAAGGGCATGACCTCACCCGGCTCACCGACGAGTGTCACCGAGAGCGGCGGTGTCGCTCGGCACGTCAGCGTCAGCGGCACTTCCCCGGGCGACACCACGCGGGCAAGTGGCACTCGACCACGACCTGTCGGACGGATCGGGAGCCTTGCATCGAGGTCGAACCGGAACCGTCCTGTCTTCGGCCGCTGAACCATGACGACGATGCGGTCAGCAGCGACCTGTGACCATGCGATATCGATCCCGACAAGTTGCAGACTCCCGTCCTCGAGGGTCCGTTCACGAACAAGCCCCACCCGATCGATCACCGCTGCCGACGGCAGCTCGACCGGAATCTCGAACAGCGGCAATGCCGCCGCATCGAGCTGACACCGTAGCCGCAGGCTCACGGCATCCTCCTCGAACTGCACGAACACTTCCTGACTGGCCCGCGGCTTCGAAGGACGCCGCCGTACGGTGATCCGTGCGCGTGGCTGGGTCGCAGCGGCAATCGACTCGACGGCAGCCAAGGCCACGTCATGCCGCCACAAGGCCGTCGTGCTCGGGCCATCGTCGAGCTTCGGTCGGGCGAGCACCATGCCGAGCGGCAGTTCCACGGTGGCGTCGAGGGTCGCTGCCGGCCGCAGCCTGATCGTTCGGGCATCGTTCGCGACGCCCTCGATCCAGACGCCGGGCGGCTCGAAGACTCCGACTGGCTCCGAGAGCGGTTGTTGAAACGTCATGGAAAAACGAGCCAAGCCGGCCCGAGCCTGCGACCGTTCGAGGAGCCATCGGCCGGCGCCGAGTGGCTGCGGGGTTGGTTCATCGGCGACAGGCACCGGCTCGAGATCGGGATCGGCCAGCACCACGATCGACCGGACGATATCCCGTTCGCCCCCCACGTCGAAAGTCGCCGTCACACGGCATTCCCTTTCGAGCCAGTCGATGTCGTTGCCGCTCACGGCCGTTCGAAACTCACTCGCCAATCGATCACGCGAGTCCGACGGCCGCACCACCCGTACGCGTGTCGCGCCTGCCACATCAAACGACGCCGGCCCGGATCGCGTTGC
>JBGTKO010000241.1:0-14681 GCA_041744595.1 Pirellulales bacterium
CGAGGCGGGCATCGTCCTTCTGCCGACGTGGCAAGCCGCCACGGCCACGAGGGTTCACGCCGGCAGTCGAGGCCGCCCAGCTCGCGCGGGCAGTCGAACCTGATGACCTGCTTGTCGTCGTCGGGTTCGAGTCAGTGAAGCCCCACTCGCTCCTCGGCCTCGCCAGAGCCGCAGAATGGTTCGCACAGGCAACGACCGCGCGGCTTGTCGTCGTGATCCCCGCAGACGCAGCGACCGCCGACGCTCTCGACGGCATCAACTTCGGCGCGATCCACTGGACCGTAGTGGAAGTCGCCCCTTCGGAACAGCAGCCACCGATTCCTGAGGAGCGTACCGAGCGGGTCTGGCCGACCGTCGGCAGGCCACACCCCTTCAGCCCAGGCGAACAGCTCCTGGCGATGCGGCTCGGCGACGATCCCGAACTGGCGGGGCTCTTCGGATACAACATGGCCGTCCGGTCTCGGTTTGGTCGCGTGTTTCTCGCGGACTTGCTTTGGGAAGCCGGACGCCTGATCGTCGAGGTCGATGGCTACGGTCATCACTCGGATCGACGGGCCTTTGCCGCAGACCGTCAACGTGACTACGAGCTCTCCGCAACGGGCTATCTCACGCTCCGGATTCCCCACGACGAAATCATGGCCGACAGCGAACGGGCACTCGAGAAAATCCGAAACCTCGTTCAGGTCCGCCGGTCGCACATTCCCATGGAGGATCAACAACCATGAGCGACGAGCACTCCCAGCACGAAAGCCTCCAGCCCATGGAGCGGCTGCTTCTGTGGCGGCTGGCCCTCTCTGGCGGCGACTGGCTCACCAAGCTTCAACCACCAAAAATCGAAACAAAATATCGCAATGCATTGAAGGCAGCGGGCCTCATCATCGAGGAGAAGCGGACGCCGGAGCACGGCCGCGGAAAGGCGATTTTTCTGGAGCTTACGGATGCCGGCTGGAACTGGTTGAACGTCCACGCGACGGAGCCGATGGCGTTCAGCCCGAATGCCAGGACCGTCCACACTCTCGAATCGCTGATCTTCAAGCTTGGTCAGTATCTCGAATCCAAACAAGAAAGCCTGGCCGACTTCCTCCATCCAGACCCGGGAGCAACAAGGCGGACTGACTCGCCGTCAGAACCGAAGGATGACCTGCCCGGTCGGATCGCGGCGGCATATAAGAAACTCGCCGACGGCCGAATCGCCGTCCGCGTGCGGCTTGCCGATCTCCGCGAAGCCCTTTCTGACGTGCCACGCGACGAGCTCGACCGAGCGCTTCTGGGCCTCGCGGTCCAAGGCACGGTGTCGCTCTTCCCGCTCGACAACCCTCTCGAGATCGAGCCCCGCGATCGTGAGGCTGTTCTTCGGACGCCGGCCGGTGACGTCCGTCACATCCTGTACATGGGGAGACACAACGCATGAAATCAACGGAACTCGAAGCGCTCCGCGTCGCCGACTTCGATTGGACAACGCGGCTTGCGAGCGTGTGGGACGATCCTGCATGGGATGTGCCAAACCTCCACGAGGAGATTCGCCAGCGGTTTATCGAGAAGCTCGAGACGCTCATGGCAGCCGAGGGGTCTGCTTCACCGCTCGGCTGGGTCATCAACGGCAGTGGTGGTACGGGTAAGACCCACCTGCTGGGCGCCTTCCGTCGGGAGGCCGCCCGTCGCAAGGCCGCGTTCGTGCTCGTCGACATGACCGACGTGCGCGACTTCTGGGCGACGGTCCTCCAGGGCACCATCGGCTCGCTCCAGGTGCGGTACGACGGCGATCTCTTCCAGCACCAGTTCATTCTCAAGAACCTCATCGAGCAGCAGTTTCATGCCAAGGTGACCAAGCCTGCCGCCGAAATCCTCACGCTCCTCGCCCGGCAAAAAAGCAGCGACCTGGCAAGGGACATCCAAAAACCTCTGGGTGCCTTGTACAAGGTCCATCCAGCCGAGGTCATGAAGTATCACAACACGATCCGCGCCCTCGTCTGCTGGAACTCCGACGACTTCTCGATAGCGAGCACCGGGCAAGCCTGGCTCCTGGGACAGGAGATCGATGCCGACGATTGCCGCGGGCTCGGCTTCGATGTGCCCCGCGAGGAGCCACGCAGAATCGTCGAGGCGCTCTCTTGGATTATGAGCCTCACGGGCCCGACGGTTCTGGCATTCGATCAACTCGACCCGATCGTGACGCAGTTGGCCTTTCAACGGGCAAGCGAGGCCACTTCTGAGGAACGCTTCGGTGCCGAGGCCATCATCACAGGTATCGGTGGAGGTCTCGGCGGCCTCTATGACGTGACGAGGCGAACGCTGGTCGTGGTGAGCTGTGTCGAAAGCACATGGCACACGCTCGAGGCGACGGTCCTCAAGACGTTCCTCGATCGCTTCGTGCTCCCACCAGACACGCTCGGCGCGGTGCAGCACCGGGCCGTCGCCGAGGCCGTCGTCTGCAATCGCCTGGCACAGGCCTTTCATGCGGCCGACTTTCACCCACCCTATCCGACGTGGCCATTCCGACCCGAGGCTTTTGAAGAGCTGAAACCCAGCACGCCTCGCGAGGTCTTGAAGAAGTGCGAAGCCTGGCGACAACACTGGCTCCGCCGGAAAGTCATCGACGAGGCATCATCCTTCGATCTGCCGGATGGAAAACCCCAACCGGTCGCGGAGTTGGCCCACCTGGACCAGATGTTTACCGCTTACCAGGCCGAGGCACACCCGGCCGCGATGCTCGAAGCAGGGCATGAGGATGAGCGGCTCGCGCCGCTCTTGCAGACCGCGCTCCATTGCCTGCTCCACGAGCATGACCTGCCCGACGATGTCGATGCCCAGGTTGACGAGCACTTCACCGGCGGCTCGAAAACCCAGCCGCTCCACGCCCGACTTCGGCTGGTATTCATCAGTGAGAAAAATCGCGAGGAGCACTATTGCCTGCGGGCCCTTCAGGCGACGCATGCCCGCGCCTACCAGAGTAGGCTCGGTGCCGCGATGACCGAATCGGGGATCGACCATGCCCTCAAGTTTCGGCATCTGGGAATCGTGCGGACGACGCCCACTCCCGGCGGCGCCGTGACCCAGAAGAACGCCGAACGGTTCACCAAGGCAGGAGGAACGTTCCTCGCCCCGACTGACGACGAGTTGCGGACACTTCATGCGATTTTTCGGATGAAGCAGGCGGGCGATCCTGACCTAAAGGCCTGGCTGCGGTCGCGCAAACCGCTTTCCAGCCTCGCGCTCATTCGCCACGCGGTTCCGAACCCGCTGCTGTTTGGTGACCAACCCGCAAACCCGCCCGCTGAACAGCCGCTCCGGCCCGCTGCGCCCGCGGCCGCAGCGACCGCCGAGAGTGAAAACCCAGCAAAGCTGCCAGCCGCCCCGCCGCTCGGCACGGTAGAAAAATCCACAGCCAAAAAAACAACTCCGGCCAGGCCTCCTCAAAGCGAGTCTGCGGCGCAGCCGCCGACCGCGGTGATTCCTCTGGGCAATCGTGTCGTCGGGTCCGAGATCGGCGAGATGCTCTCGATGCCAGTGACCTCGCTCGAGAAGCACGCGCTCGTCGTCGCGGGGGTCGGTTCGGGTAAAACCGTCTTGCTCAAGCGACTCATCGAAGAAGCCGCGCTCGTGGGCGTGCCGTCGATCGTCATCGATGGCGCCAACGACCTGGCGGCACTCGACGAACCGTGGCCGTCGCCACCCGAGTCGTGGGGACCGGACGACCATGAGAAGGCCGTGCGGTTCCGGCAAAAGGCCGACGTGACGATCTGGACTCCGGGCAGGGAGAGCGGCAATCCGGTGGCCCTCGAGCCGCTGCCAGACCTCGCCGCTGTGGCTGATGACGAGGAGGAGTATCAGGCGGCGGTCGAGATGGCCTGTGCCGCGCTCGCTCCAATCGTTGCCGCCGGAAACTCGACCGCCGCCAAGAACGCAAAGGGCGTTCTCTCAAGGTCGCTCTCTTTCTTCGGCAAACAAGGAGGCGGCAAGCTCGGCGCTTACATTGAGATGCTCGCTGACTTACCGCCAGACGCACGGCTGGGATTGGCCAGCGAGGAAAGGCTTGCCAAGCAGATGTCCGACGCCCTGAAGGTGGCCGTGGAGACCAATCCGCTCTTGCGGTCCCAAGGCGCTCCACTCGATCCGGCCCTCTTGTTCGGTGACGACCTGCCGGGCGATCGAACCCGCGTCTCCGTCATCAGCCTGATTGGCCTTCAGGGGGACGAATCGGCCCGCCACTTCCTGAACCAGCTTGCGATGACGCTCTTTGCGTGGATCAAGAAACACCCGGATCCCCATCCAAGGCCGCTGCGTGGCCTGCTTGTGATCGACGAGGCCCGCGACTACGTGCCCTCGCTGCGAACCTCAGCGTGTAAAGAAAGCCTCACTCGGCTGGTGGCCCAGGCGCGGAAGTATCACCTCGGCATCATCTTCGCCACGCAGAACCCTAAGGACATCGAGACGAGAATCGTTGCCAACTGCTCGACGCAGTATTACGGCAAGGTGAATTCACCGGCGGCCCTCGATGCGGCCCGCGACCAGATCCGACAGAAAGGTGGCACCGGCGACGACCTCGCCCGATTACCGCGAGGCCGTTTCTATGTGCACAACGCCGATCTCGAACTCGCGGCTCCAGCACAGGTCGCGATTCCATTGTGCCTCTCATGCCACCGGACGAGTCCGCTTGACGAAGCGGCGATCTCGGTGAAAGCCGTGCGTTCTCGGCAGAAACGTGACCAGCGCTGACTAGGCGAACGCGACCGTTCACGGGCCGCTTTCGACTGACAAGGAACAGTTCGATCGTCGCCAGAATTGCAGCCGGCCGAGTACACTGCTGTCGCTCAAAAACCTTGGTTCCCACGGTTGGTTTTTATGTGAGGCAGGATGCCTGATGATCGACGCGGCAACCTTAAGACGGATTCGAGACGCCTTCGCGTCTCAATTGCCGGGCGTTCGTGCTCTGCCAAGCTCGCTCGACCCGTCGCTCGTGCAGTGGCGGAATGAAATCAACGAGCTCGTGGAGTTGCATGAGCCCCAGCTCGCCCATCGAGGCCGCTTGTTCATTCCCCGCATCGCCGGAATGCACTATGTGCCAGAGCGGCGGCATATCGCCTGCCGGTGCAAAGGAACCCACGGAGAGACGTATTCGGTCTACATCCAGGTCGATGATCCATCCGACCAGGAATACTTCCTGGATGCATCGTGCTCCTGCGGCTATTCCGACGCCACGATCTTGTGCCAACACACCTACGCAGCGGCGGTCGTCCTCCGCCGGGAGTTTGATCGCGGGCTCGACTCGTCGCTCGTGCAGAGGCTCCTCGAGAAGGCCGACGCGAATTGGCAGGCCGCGCTCGAGCAGCTCGACACGTTTCTAGCACGGCCCTCGAGCGGTCAGGGCGATCGGGCCGCTCGCTCCGACGACTCGCACCCGCGACTCATTTGGCGGATCATCGCCGATACTTTTCCGGGAGCATACCGGGCCCCGATCACCGTCGAGCCTGTCGAACAGACCCCGAAAGCAACAAAGAAGGTGGGATGGAACCGGGGCCGTATGGCCCGGTGGAACGATCTGAGAAGCCGGCCGGGGCCGCATGTCACACCTGCCGACCTGGCCGTGATCCGTGCAGCGGCCCTCCATCCCTACCAGCGGGAGCCAAGTGAGGAGCAGTGGCCGCCGATCCTCGAAGCACTCGTCGGTCATCCGCTCGTATTCTACGAGGGCTCACCGATGACCATCCGCCGTGGCGTCCTCGGGTTGTCGCTTCGTGACCACGATGGGGCGTGGCAGTTGGCCCCTTCCTTCGACGGCCGACCGGCACCCGAGTTCCGTCTCGTCGCGCGGCTGAGCGACCGCTGCATGGCCGCCATCGACGACGATGCGAAGGCGTTGATCCTGGCCGAATCAAACCCGGACCTGTCGAAGCTGGTCGTCTCGCTCATGAATCGAGTGCCCACGATTCCGGAGGAGGCGCGTGGAGAATTCCTGAAGCGGCTTCCCGCCCTCGAAGCATCCGTGCCGGTTTCACTTCCCGATTCGATCAACGGGGAGTTGATCGAGGCGGATACGACGATGGTTCTGCGGATCGAGCCGACCGATCCGACAGGCGCATCCCTCGACCTTTGTGTCATCCCCGCTCCCGATGGAGCCACCCTCGTGCCGGCACACGGACCGGTCGAGGTGGCCGGCAAGCGGGGCGACGAGCGGGTGCGGGTTGCGCGGGATCTCGACGATGAACGCCGCCGTGGAACGGCCCTGGCCAATGAGCTTCTGCTCACTCGTTTCGATTCGCCCGAACCTTTTGCATGGCGGCTCGCCAGCGATGACGACGTGCTTGACGTGCTCGATGCCATTCGGCAACGGCCAGAGAACGATCCGCTCGTGGTCTGGCCAGCCGACACATCCGCTCGTCGCATGAGCGTGCTGGGCGAGATCGCGCCGGCGGCTCTGAAAGTCGAGATCAAGGATCAGCATGACTGGTTTGGCCTCTCCGGGTCGATCACACTCGAAGGGAAAACGCTCCCGCTGGCTCATCTGCTTGCCGCGCTCAAAGAGGGGCGGCGATACGTCCCGCTTGGCAAGGGTCAGTTTGCGTCGATCACGAAGGCATTTCGCGAGCGACTCGCGTCGGTCGCCGACATGCTGCACTCGAACCGCGGGAAGCTCGAGTTCAACGCCACTGCTGCCCCGGTCATTGCCGACCTCCTCGACGACACGGTCGCACTCAAGGCATCCAAACGCTGGAAGGAATCGCTCTCGCGCCTCAACCGGGCAACAGACCTCGATCCCGAAGTGCCGACGACGCTGACTGCCGAGCTGCGGGACTATCAGATCGAGGGCTTCAAGTGGCTCCGCAGGCTTGCCGAGTGGGGTGTCGGTGGCATCCTGGCCGACGACATGGGGCTTGGCAAAACCGTCCAGGCCCTAGCCGTGCTCTTGGCACGCCGTGATGTAGGCCCGATCCTCGTCGTCGCGCCCGTTTCGGTCGGGTTCAACTGGGTTCGCGAGACGGAGCGTTTTGCACCGACCCTCACACCGATTGTGTACCGCGACACCGATCGCACCGAGTTTCTGGCGTCGCTCGGCCCCGGCGACATGCTGGTTACGAGCTATCACCTCCTGCTCCAGCACGCCGACGACCTGGCCGCCGTCAAGTGGGGCACGCTCGTGCTCGACGAAGCCCAGGCCATTAAAAACAGCCAAACGAAGACCGCTCGCGCCGTACGGAGTGTCGAGGCCGACTGGCGGTTTGCCCTCACCGGCACACCGTGCGAAAACCATCTTGGTGATCTCTGGAGCGTCTTCCGTGGCGTCTCACCAGGGCTCTTCGGGAGCTGGGAACGGTTTCGCGAAGTCTTTGCCGATCCGATTGAAAAGGGCAAAAGCGCCGAACGCAAAGGATCGCTCGCCCGCGTGCTCCGGCCGTTTGTCCTGCGACGCTCGAAGAGCGAGGTGCTGACGGAGCTTCCGCCACGGACGGAGGTGCAACTCTCAGCCGAGCTTTCGGCCGCCGAGCGAGGCCGCTACGAAGACGCCCGTCTGTCGGCCATCGCTCAGCTTGCCGACGTGGGCGGCGACACCGGCAAGGACAAGCGTTTTCAAGTTTTGGCCGCGCTCACAAAGCTTCGCCAGCTCGCATGCCATCCGCGGCTGGTCGATGCGGGCTGGAAAGACTCGTCGGCGAAGCTCGACCTCTTTCTGGAAACGGTGGACGAGCTGCGTGACGGGCATCACCGGGCGCTCGTCTTCAGCCAGTTCACGTCGCACCTCGCCCTTGTTCGCGAGGCGCTCGATACCCGGAAGATCACGTATCAGTATCTCGACGGACAGACGACGCCCGCGCAAAGGCGGGAGCGGGTCGATGCCTTCCAGCGGGGCGAGGGGGAGTTTTTTCTCATTTCGCTCAAGGCCGGAGGTACCGGCCTGAATCTCACCGGCGCCGACTACGTGATCCACCTCGACCCGTGGTGGAACCCGGCCGTGGAAGACCAGGCCAGCGACCGCGCCCACCGGATCGGCCAGACCCGTCCGGTCACCGTGTACCGGCTCGTCGCGAAGGACACGATCGAAGAACAGATCCTGAAGCTCCACGCCACCAAGCGCGATCTGGTCGCCGGCATCCTCGACGGCACCGACCAGGCCGCGAAACTCTCGACCCGCGAACTGATCGACCTGATCGCCCTCGGCAGCCGCCGGACGTAGCGAATCTCCGGCATCCAGGATTGTCATGTGCAGCACATGCATCTATCTTTAGAGCATGAGCAAGATGATTCAGATTCGAAACGTCCCGGACGGGGTGCATGCCGTGCTCAAGTCGCGGGCGGCACTTGCCGGCCAGCCCCTCACCGAGTTTCTGCTTTCTGAAATTCGCCGTGTCGCCGAACGCCCCTCGCCAGACGAGCTCGCCGAACGGCTGCTCCGGCGGTCCAGCGTCCGCCTCAAGACCTCGCCCGCCAAGGCCGTTCGGGCGGAACGCGACCGGCGATGATCGTCCTCGACGCATCGGCCGCCTTGAATCTCTTGCTCCGCGGGAGTGATCATCCAGGCCTTGTTGATAGGATCCTTCGTTCTGACGAAACGATCGCCGCTCCCCATCTTCTCGATCTCGAGGTCACTCAGGTGCTCAGGCGATTTGTGATGACCGGGGAGGTCACGGAGCCGCGGGCCCGTGAGGCGATCGAGGACCATCTCGCCCTCGGCATTGTCCGTTATCCACACGACGGGTTGCTCGGCAGGGTATGGGAGCTCCGCGCAAACTGCACGGCTTACGATGCTGCCTACATCGCTCTGGCAGAGGCGCTCGAGGCAACGCTTGTCACCTGCGACAGACGGCTCGCCGATGTGCCGGGAGCTCGCACGAGCGTGGAAGTCATCATGGCATGACCTTCCAATCCGTGACCGTTGGGCGGTCCCTGCGAGCGTGCTCCGGCGTGGCTCGAGTGGCTTCCCTACGGGCCCACACCCGTGATCTCGCGAAGCTTCTCGAAGAAGGCTCGCTTGCGGGGGCTCGAGATGGCCCAGTTCACCGGCACACTCTGAAACCCGTCGTCAAAACCTTCGCCACGCATCCGGAAATCAAAGTAGCCCCACGAGACGTACTCCTCGACCGCGGCAACGAGGTTGTTGCGTGGCTTTTTGAAGTCGAAGTGGTCGTCCTCGTTGTAGAGAATCGGCAGCACGCGATCACCCGCGAGGGCCTTTGTTTTCTGAATCTGCTCGGTGATCTGCTTTGGATCGCTCGCGCCGTTGCCGTGGAGCAGAAGAAAATCCGCCGTACGGACGACGTTTTCATTCGGCACGACGCGGCCGAAGTAGAAGTAACCCAGGATCACGACCATGCCGAGCTCGTCGGCCCGATCGAAAATGTTTTCAAGACGGGCCATGAAGTCAGGCCGGAGTGAGCCGTCAGCCTCAAACGCGGAGTTGTGCCACGGCTGATCCTTTGAATATCCCTCGGGGCTACCCCCTTGGAGGTTGAGCGTGAACGCCAGAAGACCATGCCGCTTCCATTCGGGCATCGCAGCAAGAAACTCGCGGGTGTTTCGGTCGGCGTCCCATGTCCCGGTATCGGGGTAGGCCCACCGCGAGCGGGTCTTCGGGTTCAAATCATCAAAGATGCCCTGGACCATTCGGCTATTGAACAAGAGCCCTTCGATCGTGTGGCCCTTCCATGTGCGCCCCTCATACGTCGGCTTCCCGTTGATATGGAACGCCCGGCCGATAATCGATACCTCCGTGCGACGGGCCGGAGGTTCGGTTGCCCTCACAAGACAAGTGGCCCCGATGGCGATCGCCAGGCTGAGGAGCATTCGTAGCGGCATCGTCGTGCTCCTCGCGGGATTCGCATGAATGGTAGGCATCCGGAGAATACCGTCTCGCCGTCAACAGGCTTTCGATCTCGAATCCCCCGAGTCACGGTGCCGACGGGATCTCAGGAAACCAGTCGCAGGGTATACGCTCCGGCCTGCCAGGGGGCCATGTCCAGAAACAGACCCCTGCCCATCAGGTCATCGCCGTTCCATGTGTACCTGGCAGGGCTGAGCTGGTCCTCGAGATGCCATTGCTTCCCGGCGAGATCCGCAAAGGGCAGCCGCACGTGGCACTGGCTCTGGCGCGGTGAAAAGTTTACGGCGACCACCACGGCGTTGCCCTGCGCATCATGCCATGCGAACACGAGGATCGCGTCGTGCGTTTCGTTTCCGTCCCAGCCTGGCGTGCAGTCGAGCAACTGCCATTGGCCGACTCGAACAGCGGAGTGACGCAAGACCGCCAGGAGCCTCGAGTAAAAATCACTGATGGCCTGATCGAGGGGTTCATCGGGGCCGCGGACGAGATGGGGCGAGATGCGTTTGTGCCGCCCCTCGAACTGACCCTGGTGGAAGAATCGCAGCCCCGGTGCAAGAAACGTGATCGCCGCGGCGGCCCGGTGAACGTCGGGAGCGAACGTGGCCGCTGCACGCGGTTCGTCGTGGTTCTCGATGAACCGGGCGAGCTTGGCCTGGTAGTCGAGCTCGGCATGAAGATGCTCTCGCACCGGCCGAGCATCCCCTTCCCGAAGACGATCCCCTTCCCGAAGCCGATCATAGAGCCGCTTGTCGTAGGTATAGTCAAAACCCTGCTGCTGGAGCGTCCACTCCATGTCCCAGTACACCTCCGCCATGAGCACGAACCCAGGATGGCGGTCACGCACCCGTCGTATTGCCGTCGGCCAGAAGGGTGGCGCGGGGCGACCCCACGTTCGCTCGAACACGTCGGGTAGCACCAGCATCGCCATGTCACAGCGGACACCATCGCACTGGCCGGAAATCTTCTCCAGTTCGCCGATCATCGCTTCCTGAAGTGCCGGGCTCGAGTAGTCGAGCTGAAGCGTGTCGGGCCAGCCGGCGAAATATGGGTCACGACCGTAGGCGAAGATCCGGTCCTTCCCAGGAACCGTGACCCGTGTGTAGTTCTGCGGGGCGGTCGCCAGGTCGTGCTCCGTACCTTCAATAAAGTATTCAGGATGACCTTCGACCCAGGGATGACCGAGCCCTGTGTGATTGGGCACGAAGTCGAGCATGAGCTTGAGGCCGCGCTTGTGAAGCCGCTTGCGGAGTCGGGCGAGCGCCGCATCCCCACCGAAGTGTTCATGGACTGTGTAGCTGGTGATGGCGAAGCCCGAGCCGGCGATGTCTTCCTCGCGGAGATCGGGAAGCGTCTCCTGAAACTCACGCCGCCACTCGGGACGACTACGGGAGACGTGACGCGCCGCCGCGCCCGTCTGCCAGAGGCTGAGAAACCAGAGCCAGTCGAAGCCCAGCGCCGCCAAGCGGTCGAGTTCGAGATCGGGGATATCGTCCAAGGTGGCTGAGCGTCCGAGGACACAGGATAGCTCCGTCAGCCAGACTCGGGTGTTGATCTGATACAGGATCGGGTGTTTCGGCGCTGCCATCGTATCCCCCTCGAGACGTCCACTCTCCGTGTTGGCACGGCGAGAATAGCTTCGCCGCCGCGCTCACGGGGCCGTCGGTTCATCGATCCGAAAAAGGCCGAGTTGCAGGCACCAGGCCATCGCGAGGCCCATCGCAAAACCGAGGGCGACATTGTTGAGCGCCATGCACGTCGCGGCGGTGAGCAGCATCGCGAAGGCGTCGGCCCGACGCGTCTGGTCGCGGCAGACCAGCGCGAGCTCCATGCCGGCAAAGGCCAACAGAACGCCCAGAATGCTCGTGGGAAACGCCTGGCAGAGGGCCATGAGCGACGCCCCGAAGAGCACCGCGAGAATGATTTTGACGGTGCCCAGAAAGAGGATTGAACCGTTGGTCCTCGCGCCAAACCGGTACTGCCCCGCCAGGCCGCCGGCGCCGTGACACATCGGCATCCCGCCGAACCAGAACGCGATGAGGTTCATCAAGCCGACGGAGATGGCAACTTTTCGAGGCTCGGCACGACGGTCGGGAAACAAGTCGGCCGACAGGGCACAGACGGCGATCACGGAGTTGAGTGTCGTGAGTGGAATCTGTGGCAGGGCTGCCTTGGGAAATGCGGTCACAAAATCGTCCCACACTGGCGGCGACCATGTGGGCAGCGTGAAGCCGAGCCCGAGCGTGCTGAAGAGCCCCGGATGGGTCCACATGGCGAGGATCAAGCCCGCGACGAACAAGACGAGCGCCGCGGGCACCCGACGGGAGAACGCGAGGAATAGTACGACGAGGGTCGCGACGAGGCCAGTCGTGTAACTGTCCGCGGCGAACCATTGATTCGTCCCGGAGACCATGTGAATACCCTTGATCGCCAGAGACAGTCCGAGCGCCAGTTGCAGGCCGCGAACCACGCTCTTTGGCACGATGCGGTTGAGCCAGTTGATGAGCCCGGTGACCCCGAGCACGAGAATGACGAGACTGACGGTCGCCCCGGCCGCGACGATCTCTGGCGGCGTGAGGCCCTCGGTCAGCGCGACGGCCGCAATTGCCTTCATCGGCTGGACAGCCATCGGGATCGAAAACGTCAGACCGGTGACGATGTTGAAAAGACCGGCGAAGAAAAGGGCTGTCGCGAAGTCGAGGCCATTCGTGGCGGCCATGCCCACCAGCAGTGGCAGAAATGTGCCGAGGTCGCCAAGCGAGCCCGCGATCTCATGCCGATCGAGGCGGGCATGAGAAAGTACCCGCCAGACGGACGCTCCCCTGGCTGGTTCCGACTCGACAGCAGACACACGCTCAGGCACGGGCTTCAGCCGACAGGTTTCATCCGGGCTACCGTGCCCTTGATATGCGCCAAGCCCCAGTCTCGCAAGGAAGCGAGCACCGGCATAAGCGATTTTCTGTTGGCGGTGACGCATCGCTCGCCGTGCGGCGTCGGTACACTCGTGCTGCTGACGTGTAATTCCCCGGAGGCCGCGAGGCGATGGCATTTCTCGACCGAAATTTTCTTCTGGCAAGCGACGTCGCGTCCGACCTCTACCACCGCGTGGCGGCTGACCAGCCGATCATCGATTACCACTGCCACCTCTCGCCCAAAGACATCGCCGAGGATCGCCGCTTCGCGAACCTCCAGGAAGCCTGGCTCGACGGAGACCATTACAAGTGGCGGGCGATGCGGGCCGATGGCGTTGCTGAAGAGCTCATAACCGGCACGGCATCACCAATCGAAAAGTTTCGGGCGTGGGCCCGTACGGTGCCGCACACGCTCCGAAACCCACTCTTCCACTGGACCCATCTCGAGCTGCGGCGGCATTTTGGTATCGAAACGCTTCTCGAAGAAGCTTCCGCGGATGCGATCTGGGACGAGGCCAACCGGCAGCTTGCGTCGTCTGATCTCTCGGTCCGCGGCATTCTCAGGTGGTTCAAGGTCGAGCTTGTCGGCACGACTGACGACCCGGCCGATTCCCTTGAATGGCATGAAAAAATAGCGGCCTCTGACCTCGCAACTCGGGTGGTCCCGACGTTTCGCCCTGACGCGGCCTTGAAGGTGATGCAGCCGGAGCGAGTGCAGCGATGGGCCAAGCGGCTTGCCGACATCTCAGGCGTTTCCACTGACACGTTTGCGGGCCTGCTTGCCGCCCTTGAAAAGCGTCACGCCGATTTTGGGGCCGCCGGTTGCCGAGCGACCGACCACGGTCTTGAATACCTTCCAGATCGTGAATGCACCGACGCCGAGGCGGCCACAATCTGGGAGCAAGCCATGCGTGGCACGGCAGCGACAAAACCCGAGGCCGACGCCTTTGCCGTGCGGATCATGCTTCATGTGGCCCGGCTCAACCACGCGGCCGGCTGGGTGACCCAGCTTCATCTCGGGCCCTTCCGCGACCCAAACCCGCTGCTTGCCAAGCGGCTTGGGTCCGACGCCGGTTGCGACACGATCGGTGACGCTCGGCAAGGCCCTGGCCTCGTGCGATTCCTCGCGACGCTCGCTGGCGAAGATTCGCTCGGCCGCACGATCCTCTACAACATCAACCCGGCCGACAATGCGGTCTTCGCCGCGCTTCCTGGTTCATTCCAAGACGGACGTCCAGCAGGAAAAATACAGTGGGGCAGCGGCTGGTGGTTCCTCGACCAAGAGCGAGGTATGCGAGACCAGATGAACATGCTTTCCGACATGGGGCTCCTCTCGCGGTTCGTGGGCATGGTGACCGACTCGCGGTCGTTCCTCTCGTTCCCACGCCACGAATACTTCAGGCGAATTCTCTGCGATCTGGTCGGCGGCGATGTCTCCTCTGGCCGACTTCCCGACCGACGCGACTGGCTCGACTCGCTTGTCGTCGCCGTCTGCTCCGGCAATGCCCGCGATTTCTTCTGTCGCTCGTGACCACACTCCATGGCTGACACACGTCCCGGCCGGTCGCTCTTTCGATTGCTCGTGATGCCGGTGGTGGGGCTCGTCCTCGTGGCCGTGCTCGCGAATGTCGGCTTTGCGGCGTTCCTTGCAGCACAGCGGGCGCACGCGGCGGCGCAGGCTCAACAGGCACAGGTGGCGCGAGCCCTCGAACAGTCACGCGTCGCCCTCACGCAGCCGGTCCTCGAAACACTCAAAGTCCTCACAGGCAGCGAATTTCTGATTTGGAATGCCACCGACGGCGTCGCGGGACTTTCAACGCTCTCGCCGGATTTGCTTTCACGGCATGCGCCGCAAACGATCGCCGCGGCCATGGGCTCAGGCCTCCTGCTCGACGGCACCCGCTACCACGTGGGTACGGCTCGCTCCGGCAGTGTCCGGGCCGAGACAGTGTTGGTGC
>JBGTKO010000242.1:0-8007 GCA_041744595.1 Pirellulales bacterium
CGGTGGGATGACATGATCGACCAAGTGCGCGGCAGGCGACCACGGTCGGACTCGCTCGACCGCGGGGCCGACCACGACCCCGCTATCTCTCAAAACGAGCGCGGCCGCCGAAACCGGCAAAACGATGGCGACGGGCTCTCGTCTTGGGCATATTCAAGGCCCGAACGAGACGGTGGGCCAGTGGGAATCCCCCGCCGTTTACCGTCACTTCTCCGGGCCAGAGTGATTTTTTTGCCCCTCCGCGTATGATGGCGGGCTGTTGGGCGAGACCGCTTGTGATGGCAAATGGGATGTGATGCGACCCGGTATCCCACCGTATCCCACCTGCTTGCGCCGGTGGGCTTGGATGACACAAAACCGAGGGCGAGTTGGTCGCATAGAAGCCCCTCGCGCAAGCGTGGGGATGGCACGCGTCAAGGCGTGGCGGCCGCGGCGGCACGACTTTCATCGAGGCGTCGCTCAGCCTTTGCCTTGAGAAGACCGGTCGCGTTTGGGACCGCCTTTTCGTACCAGTCGGCCGCATGTCGATGGAGGCTCGCGGCCGTCGATCCGGATTCCTTTTCAGCCAGAACATGCCAGCCGTCGGCAACCTCGATCTGTTGCTCAGGAACGCTCGGAGCAGCGAGCTCTTTGGTGGCCAGTGGATCGAGGTCGGCATCGCCACTCGCAGCCAGCTTTGCGAGTCCTGCCGTCCAGTTGCCGACGACAAAACATTCGTAACGACCAGCGGCAAGATTGGCCTGATGGTCAGCGGCATTCGCTGCAAGCTTTTGCAGGGCCTTCTCGTAATCTTTAAAGGCGGCAAGCCGCTTTGTAACGTCGGCGTCGAGAAGCCGCACTTGCTTCATCAGGGGAAACGGCGCCGCCTTCTTGCCCTCCGTCGCCGCGAGCTTGCAGAGCTTCTCGGCAATTTCAAACTGCGATGCCGCGTCGGCCTCCTTTGCCAACTCAAACGCCTTCGTCGCGGCCAGGCGCCGCTGCTCGGCGTTCTTGGCGACGTCCGCGCATGCCGCGATCCACTCGACCTTTTTTGACCAGGCATCGATCGCAAAGAAACCGGCCATCGCGTCGATCGAATCCAGGCCAACAGGCAGGTCGCCCGCGTCCATCGCGAGTCCCAGAACCGTGTCGAGAATCACGTAGCGGCTTGCGGGGTCATCGTTGATGTCGGCCGCCATCGCAAGGAGCTGTTTTCCAATATCAGACTTTGCGGTCGGCGTTATTGCCTTGGCTATTTCTTCTTCGAAGGTTTCCTTCAACAACTGAGAGGCGCGTTGCTGTGCCTTCTCGCTCGGCACGGCATGTCGCGCGTCCGCCGCCGTTACGGTCGGCTTCTCCTGTTCACTCGGCTCAGGTTGCGAAGCAGGCTCTTCAGGCGGTGTCGCAGGTTCCGGAGTGGGGGGCGGGGTCGGAACGGATGTCGGTGGCGTGGGTTCCGCGGGTGGTTTTGCAGCCGGAGGTTCCTGCACAGGGCCAGTTGACGGAACGGTCGTGGGCGCAGAGGCAAGCACGTTTTCGAGTGTCCGCGGGCCGGAGGGGCGGGCCCGCGGATCCTGCTTTTCGCGGACCGGCGGCGTTACGGAGGGCGTGAGCTTTGGAGGGTCGGTGGGCTTCGCCAACGGCGGCGCGACCTGCGCAACCTCGCGAGGCTTTGCGGCCGGCGGCTTCGCGTCACCTTCTGGCTCACCGCTCGGGAGCCCGAAGACGATCAGCAGGAAGAGGGCGAGGGCCACGACCGCTCCACCGGCGAGGCCGACAAGCAGCTTGCTTTGAGGCGATGCGGCCGGGGCTGGCGGCGGAGTCGGTGCAGCTTTGGATGGCTGCGACCGCTGTGACTTCGTGGGCGATTCTCCAGGAACGGCGGCCTTCGCTGCCGGCGTCGCCTTGGCCGAAGTGGCCAACGACAACAGTGGCTCGATCTCCCGAATCACATCGCTCATCGCTGCAAAACGATCATCCGGCTGCTTGGCCAGCATCTTCGCGAAGACACGGTCGAGCGGCTCGGGCACGTCGCCGCGAAGCTTGCGGAGCGACGGGATCGGCTGCGAGGAATGGGCCACGATCTGCATCGTCGGCCCCTTGCCCTCATACGGCGGCCGGCCCGTCAGCAGTGCGTGGAGCGTACAGCCGAGGCTGTAGATGTCAGAACGCTGGTCGGCCTTCTTCGCATTGGCGGCCTGCTCAGGCGCCATGTATTCGTAGCTGCCGAGCACCTGGCCTTGAATGGTGAGGCTTTCGGCATCGTCTTCCTGTCCGATCGCGCCTTCTTTGTCGATCTGGGCCAGCCCGAAGCCGACGATCTTGATCGTGTCCTTCTTGTCGAGCACGAGCTTGCCCGGCTTGATGTTGCGATGGACGACGCCCTGGTCGTGAGCGTAGGCAAGACCCGCTGCGGCCTGCATGACATACCGAAGGGCCCGCTCGACAGGCATCTCGCCTTCGGTCTTGATCAGCTTGTGGAGATCCTGGCCATCGACGTATTCCAAGACAAGGTAGTTCGTCGTCCCCTGGCATGTCGCCTCATGGGCACGCACGAGGTTGGGGTGTTCGAGGAGCGCGAGGATCTTCGAGGCCCGGTGGAACCGCTCGGTGAACTGCTTGGAGCGAGCAGCTTCGTCCGAGAGAAACTTGATCGCCACCGTGCGGCCCATCGTGCGGTGTTTTGCCTTGTAGATAGCACCGCGGCGGGAATCGCTGAGCAATTCCAGGAGCACGTACTGGTCGAGAAACACTCCGCCTGGGCCGGGGAGACCTTGGTCGTTCGCATCACCAGTTCCGGGCGGCGTCATAGTCAAGATTTTCCTTCGCACGGGGTGGATCAAAGCGAAGGCAGTGTACTCTTCGCCCCGCAAAACAGGGACTGGTACCCCCGCGGCCCGTCAAAACCTCGACAATCTCGATGTGTCTCAGTTTCGGTCGTCAGGCGTGACGTCCGACCGAAGTTCATCGCGCTTTGTCGCGGCCTCGCGGCAGCTTTCATGGCGAAAGGCTCGGGGCGTCGATCGGCACCCACTTGGCCCCAATGATCTTGCCGTGGTGGTTGTTGCCAGAGAGATCTTCCAGCACGTCGCCCGTGTGGGCATAGGCCAGACCGCGGGCGGCCTGGAGGATGAAGTTGACGGAGTCGGCAACTGAGAGCGTGCCGTGGGCCTTCACGAACGCGGAAAGATCTTGGCCCTCGACATGCTCCATCACGAGATACTAGACACCCCGCTGCACACCGGCATCGAAGGTCTGCACGATGTTGGGATGCGAGAGCCTGGCGGCGGCCTGCACTTCGCGCTGGAAGCGCTTCACGGCCGCTTCGTCTTTCGTCAGCGCCGCCGGCAGGAGTTTGATGGCTGCGAGCCTGCGCATGTGGCGATGCTCGGCCTTGAAGACTTGCCCCATGCCGCCCGCGCCGATGGGGGCCATCAAGATGTAGTCACCCAGGATCAGCGGCGTGTCATGGCCCGCCGAAATCTCGCCCACCTGGAAGGGCGTGAGTTTTCCCGCTTTGACGAGAAGCGTGCCGAGGGCGTCGCCATCCTTGGGGCGTTCGGCCGCCGGACAAGTTCTCCAGCAGGTGTGCGGATCGGGTACGATCCCGAGAAATCAAGTGTCATGGTGCCTCGATGCCGCTGAAATATCCGCCGGAATGGTGGAAGCTTGATCTGGAGTTGAGTCCGCACGTTCAAGACCGGATGATTGAGCGTGGTTTTTCGGAAGCCGATTTGCGCCTCATGATCGAGGATGCTGACGGCATCCGGGTTGGCTCACGGACCGGAAGGTGGGTCATCGACACGACGCACCTTGGCGAGTCGTGGGAAGTGGTCGTCGAACCGGATGAACGCGACGAGGTGATCGTCGTCATAACCGCATACAAGGTGACGCTGCCGTGAAACGAGTCTCACTCAAGGTGACATACCGCAGTGGCCGGCCGATCGCGGCCTATGTCCAGTTGCCCAGGGAGCCCGGCGATCGGGCGGTGACAACACAACGAATCGACGATGTCCTTCTTGTCGATCGCGCTGCGGATGGTCGTCCGATCGGCGTCGAGATCGTCGATCCATCGCAGTTTGACCCCGACCGCTTTTTTGATCTTCTGCGGTCACTTGGCCAGTCGGACATTGACCGAGACGAACTTCGGCCACTCGCCGCAGCCTGAATCGCAGCAGGAAAATCGCGGAGCCTGTCCATGTCGGACATGCCATGAGCCTGCAACACAGCGGCCGTCACGGGGCGTTTGCACCGGCGGTGCGGCTCATCAGGGCCACGCGGAAGCCAGTGCCGGTGTGTTTGTTCTTGGAGGTTCGGTTGCGACGCCCAGATCGACACTGCTCGGCTGGCGTTCAGCGCTCATGACGGTTTTTCACTGCTCGCGAGTCACCTCATGGATGCCGAGTCGGAAGGGCTTCGTGAGCGTGACCGAAACCTTGCCATCCTTTGATTTCTCGTCGCCCATCTTGAACTCACCGGGCGAGATGATCGTGAGCTTCATGCCGATGGAGTTCGTGATCTCGACGGGCTCGCCGAGATACTTGGCCCACGCCGCTTGATGGGCCTTGGCCTGCGTTGCGTCGAATAGGGCTTTCGCTGGGGGAGGTGTGGGGCCGGAGGGCGACGTGGCCTTGGGTGGTGTCGCCGATTGACGAGTTGGCGCAGAGGGTGGCATGGCGGAAGTCGGCGCGGGGGCGGCTGGCAGGGCAGGATAAAAGGCCACGCGAAAACCTAATGCCCCGTCTCCGGCTCCGTGACCGCCACGCTTGGCCGCGCGACCCAGCCACCAAGGGCCAGCGACACTACCCCCACGCGTGACCCGACCCCCACCGGTGGCTGGCCCCGGCGGGTCGTCGACCGGCGATACTTCGTAGTAACCGGCGTCGAACAAGTCCGCACACCACTCACTCACGTTACCGAGCATGTCATGGACGCCGAACGCATTTGGTGTGAGTTGCCCCACCACTTGGGGCGTGTAGCGATCGCCTTTTTTGTTCCTGCTATCACTAGAAAAAAAGCCTGCCACCGCACTCGCTTTGTCGTCGCCACAGAAAAAGGCGGTCGTCGTCCCGGCCCGACAGGCATACTCCCACTGCGCCTCGGTCGGTAATGCAAATGTTCCGCGCAAGGTTCCGCCCAAGACGCCGCGGTTGACCTTGGCGAGAAATTGCTGCGTTTCGTCCCACCAAACAGCCGTAACCGCCGCCGCAGGGTCTTCGATGGCGTTGAGTTTGTTAATGGACGGATTGTTGCCCATGATCGATCTCCACTGCGACTGGGTGACTTCGTATTTACCCAGATAAAATGGCTTGGTTATTCGCACTCGGTGCTGTGGGATTTCGGCCTCCATCCCCTTGGCGGCAGCTGTATCGATCGCGATAAATCTGGCCTGTTCCTCGGGGGTCGAGCCCATCAGGAATTCGCCTGGGGGGATGAGCACCAGCGCCAGTTTCTCACCACCCGGAAGCACGACTTCCTTCTCGACGGGAAGTCCGAGATACTTGGCCCACGCTGCTTGGTGGGCCTTGGCCTGCGCGGCGTCGAACGGAAAGGTTGCGAGTGGCGGCGCGGAGCCTGAGGGCGGAGCCCCGGCAGCGATTGTTGTGGCAGCCACGGGCGTCAGCCGCGGACTGTACCACGTGGCCAGACACTGGAAGGCTCTGCCTTCGCTTGAAGTTTCCAATCGCAGTTCTTGCACGCCGCGGATGTCGACGGAAACCGTATCGAAGTCATCTTGGGTGGCAATCGGCTTCGACTTCCACAACTCGCGACCGTCGCCGAATACGCGAAAGGTCATCGGAGTTTTCGGGGGAGCGTCTGATCCCGACGCCTGCCCGGTGTCGGAATCAAACCGGGCGTACTGCCCATCGAGCCGATAACAGACGTAGGAGGGCTTGTTTAAAGTCGGGGGCATATAGAGCGAATGCCCGACCGGCGAGCCGCGCCAAGAGAGTGCTATACCCTTCTCCCCAGCGCCAAACTTTCTGAGCCGTTGTACAACCACCGCTTCGATCTCCTGCAGATCGTCGAGATAGACGAAGCCCGTTGGCGAACTCCCTGCCGGGAGCCCGGCGGGAGGCTTGGTGGTCGCCGTCGATGACGGTGTAACGCTCGGCTTTGGTGGCGCCGGCGTCGGTGCTGCCGTTGGAGGCGTGGGCGGCTTCTTGATCGAGTCGAGCGTGGGGAGCGACGAGGTCGGATTGGCTGAGTTCGTCGTCGGCGTCTCGACGGTGGCCGTGCCGCCGTCAGGGATTTTCACCCGCGCGACTTCCTTGCCATCCCTGTCGCGGATGATCATCCAGATGCCGAGCATCAGAAACAGAAAACCAGCGGCACCGCCCGCGATGATCACGGGCATCGGAATCTTCGAGAACCCACCACCGGCTTTTGTTTTTGGCGATGCGGCGGGTGTCGCACCAGCCTGGGCAGCCGTCGCGGCTGTCACGCCCGGCACGCCTTTGATGAACCGCTGAGTCTCAGGATCGGTCTCGACATCGATATCCTTGGCACTGATCGTCGCCTCGGGCACCGTGGTTGGTGCCAGCTTGGCCGCAACCGTCGCTGTGGCGGCCCCGGCCTTGGTGGACGAGGACGCGAGCACGCCCGACTTGCCCGGGGTCTTCACCGACTTGATGAAGTCGTGCAGCTTGCTGTCTTCCGTCGCAAACGACGATTCATCGCCGTCGCTCCCCCGCAGCCACGCTTCGAGGTCTTTCACCACCTCGGACGCCGTCTGATGGCGGTCGTCGGGCTGCTTGGCCACCATCTTCTGAAAGATGCGGTCGATCTCTGGGGGAACATCTGGCCGACGATCGCAGACCGATGGTACCGGATGCCCGATGTGCGCGAGAATCTTTTCGACGACCGTGGTGCCGCCGTAGAGGTTGTCGGCGGTGAGCAATCGAAACAGCGTGCAGCCGAGGCTGTAGACGTCGCTGCGGGCATCGGCCGAGCGGGTATCGGTCGCCTGCTCGGGGGCCATGTAGTCGACCGTGCCCATCACCTGGCCGGTGTTCGTGAGCTGGTGGTCGATCGAGTCGGCCTCGTCGATCCGAGCCAACCCCATGTCGAGAATCTTGACGTTGCCTTTTGAGTCAAGGAGCAGATTGGCAGGCTTGATGTCGCGATGGACCACACCGTCGCCGTGGGCGAAGGCGAGGCCTCGCGCGGCTTGCAGGATGTAGTTGACCGACTCGTTGATCCCGAGTTGGCCGCTCGCCTTCACGAGTACCGAGAGGTCTTGGCCTTCCACATACTCCATCACGAGATACCAGACACCCCGCTGCACCCCCGCATCAAACGTCTGCACGACGTTGGGATGCGTGAGCCTGGCGGCAGCCTGCACCTCCCGTTGGAACCGCCTGACGGCCGCTTCGTCCTTCGTGAGGGCCGCCGGGAGGAGCTTGATGGCGGCGAGGCGCCGCATATGGCGGTGCTCCGCTTTAAAAACCTGGCCCATGCCGCCGGCGCCGATGCGGGCGAGCAGGACATAGTCACCCAGGATTAGCGGGGTGTCATGGCCTGCCGAGAGCTCCGCAGCCTGAAACTCCGAGAGCTTGCCAGCCTGGACGAGCGCCTTGCTGAGGCCGTCGCCATCCTTGGGCCGCTGGCCCGCGGGGATCGCCGCCCAAAACGCCTTCATCGCGTCGGCGGTGACAAGCCCGGAACGGACCACCGCCGAAGCGTATTGATCGACGGTAAACGGCATCTTCCACCCTCACGAAAGCGAATCCGAAAGAGTACCCCCCAGGGGTGTTGCTCACAATCGCCGCACGTCAGGCCCAACAAAGGATAGGACGGTCAACGGCCCTTCCACAAGCTGCGTCCGGTTTCCGATCGCCTTCTGAGCATATCGAAGGAGGCGATCGGCAACCGGACGGCGTGCTCAGTGGTCTTGGGTGTCCGCAAAAACCATCGCCAAGCCTTGGATTTTCGTGGTCGGCGCAGTCCACCGGGCATTGCCCCCGGTGAGACACGTCAGAGTGAGTGGATGTCGATCACGGGGATCTCATCGGGTGAGTCCTGGAC
>JBGTKO010000243.1:0-7495 GCA_041744595.1 Pirellulales bacterium
TGCGCCGCAAACGATCGCTGCGGCGATCGACTCTGGTCTCCTGATGGATGGCACCCGCTACCAAGTAGGGACCGCTCGCTCCGGGAGCGTGCGCGCCGAGACGGTGCTCGTGTTGACGCCAGTTCAAAACCTCGTCGTCACCACGCTGGACGCCATCTGGCCCGTGCTCGCGGTTGCTGCGGCCACGCTCGCGGTCCTTGTGCCGGTCGGGATGTTTGTCACGGCGCGGCTCGCACGGCGAATCGTCGCCGTCGAACAGCACGTGGCGAGGATCGCCGGAGGCCAGTTCGGTGAGCGGCTCGTCGATACCGTCATCGATGGCCAGTCTTCTCGAGACGACATCGGACGGCTCGTCGCCGGCGTGAACCACTTGAGCGGCGCGCTCGCAGAGCTCCGGAAAAATCTCGTGGCCGGCGAGCGACAGCGGCTCCTGGGCCAGCTTGCCGCCGGCTTTGCGCATGAGCTGCGAAACGCCGTGACGGGCGCGCGGCTCGCGATTGATCTCCATCGTCGGCGATGCTCGAGTGACGCGTCAGATGACAAGAGCCTTGATGTCGCCACGCGGCAGCTCGACATCCTCGAGGAGGAGGTCCGCGGCCTCCTGGCGCTTGGTCGACCCGGCGAGGCAGTGGTAGGGCCGGTGGATCTTGCCGCACTCTTCTCGGAAGTTCGTGACCTCACCGAGCTTCGCGCTGACCATGCCGGAGTGCGTATCGCGATTGACCTGCCGGCGGAGCTGCCGCCACTCGTCGGGCGGCGCGAGGCCCTCAGGGCGGCACTCGTCAACCTCGCGCTCAACGCGATCGACGCCGCGGGCCGCGACGGGGACGTCCGTTTTCGCGTTCATTCCACTGGCTGCGTTGTTGAGCTTGTCGTTGAAGATACTGGCCCTGGGCCACCGCCGGAGTTGGCCGATTCACTCGCCGAGCCGTTTGTGACTGGCAAACGAGAGGGGATCGGCCTCGGCCTGGCCGTGGCGAGGGCCGTCGCCGAGGAACACGGCGGCAAGCTCTCGTGGAGCCGACACGACGGCCGCACACGGTTTACGATTTCGTTGCCAGTGTCGGACAGAGCCGGTTCACCGAGCGAGCGGGCTCTAGGGGCAGGAGGTTGAGCCGTGAGCCGAATTCTGATTGTCGATGACGAGCCCGCCATCGGCTGGAGCCTCAAAGAGATCCTTTCAGATGATGGGCATGATGTCGCCCTCGCCGCCGACATCCCCTCGGCCCTCGCCGCTGCGCGAGACCGCGCCCCGGATGCCATCCTTCTCGACGTGCGGCTCGGAGGCCACGACGGCATCGACGCCTTGCCCGAACTTCGCGCTGCGGCCGGATCGGCACCCGTGGTCATCATGACCGCATTTGGCGACCTGACCACAGCCGTACGGGCCGTTCAGGCGGGTGCCTTTGATTACCTTGTCAAGCCGTTTGATCTCGAACGGGTCACGCAGGTGGTGGCCCGCGCCGTGGCCGAGCCAGCGGTCGAGTCGTCGCCAGCCGATCCGCCGCCGGAAGCCGACCTTATTGGCACGTCCCCCGCGATGCAGGAGGTGTTCAAGCAGGTTGCCCTCGTCGCGGCCAGCGATCTCCCCGTGCTCGTCACTGGTCCCACGGGCAGCGGCAAGGAAGTGGTAGCCCGCGCCATTCATTCCCACTCTTCTCGCCGCGAGAAGCCGCTTGTCACCACGAACCTGGCAGCCCTCGCCCCCGGCGTCATCGAAAGTGAGCTCTTTGGGCATGCCGCGGGGGCGTTCACCGGCGCCGCAGCAGCTCGCCCCGGCCTTTTTGAGCTGGCGGATGGCGGCACGATTTTTCTGGACGAGGTCGGTGAGGCTCCGCCAGAAGTTCAGGTGAAGCTCCTGCGTGTTCTCGAAAACGGTGAGGTCACGCGAGTTGGTGAAGCAACTGCGCGGCCCGTGCGAGTGCGGGTGATCGCCGCCACCAACCGAGACCTCTCAGCGATGCTCGGCAGTGGCACGTTCCGCGCCGATCTCTACCACCGCCTCAAAGTTTTTCCCATTGCGATGCCTTCGCTCACCGAGCGACCGGGTGACATCGAACCCTTGGCGCGTCACTTCTTGGCACGTCGTCACTTCCTTGATCGCCTTCACTCCCAATCCCGCCATGCCGCAGGTCGATCCACGGCTGCCCAGCCAATGATGGCCTCCGACTTTCTCGACGCGCTCCGTAGTCGAGCTTGGCCCGGCAATGTGCGGGAACTGAAACACGCCATCGAGTACGCCGCCGTCGTGGCCCGTGGTGGCGTTCTCCGCCCTGAGCATCTCCCCGAGCCTGAAGAGACTGGCAGCGCGAATTCAGGCTCCGATCTCGCCGCAGCCGCCGCACGGCTCGGTGCCGCCGTCAAAGAGTGGTCTGCCGCCGCACGCCGCGAATTCACCGGCCTCCCAGAACCCGACCTCCACCACCGCGCCGTCCAGCTCCTCGAAAGCTCGCTCCTCCGGGAAACACTCGCCCACACCGGCGGCAACCGCACCGCCACCGCCAAGCTCCTCGGCCTCGACCGCGCGACGCTCCGAACGAAGCTCCGACTCCTCGGGATCGACGATTAGCCAGAAGGCCGGTGAAGCCTTCATCGCCTGTCGCGGGAAAATTCCCCGGCGTGGGGCGGCGCTTGTTCACGTCACGCGGGAAAAACGCGACGCTCGCGATTCTCGAGCCAGCGGCACGCCAAGTGCAGGGATCGTTGCGTCGTCCCGTCTCAGCCGTTCGCACGCACCAAGGAGCACATCATGCCGGCCCTTTCCCGTCCGCAAAACAGTCGCGGGCCTTCTCTCACCCCATCGCCCGGCCGCGTGGGCTTCACCCTTGTCGAGCTTCTGGTCGTGATGCTCATCATCGGCATCCTGATCTCGCTTTTGATTCCTGCGGTGAATGCCGCACGAAACATGGCCCGTGCGACCCTGTCGCGAAACAACCTTCGGCAGATGGGCCTGGCTACGCATTCGTACGCCGCGAGCAACGGCCACTTTCCACCAACCTACTACAGCGCAGAGTATGATGCCGCGAACCCGACAAGCGCCGCCAAGCAAAACTTTCCAGGGTATGCCCATCTCGAAGGGTACTCAGTTCATGTTCTTCTGCTCCCGCACCTCGAACAGAAGATCCTCTTCGACAATCTCAACCTTTCGCTTCCCTACAATTACTACATTCAAAATGCCAGTAGCAATCCGAGTGGCGCGAATCCGCCCACGGTGACGCTTGCCGATGGCTCGCAGGTTCGTCTCGGCACGATGCGAGTTCCCACCTACATTTCCCCCGGTGAAAGGCAGGACGAGATTCGCGAGGGGAGGCACCACCCGATCAACTACGCGATGAATGTCGGTACATGGTTCGTGTGGGATCCCCTCACGGGCAAGGGAGGCAACGGAGCCGCGTATCCCAACAGCAAGCTCCGAGACGACGCCTTCACCGACGGCATGAGCTCGACCTTGGCCTTTGCGGAGGTGAAGGCCTGGCAGCCCTACTTCCGTGACACCGCCGCAGCACACGCCACGTTTGGCGCGACGTCGGCCAACCCGGAGGCGGCCATACCTCCGGCGACGCTGTCTGCCCTTGCATCGGTCATGGGTACGCCTCCGTGGTACCGGGCGACCAACCACACCGAATGGTTCAATGGCCACGCCCACCACGCGGGCTTTACCACCGTGTTCCCGCCAAACTTTAAGGTGATGCTCGGCCAGATTGGCTCCGGAGGGACCATCCTCGACGGGCCGGCGACGGTCAACACGGCCGGCACGGGCAATCTCGACATTGACTGGACCAACAAGCAGGAAGGGAAGGGGCACTTCGCCAGTACACCAGAAACAGCGCCGACGTATGCAGCCATCACCGCCCGAGGATATTTCCAGGGCGGCGTCAACGTGGCGATGATGGATGGATCGGTACGAACGGTCGAGAACAGCATCAACATCGGCGTCTGGCGGGCGATCTCGACCCGCAACGGTGCCGAGCTCTTGCCGAACACCTTCGGGAAGTAGTCGCACACCATGGCATCCGAACGAGGGCGAACACTGACGCCGCATGATGTCGCCGAAATCTGGTTCGGCACTCGGAAACCGAGTGCCGACCAGTTGCGGAAGGTGTATGCGAAGATGCAAGCGGGGGTGCTTCCGCTCAATGACCCGCAGGCGCCCCCCGCCCGTTGGACGACGAACGAACAGGCGCTCGCGAAGTATCTGGCGGCCAGGCGGGCGAGCAAGGAGGCGGCCCAGCACGAGAAGGGGAAACGCGTCGGCCCTCTGGGTGTCGTGCCGCCCACCCCGGCCACGTTCGTTCATCGCGGCGACAAGGATCTCCGCGATGCCTACATGAACGTGTGGCAAGACTACTTCCAGGCGGTCATGTTTCGTCGACGAATCCCCTATGCATCTCGGGCCTTCACGCGAGCCGTGGCCGCCGGCCAGCTTTCGGCCGTACTTCTCATCGGCATTCTTCTCGCCGGGGCGTTGGGCGCATGGACCCCTGGGAGAACGGTCGAGGAGCGGCTCGTTGGCGAGCACCTGGCCGGCACGCATGGTTGGTACCAGGTGGAGCGATGGCATCCGCCCGCGACGGATGACGATGGCCGCCGCATCGTTCGCGTGGAGTACCGCTATCGCGATGGCGACAGCCATCGTGTCGTCCACACCGACCGCACATTCGTGGTCACCGATGCGGGCGCGAGCGAACGATCTACTGACGAAGGGGGGTGAACCAGGCTCCGTCCGCACCGGTGACTCCTTGGTCTTGATGCCCTTTCTGGTGCCGACAGACTGTTTGGCGAAAAGTTCACCGGCGCTCAGCAGCGAAAAGCGAGTTATGCGCGGCTATTCTCGGGAGATTCCTTCCGGACGCCGTCTCATGCACAGCCTTTCGATGCCTTCACGCCGCACTGGTGCGTTTACCCTCGTCGAACTCTTGGTTGTGATTGCGATCATTGCAACGCTCATCGGGCTTCTCGTGCCAGCAGTGCAGAGTGCCCGCGAGGCGGCGAGGCGGATGGCGTGCTCATCCAACCTCCGCCAGCTCGCGCTTGCCACGCTCGTCTACGAAAGCACGAAGCGACGACTGCCGCCAAGCATGCTCCACACGCCAGGCACGATCTTCGCCAACAACAACGGCTCGTGGGGCATCCACGGACGGATCCTGCCGTACATCGAAGAGGCCGCCGCCGCGGTGAAGGTCAACCTCGAAGTGGCCTATGACCAGCCACCCAATAGCACCAGTGGCGTCCCCACGACCCGGATCGGCGTCTTCCTCTGCCCGAGCGAAGCCAATGACCGAATTCGGACAAAGAGCGGCGTGGCATTCGTCTATCCCCACACGTACGGCTTCAACTTCGGCACGTGGTTCGTCTACGACCCGGCAACGGGCGACGGGGGCGACGGCCTCTTCTTTCCCAATTCGCGGCTCAAGGCTGGCCAGGTGAGCGATGGGACCAGTAAGACACTCTGTGCGGCGGAGGTCAAAGCGTTTACGCCCTACGTCCGGAACACGTCCGACCCCGGCGGCAGCTATCCACGGACCGCGCCACCTGCCAGCCCGAGCGATATCGCGACACTCGCCGCAGGCGGTGATGCCAAGATTGGTCCGAATACCAACGACAACACCGGCCACACCGAATGGCCCGACGGCCGCGTGCATCACAGTGGGTTCACGACGGTGTTCCCACCGAACACGAAGGTGCCACATGTCCACAACGGTGCGACCTACGACATCGACTACTCGTCGCGGCAAGAAGGCAATAGCGCGACGGTCCGTACGTTCGCCTCGATCACCGCCCGGAGTTACCACCCCGGTGTGGTCAATGCGGCGCGGCTCGATGCGTCGGTCCATCCGGTCTCCGATGAGATCGACCCGACCGTCTGGCGGGCTCTCGGCACGCGGGCCGGCGGCGAAGCCGTGGCGACGGAGTGAGCCTCACAGCCGCATCGATTCGCTCATCCCGAACGGCCCGAAGACCCTCGCTCTTCGCGGCTTCGCGTGCCACCGTCGCATCGTCTCGCTGATCCCGAACAGACCGAACACCGCACGTTCGGTACAGGTCGCACGTCAGGACTTTCCCGCTGGGTTTGTGCAGCCGCCGCGGCCTGCCGTCGATATGCACTCTCAGGCCGGTCGATACCGGCCAAGCGTGCTCGTCACTGGTCCTTCTGACCGCGCCGACACGGACGCGCTTCTCCCCGCACCCGTCATCCAGGTCGCCCCCCGAGACACTGTCCATGCCAACACCCCCGCGTCGCAAGAAGGCCTCAGCCGTCCAGAACCCGCTCGAAACCTACCTGCGGGACATCAACGAGATGTCGCTGCTCTCGGCGGACGATGAGAAGCGGCTCTCGACGGCCATCCGTGGCGGTGATGCGATTGCCCGAGACCACATGGTGCGGGCGAACCTGCGGCTCGTGGTGAACATCGCCCGCGGATACGCCAACCGCGGCCTGCCGCTGCCCGACCTCATCGAAGAGGGCAACCTCGGTCTCCTCCGAGCCGTCGAGGGCTTCGACCCCACGATGGGCACGCGTTTCAGTACCTACGCCAGCTACTGGATCAAGCAATCGATCAAGCGGGCGCTCATCAATTCCGGCAAGACGATCCGAATCCCGGCCTACATGGTGGAGCTTCTCTCGAAATGGCGGCGGGCCACCGCGCGACTTTCGGAGATCCTCAACCGCACACCCACGCCAGAGGAAATCGCCCGGATGCTGGGCTTGGCCAAGAAGAAACTTCCGATCATCAAGAAGGCGATCCATGTCCATCAGGCGTCGCCCCAGTGCGATCAGAGTGAAGGCGGCTGGTCGCTCGGCGAGCTCATCATGGACGAGAACACCCGCTGTCCGGCCGACGTCATGCTCGATGAAGACACCCTGCAGTACGTCCTGGCGCGGATTGACCGGCTCGACGAGCGGGCAAGCAGGATCATCAAGCTTCGCTTCGGGCTCGATGGCAGCCCTCCCATGACGCTCAAGGAGATCGGCAGTGTCCTCGGACTCACCCGCGAGCGAGTGCGGCAGATCGAGAGTGAGACGCTCGCGAACCTGGCGGTCGAGATCGAATCCGCGCCCCGGGCGACCCTCCGCCTGCGTCGCGGGGCGTGAGGATAGACTGTGGTCGAATCTCACCGCCGCTCCAAGCGGCGGCTGCCGACCGCTAGACACCCCAGAGCCGTTCATGGACCTCGCCAGCCTCATCCGCCCCGTGCCCGATTTTCCGAAGCCGGGGATCCTGTTTCGCGACATCACGCCGCTGTTGGCCGATCACGCCGGCTTTGTCGAGGCGAGCCGCCGGCTGGCCGAGCCATGGCGGAACGAAAAACTCGACGCGATCGCGGCGGTCGAGGCTCGCGGGTTCTTGTTTGCAGGCCCGCTGGCGATCGAGCTCGGCGTGGGCGTGATTCCCGTCCGCAAACCGGGCAAGCTCCCGGCCGCCACGATCTCGCATGCCTACGACCTCGAGTACGGCACCGACACGCTCGAGATGCACGCCGACATCCTCGACCA
>JBGTKO010000244.1:0-17034 GCA_041744595.1 Pirellulales bacterium
CGGCCGTGACGGCGACGCCGGCGTCGGGTTGTGGGCCGCCAGGTTCTGCCCCAAGGATTTTCGCGAGGCCCCAGTCGAGGACCATCACCTCGCCGAAGCCGCCGATGACGACGTTTTCGGGCTTGAGGTCGCGGTGGATCACGCCCCGCGAATGGGCATAGCCGATGGCCTGGCAGATCTTGATGAAGGGCTCCAAGAGTTGGCGTTGCAACGCGCGTCGGTCGGACTTGTTTTTCCCAGCGTCGCGGTGAAAGTCTGCGATCACGCCGCGAAACGTGTTCCCGCGGACGAACCGCATCGTGTAAAACGGCTGGTTGTCTTCTTGCCGCCGCGCAAGCTCATAGACGGGCACGATGTTTGGATGCTCGAGCTGGCCCGTGACCTGCGCTTCCCGCATGAAGCGTCGCCAGGCGTCCGGATTCGCCGATCGATCGATGCGGATCTCCTTGAGCGCGACGTCTCGATTGAGGTCGGTGTCGCGGGCGATCCAGATTTTGCCCAAGCCCCCCTGGGCGTGCATGCGGCTGAGCGTGTACCGCAAGCTTGACCGCTGGTCACCGGGCGGTACGAGGGTTTCAATCAGCCGGTGGCCCGTGGCCGAAGGGAGGTTGTCCATCGATTCTGAGACGGCCGGGCTCGCGATCGTTTTGAGCCCTTCGCGTGTGGTGGCATCGGCCACGTTCGCCAAGGTCATGTGCGGGTCGTCGTTGTGCTTCTTGAGCTTGCGGGCCAACTTCCGCTCGATCTCCGCGCGGTCCTCGGCATTGATCCACCCTCGCTCGACCAACAACTCCGCCAGCGGCCGATCCATGCGGGTTGCCCAACCGGCGCAGACATCGACGAACTGCGCATGGTCAATGAAATCATCCTGAAGGGCGATGACACCGATCAGGAGGTTTCTGTCGATGTTGGCTTGTGTAGGGTCAGGCATGAGAACTCGGTCGCGCGGTGTGAGGGGTCAGAAAAGTTCAACTTTCCTCGGTAATCTAACAAAGGTTTTGGGGTTCGACGTGGCAAGCTTGAATCCTAGAAAGGTTTTTTCGGCGCCATGTGAGCAACGACCACGCCTGCAATGAGGCGGGCTTTCACGACACAAAAACGGTTTCATTCAGGGTCGGCCCGTGAACGTTTACTCGGCAGGTGAAAATGGAGCCGGACCTCTTCCCTATCCACTCGAGGGGGCGTAGAACAGAAGGGGAAGTACAATAAGCCACCAGGGCTCACCTCATGCCAGTTCTGCCTCCGCCACACATGCCCGATTTTCAGCATACGATCGAGCGTCTCTGCGGCCGACTTAAGGCGATCCTCGAGCAGGACAGCCAGGCAGGCGTCAGTTCGGTTCTCGCCGACGATGTCGTCGGGCAGTTGGACGCCCCGCAGCGGCAGGCTCTGTTTCGGGAACTGCTTCGGATCGAGATCGCCCATCGTCGTCGGCTCGGACTGTCTATTGATCCAGCCGAGTACGAGCGTCGGTTTGATGCCTACCGGGATGTGATCCGCGAGGTCTTCGTCGTGGTGCCGCCGCATGAGAGACTGCCGCCGCAGGAGACGCACCGCGATGATGATGCGGCCACCGTGGGGTTCGCAGGAAACGACTCAGAGCAATGTCCGGTCACGCTCGCCAGCCGGTACACGAACCTTCGCTTCCACGCCCGCGGCGGCCTGGGCGAGGTCTTTCGTGCCCACGACGAGTCGCTGCGGCGTGACGTTGCCGTGAAGTTCATCCGCCCAGTGCGGGCCGCCGAGCCGGCAAGTCGAGAGCAGTTCCTCTTGGAGAGTGAGATCACGGGCCGTCTGGACCATCCGGGGATCGTGCCTGTCTACGGCCTTGGTGAAACCTTTGACAACCGTGTGTTCCTGGCGATGCGGTTCATCGACGGGAGGACTTTTTGCGAGGCGATCAACGCCTATCATGCCGACCGAATCAGCAGCCCGAGTGAGCGACGGCGGGATTTCAATCGGCTTCTGCATCATCTCGTCGTGGCCTGCAACGTCGTGGCGTACGCCCACAGCAGGGGCATTCTCCACCGCGACATCAAGCCAGAAAACATCATGATCGGCCGATTCAGCGAAACGCTGGTGGTCGATTGGGGCTTGGCCGTGCCGATCGAACGGGATGAGAGGGCAAAGGCCAGCGGCGAGCAGACGATCCACGTGTCCTCGGACTCTGGGTCTTCGCGCAGCCAGCCGGCGGCCGGGACCATCGGCTATTTCAGCCCCGAATCGCTCGACAGCAACTCAATTGGGTCCGGTACCCGCAGCGATATCTACAGCCTTGGAGGCACGCTTTACTACCTGCTGACCGGCCGCCGGAGCGTCTCGGGGGGGGCGACGACCGAGACGCTCACCGCGATCCGCACCGGCTCGTTTCCCTCGCCGCGGACGCTCGACCGGTCCGTGCCGCGGGCACTTGACGCCATCTGCAAAAAGGCCATGGCGGTCGATCCGGCGGCGCGATACGCCTCGCCTCTCGAGATGGCTGCGGATATCGAGGCTTTCATCGAGGATGAACCGGTCAGTGTGCTCGACGAGACGCTCTTCGAACGGTGTCGGCGGACCGCCCGGCACCACCGCGGCATCGTGCTCTCGGTAGCCGCCGGGCTCGCGGCGGTGGCGGTCGTGGGCATTCTGTCGGGCGTCTGGCTCAAGCAACAGGCGGTTCGTGAGCGCCAGGCTCGCCACGTGGCCGAAAAAGCAGAGCAAGAAGGCGTGCGGCTGGCCGCCCATTTTGCGGCCCAGACGGTGGCGGGGGAAATTGACGTCCGCTGGCGGATCTTGGAGGCGCTTGCTGCTGATCCCACGTTGCGAAAACTCCTCAGCGACCTTGCCGCTGGTTCGGCGGACGATGCCAAAGCAAACCAGAACGAGATCCAACGATGGCTGCTGGAGCGGATTCATGAATTCCGCAGCGTGGGGGCAGATAGCTGGTTCATCCTGAGCGGCTCAGGCGAACAGCTCGCCCGTTTTCCCGTTGAGAGAAAGACGATCCATAAATCATTTGCCACACGGGATTATTTTCACGGCAAGGGTCGGGAGCTCGAGGAAGGGGCGGACATTCCCGAACCCATCGAGGAACCCCATCTCTCTCGACCCTACACGAGTTCGAGCGATGGGTCGCTCAAAATCGCCTATTCCGTGCCTGTCTTTCCATTGGAAAGGGATGCTGGGTCTGGGCGTCCGATCGGGGTGTTGGCAATGACGGCGACGGCCGGTGAGTTTCGGATCCTGCACCGCGGCCTGAGCCAGGGCCAAGTGGGTGTGCTGGTCGATATGCGGGGAAATGGGGGGGCCGATGATCCGCCTGGGCTCGTTTTGCACCACCCCGCCATGGGAGGGCGTATCGAGGCTAAGCAGGCATTCGAGGCCGCGTTCCTGCCAAGTGAGATGGTCAACCGGATCGGCAGACTCATAGGAATTTCAAGGAAGGGCACGGATTTTGAGACGGAAATCGAAACAAACTATGTCGATCGCCTTTGGCCCGATCCAGAGACTCGCTGGATTGCGGCATTCGAGCCGGTCGTTCTTGCCAACCGCCCGAGGGAACAGACGAATCAGCGTTATCCCGGCTTGGCCGTGATCGTGCAACTCTCTACGACGTCGCTTCCAGCAGTGAAGCCTGCCTCTGCCGACGAAGGTCGATGAACGCAGCCATGATGTGCTGAACGAGTGTGCAAAGCACGATCGGGTACATGATGACTGCCGGTTCGGGGAAGGCCTCGTTGGCCAGCGTGCCCGCCAGGCCCGTATTGCTCATTCCCACAGAGAAGCTCATTGCCACACCCACCGTCGGCGCGGCGCCGGTGGCCCGGGCGATCACGCTGGCGACCGCGTACGTCATAGCGACGAGCATGATCGCCGCGGCGGCTGATCCCAGAAGCGGGAGCATGTGCCCATTGGCGAGGAGTTGGGGCAACGCCCGTGAGGCGTTGAGGTAGTTGACTGCCAGAATCGCCGCGAGCGCGCCGACCGCGCCCGGCAATCCCAAAGGTACTCCCTCGCGTGCGCCGACGATCCAGCCAACCGCCATGCCGACCGCCATCGGGATGACGACCCATGCCAACAACTCGAAACCGACGCCCGCGAACACGTGGTCGCCGACGGTGCCCATCGTCGCGGCCGGCCCTACCGCCAACTCCATCGCGGCAGGGATCACCAAAGGCGATGCCACGGTGGTGAGGAGCACGATACCGACGCAGAGGCCTAGGCTCCCGGCCGCTCTGCGTGTCCAGGCCGTCGAGGTGTTGGCCGAAGGCATTGCAGCCACGAGGAGGAGGCCTGTCGCGATGTCCATGCCGATGGTCGCCGTGCCGACGGCCGCGAGCGCATGGGTGATGGCAATCATTGCGGCGACCGGAATGATGCGGCCCACGACACCGAGTGCGAGCAGGCCCATGGCCGCCCATGGGCTCTCAGGCCAGGTCGGTCGCGCCATCCGCAGGCCGGCGACGAATAGCAGGCAGGCGAGAATGAGCTTGCTTGTTCCCACCTCCGGCGAGGCTGGCAACCACGGCAGCGTGACGCGGGCCAGCCAAGCAGGCGCTGGGGCAAACGTCGCCAGGGTGTAGACGCCGAGAAGCAGTGGTACGAACGCATGGTCCAGCCAGCGACTGCCGGACGCATGCTGTGATGGTGACGCCATGAAGATCTACCGGAAGGCCCGCACGAACGACGAGCGTAATCGGGATCGGGAGAAACAGAAAACCATCGGTGTCAAGGTTTTTGATTGGCGGCCAATCGCGCGTGGGCGATCCGCCGAAAAGCCGCCTCGGCCTCAGGATAATCGCGGATGATCCGCAGGAAGTCGGCCCGCCGCATCCGCAGCAGATCGCAGGGCGAAACGGCGCGAACAGTCGCGGTCCTGGGGATGTCGTGAAACGCCGCGATCTCCCCGAAGCAGTCCCCGTCGGTGATCGTGGCCAGGCGCTCTTCGCTCGCCCCTTCGACCGCCAGCTCGCCGCGGCAGACGATGTACAGGTCCCCCGAACGTTCCCCGTAGGCGACGACGACCGCGCCAGCGGGAACGGAGACGGGCTCGAAGGCAAGTGTGAGGCTATTGAGAAGAACCGCCGGCGCATCCGTGAAGATGGCTTGGCGGCCGAGCACCTCCCGCGGGAGGCACTCGTGCCAGCGGCGGCCGTCACGCGACAGGAGATCGAAGGCCGCTTGTGGACCCCAGGTGCCGGCAGGGTAATTTGGAAACTCCGTCTCGGAGAGCTCGCCCCAGGCATCGAGTACGGGCTGCACGATCCTCCAGGATTGCTCCACAAAATCAGTTCGCGAAAATAGCGTTTGGTCTCCATTGAGCGCGGCGTAGAGGAGCACCTCATAGCCCGTTCCACGAGACGCCTCGAAGGTGTCGGCGTAGTCAAAACGCATGCCAGCCCGCTGAAGCACGAGGGCGGGGCCTGGCCGTTTCACACAGAGGCGAACCTCGACTCCTTGGTGCGGCTGGATATGGAAGATCAGCACGTTGGGTTTGTCATCTCCCGGACCGCGCCGGAACTGCACGACGACCTCGGTGCCCCGCTTCCAGAGCGCCTTGCCGCTGCGGATGTAGACGGGCATGCCGGCCCAGCGATCGTTTTCGATATGGAGTTTGACGGCGGCGTACGTGGCGACGTCGGATCGGGGATCGACGCGGGGTTCCTCCCGATACCCGACAGCCGGTGTTCCGTCGGCCCTGCGGCCCGCGCCGTACTGGCCGCGGACACAGTCGCGGGCAATGTCGGAGGCCGTTGGTATTCGCACCGCGGCAAGCAGCCGCGACTTCTCCTCGCGGACAGTTTCCGGATCGAGCGATGCCGGAGGCTCCATGCACACGTACGCCAGAATCTGCATGAGGTGATTCTGGATCATGTCGCGGACGACCCCCGTCGTCTCGTAGTAGTTGCCCCGTGTCTCGACGCCAACGGTCTCGGCCGCTGAAATCTGGACGTGATCGATGTGGCGGCCGTTCCAGAGCGGGGCGAACATTTCATTGGCGACCCGAAACGCAAGCAGATTCTGCACCGTTTCTTTGCCCAGGTAGTGGTCGATCCGGTAGATCTCGTCTTCCCGCCACCGGCCGAGCAGCTCGCGGTTCAAGGCCACCGCCGAGTCGAGGTCCTTCCCGAAGGGTTTTTCAACGATGATCCGTCGCGATCCGGGCAGGCTTGTAAACCCCGCTTCGTCGAGCAGCCTGTTGACGGTCGTGAAGAACTCCGGCGATACCGCGAGGTAGAAGAGCGTGTTGCCGCCGGCGGCATGGGTTTGGGCCACGCGGTCCACGGTCTCGCGGAGCCGCTGGTATGCGGCGATGTCACCAAACTCACCGGCCGTATAGTAGAGCCGCGACTCGAGCCACTCCCAGCGTTCGGCGTCGAACTCGCGGCGGGTGTGGAAGCGGGTGATCTCCTCCCGCTGTTGCTCGCGGAACGTGGCCGTGTCGAGCTCTCTGCGTGCCATCCCAATGACGGCGAACTCCTCGGGGAGCAGCCCGTCGCAGGCGAGGTTGTAGAGGGCCGGCAGCAAGAGCCGCTTCGTCAAGTCACCGGATGCACCGAGGATGACGAGAACGCCTGCCGAGGCGACTGGGTGTTCGGTGGGACGAGGCGGCCGGGCGGAATCAGAGTCGAGTGTGTCCATGGCCTGGAATCGTACCGTGGGGGCAGCAGGACGTGGGCCCTGGGATTTCGGACGGGCCGATACGGTGGGCATTCCAGGGTTGCCGTTTGCGACCATGTCAGGTGGCGGGCTATCCTCCGGCGAAACGATGGGTGCGAGGGCAGAAGTCAGACACGAGGACAGGTGTGCACACAAGCTTGATTTTCTCGGTACGTCGCAACGGAACCGAGGGTTTCCGAGGCACGTTCGCCGGCCCGGTCGAACTGGGGCGCATTGATCCGTCAGACGAGGCGGCCGAACGACTCGATGTGCCACGGTCTGCGCTCGACGTGACGCGGCTCCCGATTGCCGAGTTGTCCGAAAGCGCTGTATCGCGGAGGCAGGTGCGAATCGAAGGGCTTCCCAACCGCTGTGTACGGCTCGTGAACCTCAGCCGCACTGCTGCTGTTCGGTTTGACAACCGTCCCATGCTTCCGCCGGGCCACACGGCCGAGTACCCACTCCCGGTCGAAATGTCAGTGGGCCGAGCCGCCATACTCATCGATGGCGAGTCGGCCCCCGCGGTCAGCGAGAATCTCCAAACGCTGGATCGCCCGACGCCTCCGGCAGGCTCGAGCGATGGATGCGAGCGTGGGCCGCCGGTCGCGCTCCGCGCGGAAGCCGGGCAGGTGCATGTCCGCTGGTGGCAAAACTTGATCAGCGTGCTGCAAAGCGCGGCCTGCTCCGACGAGTTTTTTCACAAGGCTGCCAACGCGGTCGTCGAGCTCGTGGGCCTCGACCTGGGCGCCGTGTTCCTTCACGGGAAACAGGGAGGATGGCGGCCCGCGGCCATCCGCACGGCGGGAACACACTCGGCCAGGCCGAGCACCAGCGTCTTGGCAAGACTCCTGGCTGAGAAGCGAACATTCTTCAGTAGCGGTGACGCCATGGTGGACGTCACGGAAAGCCTCGCCTCGCTCGAGGCGTTCGTGGCCGCTCCGATCCTCGATCGGGATGGCAACGTGATCGGTGCGATCTACGGCCATCGCGGGCAAGGGGTGGATGGAGCCGGCCCAAACGTCACGGACATCGAGGCGCTGCTCGTGGAGACGCTCGCCTGCGGCGTGGCTGCCGGGCTCTCACGGCTCGAGCAAGAACAGTCATCCGTGGCCCGCAAGGTGCAGTTCGAACAGTTCTTCTCGGCGGAGCTCGCGGAGCAGCTCGAGGCACACCCCGATCTGCTCGCGGGCCGCGACGCCGAGGTGACCGTTTTGTTTTGCGATATCCGCGGCTTCAGCAGCATCACCGAAAGGCTCGGACCCACCCAGACGATGGACTGGATCGGTGGTGTGCTCAGTCCTCTGTCTGATTGTGTTGCCGGTACAGGAGGCGTACTCGTCGATTACGTCGGCGACGAATTGATGGCGATGTGGGGTGCGCCGACACCACAGCCCGATCATGCCATTCGCGCTGCCGAGGCTGCCCGGGCGATGCTCCGCGCTGCCCCGGAGATCGACGCTGTCTGGCAGCAGGTCGTCGGCACAAAAACCGCCTTTGGTATCGGTGTCAACTCCGGGCTTGCCCGCGTCGGGAATGTCGGTTCACGGCGGAAATTTAAGTATGGCCCACTCGGCAACTGCGTGAATCTCGCGAGCCGTGTCCAGGGAACAACAAAGTATCTCCGCGTGCCGGTAATCGTCACCGGGGTGACCCAGCGGCTTCTCGACAGCTCCTTTCGCGTCCGCCGGTTGTGTAGCGTGCGGGTGGTGAACATCGTGGAGCCGGTCGAGCTCTTCGAGCTCGCCCTCAACGAAGTAGGCGATGCGACGGGTCTGTTCGCAGCTTACGAGGAAGCGCTCACAGCCTTCGATGCAGGCCGATTCGCCGCTGCCGTGCGAATTCTGGGCAATCTGCTAGCAGCCACGCCCCAGGACGGGCCCGCGCAGGTGCTCTTGTCTCGGGCCGCAGCCTGCCTGATTGAAGAACCAGCAGACTTTTCGCCTGTTTGGACATTGCCAGGGAAGTGAGCACACGGTCAGATCACTGTTTTCCCTCGACAGAATGAGGAAAATCACCTAGGCTTCCCGTTTCTTGCGGACCATGGACCGGTCTGCTTTTCGCTGGAAACGGAGTTCGGCCATGCCTTTGGCGGCACGGCTCATCGCGATGGTGGTACTCGCGCTGGGAGTCTCGAGGCTCCTGGCCGACGAGGTGATCCCTCTGCCGCCCGTCGAGCCCGCGAACCCGCTTCCGCTGTCGCACGAGCATGGCGGCCACGACCTCTCCCACCAAACCGCCGCCCAGGCGGCGCTCAAGAGCCATGGGTGCATTTCCTGCCACCAGGGCGTTGGGGACATGCATCGAAGCCCGAATGTTCACCTCGGCTGCACCGACTGCCACGGCGGCAATGCCCATGCGTTCACGAAGCAAAAGGCCCACGTCCACTCAAAGCATCCTGAGGTCTGGACCTCCTCGGCCAACCCACAGCGGTCCTACACGCTCTTGAACCACGAGTCTCCGGAGTTCATCAAGTTCGTGAATCCTGGCGACCTCCGCGTGGCCCACGAGAGCTGTGGTGGGTGCCATTCGTCGATCGTGCTCCAGGTGAAGAAGAGCATGATGACCCACGGCTGCATGCTCTGGGGCGCCGCGCTCTACAACAACGGTTCGGTCCCGAGCAAGCCGGCGCTCTTCGGTGAGAGCTACAGCCATGAGGGCGTGGGGCAACGGTTACAGACGGTCCCGCCCCCAACCGACCATGAGCGGCGGTACCAGGCGGTCATCCGGTATCTCGATCCGCTCCCTCGTTTCGAGCGGCAGCAGCCTGGAAACATCCTGCGGATCTTTGAGCGGGGCGGCAGGTTCATGCCAGAAGTCGGCAACCCTGAGCGGCTCGAGGAGAACGGCCGCCCACGGACGCGGCTCTCGATCCGCGGCCTCGGCACCGGCAACCGCACCGACCCCGTCTTCGTGAGTCTCACCAAGACACGGCTGCTTGACCCGACGCTGAATTTTCTGGGTACGAACGACCAGCCCGGTGACTACCGATCGAGTGGCTGCACCGGCTGCCACGTCATCTACGCCAACGACCGCTCCCCGGTGCACTCCGGTCCGTATCACGTTTACGGCAACCGCGGCATGAGTTTTTCGACAGACCCGACCATTCCGAAAAACGAAAGCGGGCACCCGATCCGCCACGAGTTTGCACCCGGCAATGGCATCCCCACAAGCCAGTGCATCGTCTGCCACATCCATCCTGGCACAACAGTCATGAACAGTTACATCGGATACATGTGGTGGGACGAAGAGACCGACTCGGAACTGATCTATCCGCGGCAGCAGCGGTATCCGACGTCTGAGGAGGCGATGAACGCCCAGTTCCGAAACCCGAACGAATCAGCAGTGAAAAACCTGCTCTCGGACCCGGAGTTTCTGGCCAATCTCACGGACCTCAACGACCGCACCCGCGAAACACAGTTCGCCGATTTTCACGGTCACGGCTGGGCGTACCGGGCCGTTTTCAAGCACGATTGGAAGGGTAACCTCCTCGACCACAAGGGAGACATCGTCACTGATGACGGCAATGCCGCCAGACGGGCTGCCGTGAAGGTTCCAGAGATCGTCAAGGAGGTTTATCGTCACGCGGATCGCAAGACGGAGCAGCAGCTCGCCGCGGAGAAGGCGGCTGTCGCTCATGCCCGTGACGGCCTGCCGGTGCACATGCTCGATGTCCACATGGAGCGTGGCATGCACTGTGTCGACTGCCACTTCGTTCAGGACGTGCATGGCAACACGAAGCTCTACGGCGAGGTTCGGGCCGCGATCGAAATCACGTGTGCCGATTGCCACGGGACGGTTGACCAGATCGCGACTCTGCGGACGAGCGGGCCGGCTTCGAATACCTCGAGCCCTGAAGGGGGCCGCGACCTGCGAACGCTCCGCACGCCATCGGGCAAACGGCGGTTTGTGGTCGAGGGGGACCGCATCTTCCAAAACTCGATGGTGGAGGAGAACCTGACCTGGGAGATCAAACAGACCAAGGCGACCGTCGATCCGGGGAATGACCACTACAACCCGCTGTCGGCTTTCGCGAAGACGATCCGCTGGGGAGACGACGGGGCGCTGGAATGGGGCGGGGCGTATGACCCGAAGCGGTGCGCACACCAAGACGAGCGGATCAGTTGCATCGCCTGCCACAGTTCCTGGAACCCGAGCTGCTTCGGCTGCCACCTTCCGCAAAAGGCCAACAAGAAGTCGCCCGCCTTGCACTACGAGGGAGACGTCTCCCGCAACTACGTCGCCTACAACTTCCAAACGCTCCGTGACGATGTTTTCATGCTTGCCCATGATGGCAATGCCACCGGCAACCGGATCGGCCCCTCGCGGTCGAGTTGCGCGATCCACGTCACGTCGTTCAATGCCAACCGCGAACTGATTTACGGGCAGCAGCAGACGATCTCGGCGGAGGGTTTCAGCGGCATCGCCTTCTCGACCAATGTGCCGCATACCGTCCGCGGCGGCCCCGACCGCTCGGTGCGGCGTGATCTGTCAGCCCACCGGCCTGGCACGCACGAGACGAAGATGTGTACCGACTGCCATGTGTCAAAGCAGAACGACAACAACGCCATCATGGCGCAGCTCCTGATGCAGGGCACCAATGCCACGAACTTCATCGGCCGATACTGTTGGGTCGGCCTCGGGAACGGCGGTCTCACGGGCGTCATCGTGACGGAACAGGAGGAGCCGCAGGCGGTGATCGGCAGTTCCTTCCATAGGATTGCCTACCCGGACTTCTTCGCCAAACACGTTGCCAATAACGGCGTCTTGCAGCATGCGCATCACCACGTCGGCGGCGACATCAGCCAGGTTCTCTTGAAGCCGCTGGCAAAACGCGAGATTCTCCAGGTGCAGGTGCGGGGTGAGTATCTCTACGCCGCATGCGGTGCCGACGGCCTGCGGGTGTTCGATGTCGCATTCATCGACGACAAGGCCTTCTCGAAGCGGATCCAGTCCGCGCCGGTCTCTCCGCTCGGCCAGCAGTTCTACGTGAAGACGGCCTATGCGACGGGCGTCGCGGCGCCGGCGACGACCGCGCCCGACCCCACGCGAACGCACGACCCCGAGAATTTCGAGGGCACGGTCCACGCGATGTATGGCTATCTCTATGTCAGCGATCTCGAAGAGGGGCTCGTGATGGTGGGAGCCGGCACGCTGCTCGACGGCAACCCGCTCAACAATTTTCTGAAGCGGGATGTCACGTTCAATCCAAACGGCATTCTCAAGGGAGCCCGAAGCATCACCGTTGCCGGGACGAATGCCTGGATCTGCTGCAATGCCGGTATCGTGGTTGTGTCGATCGAGGACCCGACCTGCCCGAAGGTTGTCTCCGTGATCGGTGGGCCGACCGTGATCAATCCGACGTCGGTTGAGATCCAGTTTCGCCATGCGTTCGTGTGTGATGCCGAGGGATTCAAGACATTCGACATCACGGATGTCGCCGCACCGGTGCCGCTGGCCGTCGTGCCGCTCACCAAGGCCCACAAGTCCTACGTGGCTCGGACCTATGCATACGTCGCGGCCGGACCACAGGGCCTGGCGATCATTGACGTGACGAACCCTGGGCAGCCCTTTATCGACCAGTTCTTCGATGGTGGCGGCTGCATGAACGATGTCCGGGACGTGAAGCTCGGGATCGCGTACGTCAGTCAGTTTGCCTACGTGGCCGACGGGGCCAATGGAATGCGGGTGGTGCAGCTCACCGGCCCCGACACGCCGGGCAATGTCGGCTTTAGCCCCAGGCCCACGCCGCAGCTCGTGGCCAGCTACCCGGTGACGAAGGGTGGGATCGCGATGTCGATCTCCGAGGGAGTTGATCGCGACCGAGCGGTCGATGAGTCAGGCAATCAGCTCTCCGTCTTCGGTCGGGTGGGCGGAAAGCCCCTCGATCTCGAAACCCAAAGGCGGATGTATCTGAGGGAGGGGCGGCTCTGGAAGGTGAGCGACGATCCTTTCGATACGCAGATCTACCGGCCGCTCGTCCGGCCATAAGGGACGTCCAGCCGATCGCGTTCGAACACCGTGGGATCGAAGCGGTCGGGACCGCCCGACCCCGGTGGGAAGCGGAGGCTTGCCCGCAAGCTGTCGAGCGCCTCGCGGGTGGGCGACACGGGCTCTGACCAGCCGGGGCTAGGCCACGTGCCGAGGCGAGCCGGTCCGCCGTCGATCCCGGCCTCCATCAGGAGGTAGGTCTGGGCTGCAGAGTCCCAGAACCTGGATTCGGTACGGCTTGCCGCGACGATCCGGTCAAGCCGCTTCGGCGAGGCATCGAGCACGATCGTGCCTTGAGCCTCGAGTCCTCGGGCAGCCGAGTCGGCCGCCTGTTCCAGGGCCTGTGCCCTCGCCAGGATGCGCTCGAGCCGTTCGCGGTCGCATGCCGTCCAGGCAGGTTCGAACACCGAGCGAAGCTCTTCCGCTGAACGGCTGACCGACGCGGTTGTCGGTTCGTTGACGGCTGCGGCGAGAAGCTTCGCGGCCGACACGCTCCACGGCTGCCAGGACGCCGCGCCCGGGAAGGGGTTGCGATGCGGCCCCTTGCTGCTGGCCTCCACCCGCTCTGGACTGAGCGGCCGGTGACAGGAGTAGCAATCAAACTCCGCAAACTCGGGCCAGCGGGCCGGCTTCTCTTTATCCGGAACCAGTTTGATGTCGGTCGCATCCATGGCCCGCCCAGCCCGCACGGCGACGAGCCTTGCGACCGCCGCGAGCGTTTCCGACTGACCAATTGCCCACGAACGCTCCGCGAAGTCGGCCTGCGACTCGAGCTTGCCGTGGGGGCTCCAGTGCCGAGGCAGGAGTCGTTGGTACGCGCCAAACTCGAAGGCGAGCCGCGGATGCCCCGCCGCGATCATGTCATGATCGACCTCCCGTGAGGCGTCGCCGACATGGCAGGGGATGCAGGTCTGGGCGCGGGACGCCACGTGTGCCAGATCGCGATACCCCATCTCGGCCCGTGCCTCGTGGCTGAGTTTCTTCCATTCGGGAAGGTGGTGCGTGGCGAGCCATCCTGTCGCGTCCCCGTGGCACGAACTGCACGCAACGCCGTCGGCAAGCACCTCCGGAGGCAAGGGCGCATGCCGCTGCGCCTGGACGGAGTGACACGCAAGGCACTGGATCGCGCGGTGTGCCTCGCCGATGCCGAGCAAAGCCGCCATCTTCTTGGACCGCGGATCATGCAGCGTCTCGAAGGCACGGGCATGGGGGTCGCGATTCGCCCAGAGCGTCGCGGCGAATGACTGCACCGCGTGATTGCCGGCTTCCGGGCCGCCGTGGCAGCTCGCCGTGGCACAACTCGCGGCCGAGAGTGCGGTCATGGATTCATGCGGAGCCGTCCCGGCAAAGGCTCCCTCGCTGTACGCACCAGGCGGCGAGTCCGACGGCACTACGCACGGTGGGGGTCGCAGTTCCACGTCGCCCGCATGGGTGAACGGAAGAGCGAGGCCGGCCAGAATGACCGCCCATGGAATGAAAAAGAAGCGACCGGTTGAATAGTTCATCGAATCGCCTTCGCCCCTTCCCGTTGGACCCGCTCGCCTGAGTCTCTTCGGCGCCTGGAAGTGTCCGGGGCGACTTCTGAACGGGTTATGACACCTGTACGATCTGTCCCGATTCCAAATTCCCACCTGGCCTGGGTACTCTTGTCGGGGGCATGGTCAGAACCTCGCGACGGGGTTCAAAAGAAGAACACTCTCGAGGGCGCCTGCGTGATCATTGGTGGCAAGACATGGCCCAGAGATCGGCCGTGGGTCATTCTGGTCCTGCTTGCCACGGCCGCTGCCGTGGTGTGGTACGCCATGGACTGGACCGAGACCGGCCGGATTCCCGGCGGCAGCAGCCGGTCAGGGTTTGTCTACGGGATCATCGGCGGCCTGATCATCGTCTTCGAGTTGCTCCTCTGGCCACGAAAGCGGGTCCGAAGTTGGCGACTCGGGTCGGCGCAGACCTGGCTGCGGGCACATGTGTGGCTCGGCCTCCTCGCGCTGCCACTGGTTGTGATGCACGCACGGCTTCTCCTCGTCGGTGGCCTCCTCAACGTCGCCTTGATGGTGCTCTTTCTGCTTGTCATTGCCAGTGGTATCTGGGGGCTCGTGCTTCAACAGTTTCTGCCACGGATGCTGTTGGAAGAAGTTCCTGCGGAGACGATCCGCGAACAGATTGATCAGGTGGCGGCGCGGGAGTGTCTTGACATGGAGCGACTCCTTCGGGCGGTGTGTGAGCCTCTCGACGACGCGGGAGCTGTCGAGGACGATGGTGACGACGAAGACGACTTCGCCGTGGTGACGGGGTTCCGCTCGATGACGGGCATTCAAGGGCGCGTGCTCGAGACGCTTCCGGTCTACACCGTCATTCCTGGCACGCGGGAGATAACTCGCCGATTTCACGACGACATCAAGCCGTTTCTGGTGGTTGGCCGCGCATCCCAATCGTCACTGGCGGGCCGCCGGTCATCCGAGGCGTTCTTCGCATCGCTCCGTTCCACATCGCCCGCAGCGGCAGGCGACGTGATTGCCAAGCTCGAGCGAGCCTGCGAGCACCGCCGGCAGTTCGATCTCCAGGCGCGGCTGCACGACTGGCTTCACGCCTGGCTGCTCGTTCACGTGCCACTGTCGGTGGCGCTCGGGGTGCTCCTGGCTGTCCATGTTCCCGTTGCACTGTGGTACTGGTAGAGAGCCATGGCGGAACCGCATCAGGCAAGTCGTCGAGTCACGTCCCGCGAGCAGGTCTCGCGGATCGACCGTGGGTACTACCGGCGGTCGAGCCCACTGCGGTCGTGGCGGGCATGGCTCAGCGTCGCGTGCGTAATTGCTGCGGTGGGCTTTTGCGTATGGGGAGCCTTCGACCCGCCGGGCCATCATTCACCGGGTGGGGTGGCCGCCGCGCACGCACGGTGGGAGCGAGACTGTCAGACCTGCCATGTTCCGTTCACGCCGATGAAAAACGACACCTGGTTTTCGACTGACTCCACGCGGGCCGAGATGGACGCGAAGTGCGAGGCCTGCCACCGAGGCCCCGCGCACCATCCACTGCAAATTGCCGCCGAGGTCGGTTCTTGCGCCTCGTGCCACATCGATCACCGGGGCCGCAATGCCGACATCACCCGCGTGGCCGACCAGACCTGCACCGCTTGCCACGCTGATATTTCGGCGCACCGTCTCGCCGGGAAGTCCGGCAGCCTCCCGCCGTCCGCGGCCACCCCGCCGATCACACGGTTTGATGCCGAGCACCATCCGGAGTTCTCGGGACTGAAGACGGACCCAGGCACTCTGAAATTCTCCCACGGTCGGCACATGACGGCGGGGCTCGTCTTCGGTGGACCCTCTAAGACCGATCCGATGACGTATGCCATGCTCGCCGACGCGGACCGCGTGCGATACGCGCCGCCGGGAGTCGGGGCCGAGGATCTCGTACAGCTTTCGTGCGGATCGTGCCACGAGTTCGCGAATGCAGGGTCGCCGGGCAACGTGCGTCCGACGACTGGTTCCATTGCTCCAACAAAACCTGGGGCCTACGCCCTGCCGGTCTCGTTCGAACGACACTGTGTGGCCTGCCACCCGCTGCCTTTTTCGCCCGATGCGTCGGGCACGTCGCTGCCCCACGGCCTCGACGCCGAGGGGATGCAGCGGTCCATTCTGGCGGCGCTCCTTGCGGAATCCCCCTCGGGGCGATCGCTGCTCGACGCCCCCCAGCCGCCGCGGGCTCTGCCGGCGAACAGTCCACCCGCGACTCCGTCGCCTGAGACAATTCGTACGAACATCAAATCGAAGGTGGCCGCTTCCCGCACGTTCACCCGCGGCGTCTGTGGCAAGTGCCACGATGTTGTCGATGCCGAACTTCCGGTGGCGAGCCTGCTCGGGGAGGCCAAAGACATGGGCCACAACCGGATGGAGACCTGGTTTCGCGTGCCCCCTGTCAACGTACCGAAGGTCTGGCTCCCGAAGTCACGGTTCGATCACGGGCCGCACCGCGTTTTTGAGTGCCGGCTCTGCCACGAGGGGGCGTACCCAGGGGCGAACGTCGGTGTGACGACGACCACCACCGGTGGGTATCTGTCGCCGCTCGACAACGAGCGGGTCATGATCGCGGGGCGAGACTCGTGTACCGCATGCCATGCGCCCTCGGGGCTCGATGGCTCCGGGAACGTAGTCGGCGGCGCCCGGTTCGACTGCGTCGAGTGCCACGGTTACCACGGGCTCGGCCAGCACCATGGGTTTTCGGCGGCAAGGATCGATTCCGACGTGTCCGAACTGCGTGATGCTTTGAGGTTCGATTGATGAATCTGCCACGAGTCGTAAGGGCTCCGCTAGTCACGATCGTCGCGATCAGCGGGATGATCACGGGATGCCGCGAGCAGAAAAGAGTGGCTCCGGCACGGCCCGCCGCCGACCGGGTGGCCGC
>JBGTKO010000245.1:0-23174 GCA_041744595.1 Pirellulales bacterium
GGTGCGGGCGGCGCTTGAAAGCGTGGCTGCTGGTGTCCGCCGCACACTTGGCGAGCTTGATGGCCTGCTCGGCCGCCGGGTCAGCCGGATTCATGTCGTGGGGGGTGGTGTCAAGAACTCCCTGCTCTGCCAAATGGTAGCCGACGCAACGGATCGCCCCGTCGTCGCGGGGCCGGTCGAGGCCACGGCGATCGGCAACCTCCTCGTGCAGCTTCTCGCCAGGAATGGCACGGTCGATCTGCGCGCGATCCGGCAGGTCGTCCGCGACACGTTCGAGCCGGTGTACTACGAGCCCCGCGACGCCGCCCGCTGGAACGACCGCCTCGGGTGAAGGCATCTGAGCCGACCGCCTGCATCGCCACATAAAAGCCCCTCCCGCAAGCGTGGGGACGGCGGGCTGTTGGGCGCGACGTCTCATGATGGCAAACGGGACGATGCGTTACCCGCAGTCCCCGGCTCGCGCCGGGGGGCTTTCATTGGAGAACGCGAGAGGCGTGGAGGGTCGAGTTCGTTCCGGCCTGCATCGCCACATAAAAGCCCCTCGCGCAAGCGTGGGGACGGCGGGCTGTTGGGCGAGACCGCTCATGATGGCAAACGGGACGATGCGTTACCCGCAGTCCCCCCGGCTCGCGCCGGGGGGCTTTTATTGGAGAACGCGAGAGGCGTGGAGGGTCGCAAAGGCCCCAGGGAGCATCGATTCCCCGCGCCGCGTGAATCTAGCGTGCCTGGGTGAAAATCACGAGCGACGCGATAAAGACCACGCCGATGCACAGGGCCCAGATCGCAGTGGTGAGCCATCGCTGGGCTATCTTCGCGTCGGCTTCCTCTTCTCGGAGTCGTTGCTCGTCTCGCTTCTCAATGCTGTCACTGAGCTGAAGAACGAACTGCTCATTGCACTTCGGGCAGATCATCTGCCGCCCTAACCATGAATCAGGCGCCTTGAAGACGTGGCCGTTGGGGCAGGGGATACGCCACCGCCGCTCCTTCTCGGGCTTCGCCAGCGGCTCCTGGCACAGCGGGCAGACCTCGTCCGTGGCATCGACGGGCTGAAAGCAGTGCGGACAGGCTTTGAGCTTGCTCATCATGGTCGAGTGTAACGACGGCAACGCGGCGGCGTGATCCCGCTCACGCCGCCTGCGACCGCGGGGCGGCCCGCTTCACGACGTTGCCGTGCTCGACCTCGAGGATCGCATCAGCCAGGGCCAGTGTGCTGGGCCTGTGCGTGATCATGATCACGGTCCGATTCTCGACATACCGTGAGAGCGCCTCGTGGATGAGCCGCTCGCTCTCCACATCAATCTGGCTGGTCGCCTCGTCGAGCACGAGGATCTCGGCATTCCGCAGAAACGCCCGGGCCAGCGCGATCCGCTGCCGTTGGCCACCGGAGAGCCGGAAGCCGTTGGGGCCCACCATCGTCTTGTAGCCCTCTGGAAACTCCGAGATGAAATCGTGGGCGTGAGCCTTGCGAGCTGCCTCCTCGACCTCCTCGTCAGTCGCCTCCCAGCGGCCGTACTTGATGTTGTAGTGGATCGTCTCGTTGAAGAGCTCGGTCTGCTGCGTGACCATCGCGATCCGTCGTCTGAGGTCATGGAGCGACAGCTCAGTCAGCGGCATGTCGTCGAGGAGCACGCGGCCACTCGTCGGGTCGTAAAACCGGCAGATGATGTTCACGAGTGTGCTCTTGCCGCCGCCATTGGGGCCCACGATTGCCACCCGCTCACCGAACGGGATCGTGAGGTTCACGTCCTGGAGGACGGTGTCGATGCCGTCATAGGTAAACGACACGTTCTCGAGGCGAATCTCCTTGTGGGGCGACGGAAGCGCCTTCGGCGTGGCCGCTTCGACGAGCTGCGACTTCGTGTCGAGCAGCGGGTAGATGCCCTGGGCGCCAACCATGCCCATGTTGAGGCCGGTGATTACGCCCGAAAGCTTTCGGACCGGGTCGCTCGCCCCGATCAGGAAGCCAAAGAAGAGCATGATGCCCGGAACCGTCATGGGTTGATCGGTCATCGTGATGCCGAAGATTTTTGTTTCCTGATTGATCACGAGCCAGGCGCCCACAGCGATCGAGGTGGCCACCATACCGATGCCGAGAATCTCGGTGATCGGGTTGGCGAGGGTGCGGTAGAACGTGTGCTTCATGCCGACGCGAAGCATGTCGCCTGTGCAGTCGCGAAACCGCTCCTTCTCGAACGACTCCATCGTGTAGGCCTGCACGGTCAGGACATTGTTGAGCGCCTCGAGCAGCACGTGGTGATAGCCCTTGGACTGCGACAGCACGCCCACCGAGACCGACCGCATCCGCCGGTTGAGCCAGACCATGAGGAAGCCGACGACCGGCGCGAGCACGAGGCATGCGAGGGTCAGTCGCCATGACACGACGAGCGCGCAGCCCAGGCAGGCGATGATCTTGAAGGGCTCGGTGATGGCGCCCCCGTAGAAGCTCATGATGCCGTTGGCAAGCATTTCGCTCGTGGCCGACACCTGGGCCATGAAGCCGGCCGATCCATGCCGCATGAATTGGGCGCGGTCGAGCTCGAGCGCTTTCTCAAAAACCTTGATCCGGATCGACCTACTAATACTCATGGCCACGTAGGCCACGAGCATCGTGCTGGCCAGCAGGAATCCGTGTTTGATGAATGTGCTGATGACCACGAAGGCCACGACGACCAGCACGGTCTGGAACGGATCGCGTGGTAGCAGCGAGTCAAGCCACGGCCCGAGCTTGCGGGCCGAGTGGGCCACGGAGTTGTCGCTCGCGATGTTGATTTTGAGCGTATCGAGCTGGTGCCGTGCTTCGGCGAGTTGCTTGGTGCCGAGCCCGCCGCCAGCGACCTCCGCTTCGAGCCGTTCTCGCTCGGCGTGGCTCGCCTCGAGGCGTTTCTCGGAGTCGATGAGTCGGGTTTCGTTCCAGTTGTGGAGTGATTCGCCCTTGAGCGTCACTTCGATGATCGGGAAAAGTGCGGCGATGTTGGCGCCCCAGAGGGCTGCCACGCCAGCGGAGCAAAGCATTGCCGCGGCCAGGAGCGGCCAGCTTTTGGCCGCTTCCCGCAGGGCGCGGAGGAAGTAGTGCATGGATCGGTGACCTTCGGGGCCGACGGGTGAAGACGGGGCGGGAAGGTAGAGGGGGTGCTGGAAGCGTTCAAGGGCGGGTTTTTGTTAGAAAAATGAGGGGTCGCTCAATTTAACCGTGTCCCGGAATCACCTTGCACGCCTTGGGCTCACCTTGCACGCCTTGGGCTCACCTTGAACGCCTTGGGCTCACCTTGCACGCCTTGGGCTCACCTTGAACGTCCCGGTCATAGAAGCCCCTCGCGCAAGCGTGGGGACGGCGGGTAGTTGGGCGAGCCCGGCCGGCCCCCAATGGCAAACGGGACGATGCGCCACCCGCAGTCCCCCCGGCTCGCGCCGGGGGGCTTTTATTGGAGCGCGCGCGACCGTGTGCTTGTTTGCTAGTGGGCCCGCTCGGGTTCGGCTCGCGCCGGGGGCGTTTAGTTGGAGAACGCGCGACACCCGAATGCGGCCCTACGCTTCCGCGACCCAGGCGCTGCCAGCGTGGCGTTCGACTGCGGCAGCTACGAGACCTGCGAAGAGTGGGTGGGCTGCGGTGGGCTTGCTCTTGAACTCGGGGTGAAACTGCACCGCCACGAACCAAGGGTGATCGGCCAGTTCGACAATCTCGACGAGCGTGCTCTCGGGATTCGTGCCAGCGATCACAAGGCCAGCCGCTTCGAGCCGCTCCCGGTAACGCGGGTTGAACTCATAGCGGTGGCGGTGCCGTTCGGAGATTCTCTCGGTGCCATACGCCGCGGCGCTGCGAGTACCCTCCGCGAGCACACATGGCTGTGCCCCGAGCCGCATCGTGCCCCCCTTCTGCACCACGCCGTGCTGCTCTTCCATCAAGCAGATCACGGGGTGCGGCGTGTCGCGGGCAAACTCGGTTGAGTGGGCGTCGGCGAGCCCCGCCACCTGCCGAGCAAAGTCGATCACGGCGCACTGCATGCCGAGACAGATGCCAAGAAACGGCAATCCCCGCTCGCGGGCAAACCGAACGGCCTCCACCTTCCCTTCGATACCCCGCTCGCCAAACCCTCCTGGCACGATGAGCCCGTCAAAACCGGCGAGCAGTCGCTCTGCTCCTTCACGCTCGATGTCTTCACTCTTGATCGGCTGCACCCGCACCTGCGTCTGGCAGGCGATGCCGCCGTGGTCGAGGGCCTCGTAGATGCTCTTGTAGGCGTCCCGGTGTTCGGCGTACTTGCCGACCAGCGCGATCGACACCTCATGCTCCGGGTTTCGAAGCCGGTGAAGAATCTCGTGCCAGGCGTCGAGATCGGCGGGCGGAGCCGTCATGCCGAATCGCCGCAAGACGATGTCGTCGATTCGGTTGCTCTGAAGCGACAGCGGCACCTCATAGATCGAAAAATCCTTGTCGCGTTCTTCGATCACGGCCTCTCGTGGCACGTTGCAAAAGAGCGCGATCTTCTCCTTGTCGATCGCGTCAAGGGACCGTTCAGTGCGGCAGACGAGGATGTCGGGCTGGATACCGATCTGGCGAAGGAGTCCGACAGAATGCTGCGTCGGTTTTGTCTTCAGCTCGCCGGCGGCCTTGAGATAGGGCACCAGCGTGAGGTGGATGAACATGCAGTTCTCGCGGCCCACCTCGAGCGGGATCTGCCGGATGGCCTCGAGAAACGGGAGGCTCTCGATGTCGCCGACGGTGCCGCCGATCTCCGTGATGACGATGTCGGTGGCATCGTCGCCGAGCTGGAGCACCATGTCTTTGATTTCGTTGGTGATGTGGGGGATCACCTGCACGGTCTTGCCGAGAAATTCTCCGCGTCGCTCCTTCGTGATGACCGAGAGATAGATCTGGCCTGTGGTGTAGTTGCTCTTGCGGGTCAGTGGCGTAGAGGTGAACCGCTCGTAGTGACCGAGGTCGAGGTCGGTCTCGCTGCCGTCGTCGAGCACGTAGACCTCGCCATGCTGATACGGGCTCATCGTGCCCGGATCGACGTTGATGTAGGGGTCGAGTTTCTGCATCCGCACCCGCAGACCGCGGGATTCGAGCAGCATTCCGATCGAGGCGCTGGTGAGTCCTTTCCCCAGCGAGCTGACCACCCCGCCGGTCACGAAGACATGTTTGGTCACGCGTCTGAGCTCCTTCCCGTCCGCTGGTGCCACGAAACCTCCTTGCGATTGTTCCGGAATCGGATTGAACCAGCGACCCCGCGGCCGGTCAATCACTGCGGCTTACCCGGCCAAAACGATACGGTACAGTTGGAGCATGAATCCAATTGCAGCTCCCGCCGCTCCGGCGTCCACGTCCAATCTCCGCATCCGCAGTCTCGAGCCGCTCGTTCCGCCGGCAAGGCTGTGTAACCTTCTGCCGCTGAGCGATGCAGCCACCGCCACGATTGTGGCGGGACGCCTCGAGGTCGAGCGGGTGCTGGCCGGTGAAGATCCCCGGGTGATCGCGGTGGTGGGGCCGTGCTCGATTCACGACATCGAGGCAGCCCGCGACTATGCCGCCAGACTCAAGGGCGTGGCCGACCGCGTGGGCGACCGGTTGCTGGTCGTCATGCGGGTCTATTTTGAAAAGCCGCGAACGACAGTCGGATGGAAGGGGCTCATCAACGACCCGCATATCGATGGCACGTTTGATGTGGCCACGGGCCTTCGGCTCGCCCGCGGTCTTTTGATCGAGACTGCGGCGATGGGCCTGTCGACCGCCACAGAGTTTCTCGAGCCGATCACGCCGCAGTACATCGCCGACACGATCGTCCTCGGGGCGATCGGTGCCCGCACGACCGAGAGCCCGACCCACCGTCAGATGGCCAGTGGCCTTTCGATGCCCGTGGGCTTCAAGAATTCGACCGACGGCTCGCTCCAGGCCGCGGTCGATGCGATGCAGGCCGCGAAGACACCGCATTGTTTCCTGGGGATCGACAACGACGGCGGCACGTGTGTCGTCTCGACGACGGGCAACCCCTGGGGCGTGCTCATGCTGCGGGGTGGCCGGTCAGGGAGCAACTACTCCGCCGAAGTGATGCTCGAAGCCCGCACGAAGCTAGAAGCCGCTGGTCTGCCGCCGCGGATCATCGTGGATTGCAGCCATGCAAACTCTGGCAAGGACCACACGCGGCAGGCGGCCGTGTGGCGAGACGTGCTCGAGCAGCGTCGCTCGGGCGACACATCGATCGTGGGCCTCATGCTCGAAAGCAATATTCATTCGGGCGCTCAGCCGGTGTCGTCGGATCGGTCGCAGTTGAAATATGGCGTCTCGATCACCGATGGCTGCATCGGCTGGGAAGAGACGGAAGCGTTGCTTCTCGAAGCCCACGGCCGTTTGGGCACATAGCGGCTCCCGCGTCACGGGATCACTCCGGCTTCATCGAGAACCGCCGCTGGCAGGTCAGGGAAAGTCAGAATTCAAATCGGCCAGCCGCTCCAGGCCGACGCAGTCCACCTGCTCAGCCAGCGGAAACGTCGCCGCCCCGGGCACCACGACGACCAGCCGGTCGAGCCGCAGGGTTTCTGCGGCTGCCCGCATCGAGGGCGTGACGCTCGGAGACTCCGTGTACTTGATCTCGAACCCGATCCGGCGTCCTTTATGAATCGTGAAGAGATCGAGATCGCCCTGCTGGTGAACCCCCCAGCACCAGATGGCCTCGGGGTCGAGCCCGAGGGTGGTGATCACCTGCTCGACCGCGAAACCTTCCCAGGAGGCGCCGAGCCGGGCGTTCAGGAGCAGGTCGTCACGGTCGGCGATCCCGAGCAGGGTATGCAACAGTCCTGAGTCTCGCAGGAAAACCTTCGGCCGCTTGATCTCGCGCTTTCCGATGTTTTCAAACCACGGCCGCAGCACCCGCACCATGAACGTGCCTGCGAGCACGTCGAGGTAGCGGGCCACCGTCGTGTCGCTGACCTGGAGTGACCGGCCGATCTCCGACGCGTTGAAGGTTTGGCCGTGGAGGTGGGCGAGCATGACCCAGAACCGGCGGAGTTGTTGCGGCGGAAGGGTGAGCCCGAGCGTGGGGATGTCTCGCTCGAGGAAGGTCTGAATGAACTGTTTGCGCCATTCGTGGCTCGCTTCATCGCTCGCCGCCAGGAACGCTCGTGGAAAACCGCCGCGGAGCCAGAGCCGGTCCGCCTCGTTGCTCCCTACTTCCGCGAGGTCGAGGGGTGGCACCTCGAGATAGGCGATGCGGCCGGCGAGCGTCTCGCTCGACTGCCGGATCAGGTCGCGAGACGCGCTGCCGAGGACGAGAAAACGTGTCGACGAGTCGGCCCGATCGACAAGCACCCGCAGCAGCGGAAACAGATCGGGCGCCCGCTGGATCTCATCGATGACGACGAGGCCAGAGAGTTTCTCGAGGGCGAGCTTGGGCGTGGCGAGCCGCGCGAGTGCGGTCGGATCCTCGAGGTCGAAGTAGTTGGGCGAGCCTTCGGCGGGAAGGCCGTGGGCCGCGAGGTACGACCGGGCGAGTGTCGTCTTACCCGACTGGCGAGGCCCCAGGAGGGCGACGACAGGAAATTCCCTCAAAAGAGTGGAAATGCGATCGAGCTTGGCGAGCCTGGGGATCATCTAGGCTCGATTCTACCGCAAAAAACTCGCCTCATGAAATCTCTGCATTGAACACCGAGTTTTCATGAAGCCGAAAAAGGGCAGCCGCAATGGTAGACGTATCTGGTTACCTCTCCCTCTGGAAGAGGGCTATGGTGAGGGTTCCTTTGGACGGGAAAGGGACGGAGATTTTGTCTTTTGTTACGTCCTTCCGCGGCTGTTGATGCGGCGGCCGGATGATGCTATTCTTACTTTCGTCTTACTTCTTGAGGCCGCCTATGGAAACCACGACGCTGTCGAGCAAGGGGCAGATCGTCATTCCGGCGGTGTTTCGCGCATCCCATCGCTGGGAGCCGGGTCTCGAGTTTGTCGTGATCGACACGGGGGATGGCCTGCTACTCAAGCCGAAGCAGCCGCTGCCATCGGCAACCCTCGATGAGGTGGCGGGCATGCTGAAGTCGAAAGTGACCGCCAAGACCGATGCCGAGATCCGAGCCTCGCTCGACAAAGACGTGCGAAGGAAGTGGCGTGGTCGCGGTTGACACCAGCGTGGTCGTGCGGCTCCTCGTCGGTGACCGCCCGGCGCAGAGCCAGGCTACCCGAGCGCTTTTTGCTTCCGACTCGGTCTTCATTCCGGACACGGTGTTGCTCGAAACCGAGTGGGTGCTGCGGGCCGCGTATGACCTGTCTCCCTCCGAAGTCTGCAACGCGTTTCGGAAACTCTGTGGCCTGCCGAACGTGCGTGTGACCAATGCCTCGCTTGTCGCGAAGGTCATCGACTGGCATGAAGCCGGCTTCGACTTTGCGGATGCGTTTCATCTCGCCCTGAGCGCTGAACAAGACGCCATGAAGACGTTCGACCCTCATTTTCGCGAGATAGCCAGAACGCACACGGATCACCGCGTCGAAAAGCCTTGATGGGATGCCGAGCCAACCGGTTCGCGATCCCACGGCTGGTCGCCGTGGGCTTTTATGGCACGCGACTGCTAGCGTCGCACCACGGGGATGGCCTCAGAGAAGTCTTCGGAATTCGTCAAGGTGATTCTGGGTTGCCAGTTTCGGCATGGCTAAACCTCAACGGCGACTTGCTTTGTTCCGGCACCGTCCGCCAGTTGCTCGACCGTATCCAGATAATCACGGATCGCGTCCTTGATGTTTTCAAGGGCGTCAGCCTCGGTCTCTCCCTGCGAGTGGCAACCGGGAAGGCCCGGAACAGATGCGGCGAAGCCTTCGTCTGATTGCTCGAGCACAACGGTGTATTTCATGACGCGCTCCGCGAGGCTGGCAGGGCCGTTCCACGAGAGTTCTGGAAAGGGTTCACCCGTAGTCTACCCATGCCGGTGCGAAGGACGGGCATTCTTGCCCAACCAGGCCAGAGCGTTTCGCGAGCGCGAGGCCGGGCCAAGGAGCCTCAAGCCCGGCGACGGCGAAGGGCGGCGAGGGCGAGGCCACTGGCACCGGCGAGGAGGGCAAACGTACCCGGCTCGGGAACGGCGATGATATTCACAAAACTTCCAACAAAGGGGCCAGAAGTGTTCATCCCGCCGGAACTGGCGTTGTAGTCGAGTTCCCAGATGTTGGATTCCGCATCGACGAACGTGCCGCCGTCGGCGATCACGTCGCCGTTGAATGTGAAGAGCCCGGAGTTCCAGGAACCGGTGTAGTTCATGAGCGTGAACGTGGTTCCGGGAGCGAATGGTGTTGGAGTACCGGCGAGGTCCGCAAGCGTAAGATTCACGATACCAGTGAGATTGAGATTACCGTTCACAATCTGAAGGTCGGCATCGTCGAGGAACGAATCAACCTCATACGCGAACGTCGAACCACTGAGCAGGTTGAGCTCGCCGCTTTCGAACGTCTCGATCGAGGCACCCGGTGAGAGCGTGCCCGAAATGTTCAGGACCGATTCTGTCGAGCCAGTACCTTGCAGCGTGGCACCCGAGGCAACCGTGTAGGCGGCCCCGCCCGTGTGGGCTCCGTTCACACGCAGCGTACCGGCGTCGATCAAGGTGGCACCGGTGTACGTGTTGTTGTTCGAGAGCACGAGAATGCCCGTCCCGAGCTTGGTGAGCCCGCGAGCGCCACCGGAAGCCCCGGTGGAGTTTGCAATGACATCGCCAATCGTAAAGCTCCCGCCACTGGCGTTCGTGGTGTCGAAGCCGAAGCTCGACCCAGCGTTCATGCCGTTGGTCGCGCTGGAACTGGCGGCGAGGTTGGTCAGCAGCGTGGTGATGTTTCCAGTGGTGAACTCATCCGTGCCACCGACGTGCCACCGTTTTGCACGTTGATGTTGGCGGCCGTCCAGCTACCTGTGGTGCTGTTGTAGAGGGCGCTCGTCCTTGCAAACTGAAGCCGGCCGCCGGTAATCGTCGTGGCCCCCGTGTAGGAATTCGTGCCGCTGAGCGTCTGCGTGCCAAGGCCGGTCTTTCTGAGCGTCATGCCCGTAGCACCGTTGGTGATGTTGCCGGAGTAGGTCCGAGAAGCCCCGGACCCAGGATTGAGTGTCAGGGCCGTGACAAGGGTGTAGTTGGAGGTGATAACGGAGCTGAGATTCAAACTGCCGACAAGTCCACCCATTGTAGGGGTCGTCACTCCGGTGCCCAACTGCACTTGCCCGGAGGCATTCGAACCAACATTCAACGCGCTATTCTGCAACGCCAGATTGTTATTCAGCACCAACCTGGCCAAGGTGAACCCGTTTATAATGTCCGTATTACCCGAGAACGTGTTGGCTTGGGTCAGGGTCAGGGGCTGATTGCCAGCGAAACGCACCTGGCCCGCTCCGCTGATCACGCCACTGAGGATCTGCGTTGTGCCCCCATTGAACGTAAATGACCCTCCGGAAGCGATGGAAATTGTTCCCGTGAAGTTGCCGGTGCTCAAACGACCCGAGCCGTTCAACTGAAGAACGCCGCCAGTGATTGAAATGTTACCCGTAAAAGTCGAGTTTACCCCAGAAGCCATGGTACCCGTACCTGCCTTCACCAGACCAGACGAACCGGTAATTGGGGTGTTGATTGTCAGAGCGTTGACGCTGTTGTTGGTGATGGTTGCGGTGCCGCCAAGATTGATGGCGGTACCGCCGGACAGCGTAATCGCATTCGAGGCAGACCCAACGGTAATGCCGCCAATGTTGCGGGTGGTGCTCACCGTAATCGTTCGCCCCCCCGTGTAGCCGTCCGTGGACGTGCCGATGTTCAGCAGATCACTCGTGGTTGTTGCAATGTTCGCGGTAGCGTCAGTGCCAGCACTACTCGTGCTAATAAAAGCGCTGGTGCCCCAGGTGCCGTCTGTGTTCCCGAATCCAGGGTCGGTGCCATTCGAATCCCAGTAGTAGTCGATGGCTTGGGCCCATGGCGACGCGAGAAGCGCCAAAGCCAGAACCGGCGCAGCAATCGCGAGGCGTAATAGCGATGATCGGCGAAGCATGGAGATGGATCCCCTCGAAAATGGCTTTGGGTGGGAAATTCCTTTTTCCCGGCTTTAGGAAAGTTTAGCATGCCGTGTTTTCCTAGAACGGCAAAAGTTTTGCCTATCCGTGCAATGAGGGGCGTGCAAAGAGGGAGCCGGGATGGCCCAATGACCCGCTGTCCCCACGCTGGCGCGAGGGGCTTTTATTCGGGCGGCGAGGGCGCCTGGGCTGGGCAGGTACGGGGCATTTGGCCCTGTATAGTGGGCTTCTATGCCATCGCCACGCCGCATCGGGATCGCCGTCGAGATTCAGGTGCTCTACAAGCACCACACCGATGTGTTTGCCGGCCTCCAGCGGTATGCCGATGAGCAGGGCTGGCTCACCATTTTCGACGACTGGGCCTGGGAGGCACTCGCGAAATCACCCCTGGGCCGACCGGCCTACGACGGGGTCATCGCACGGGTGACCCGTCAACAGATCGGCCTGGTCGAAGCCACCGCCAAGGCGGGCGTTGCTCTCGTCAACGTTGTGAGCGAATCGCCGGCGTACGACGAATTGCCTGGCGTGTTTCCCGATTTCAAAGAGGCCGGTCGGCTACGGGCTGAGCACCTACTCTCCAGGGGGCTTCGCAGCTTCGCATGCCTTTCGGTCAAGACTCGGGCAACCTTTGAATGGCAGACCGCGGGATTCGTGGAGGCCATTGCCGCTGCCGGTCACACGATCGACCGATTCGAGCTGACCGACGATTGGGACGACACGCTCCCGCTCTACCGCAAGAACCAGGCGAGAATTCGGCAGTGGATGGATGGCTGGACATTGCCTGTGGGCGTAGTCCTCCCGACCGATGTCATCGCCAGGCTCATCGCTCAGATCGCCCATGAACGAGGCTGGCGGGTGCCAGCCGATGTCGCGATCATCGGCGGCAGGAATGAGTTGCAGCTCTGCGAGCGTCCGCGGCCGAGCCTCACGAGCGTTGAGATGGGTTTTGAGCGGGTGGGCTACGAGGCCGCGAGGCTTCTCGACACGCTCATGGATGAGGCCGACCGGGCGCGGGCGCAACGAAAGCCTTCGCTGCTGGGGCGAAGGTCGAAGTCGCCGCCGGCTGAGCCGATGCATTTGATCCTGCCGCCCGTGGGCGTGGTCGTTCGCGAATCGACTGATTTCTACGCTTCCGGCGACGATGTCATCTCGCAGGCGCAGGCGTATATCGCCGAGCAGTGCCATACGCACCTCGACGTGGGCGACGTGGCTGCGAAGGTGTGTGTGAGCGTTCGCACGCTCCAGACCCGGTTTGCCGCGGTGCTCGGTCGCACCGTTGCCGACGAGATCCGTCGCGTGCGGCTCGAGAAAGTGAAGAGGGAGCTGACCGCGAGCGACCACGCAGTTCACGAGATCGCCAAGCGTGCAGGGTTCACGTCAAACGCACACCTCAGCAAGGTGTTCAAACGGGAGTTGGGGGTGAGCCCGAGCGAATACCGCGCCGAGCGGAAGCCGCCGAAGGAACGGTAGGGGCTCTGAAGCGGCACGATGGCGGCACACGGACAGGCACCTTCCTCGCGTGCGAGTCACTTGGCACGGACAAACCGAACGCCGCTGATGCCCTCGAGGTCGGCGTCCTGGGTCCAGAGCGTCGCTGCGTGGCCGCGGGCGGTTGCGAGGATGATGCTGTCAGCCATCGGCAGTCGCTGGGCCACGGACAGCACTGCGGCAGCAACTGCGAGGGTGGCATCCAGCTTGACGACGGTGCCTTGCTGCATCAGGGCCACAGCCTGGAGGGCGTGGCTCTCATCGCGTTGAACCAGCACCCGCTTGAACACCTCGAAGAGACTGAGCGTCGGAACAATCAACTTCTTCGGCTCGAGAATGACCGGTGTGAAGAACGTGGCATTTGGCCCGTCCGCGAAGAACTCGAGCCAACCAGACGAATCAACGACGTTCACTCGCGATCGGGCTCCCGCGGGACGGATGTGTCGATCCCCCGGAGGAAGCCACGGGCCTGCTTCAAGGGCTTGACGGGAATGAGCTCTATCCGCCCTTCATAGGGGATTACTTGCAACCGCTGCCCCGGACGTATCCCAAGGGCCTCCCGAACCCGCAGAGGAATCACGACCTGAAATTTGGGCGATACTGTCGTCGTGTCCATACACTTCTTCGATCGATCTTGTGTTCGTAAAACGACTCGATCGTACCTCTTCGGCGGAAGAGGGGCATGCACCGTTTGCGGATGTGCCGATGACCGGCCTATCCTTTGCCCTTTCCTTTTCATTTTTCGTGAGGTCGTGATGAACAGACTTTCGTGGACGCTCGCGGTCATCGGGGTGATCGGCGTTGCCTGCAATGATTCGGCTGCCGTCGCGGAGCCACCCAAGCCCAATGTCATCGTGATCTTCACCGACGATCAGGGCTACGCCGACCTCTCCTGCATGGGCATCGAGCCGGATGTAAAGACGCCCCACATCGACCGCTTGGCAGCCCAGGGTGTTCGGTTCACGCACGGATACGTGACCGCGCCGCAGTGCTGCCCGTCGCGAGCGGGCCTCCTCACCGGCCGTGACCAGAACCGTTTTGGCTTGGTCAGTAATGGCCACGGACCTTTGCCGCGGAGTGAAGTCACGATCGCTGATCGGCTGGCGAAGGTGGGCTACACCACCGGCATGGTTGGCAAATGGCACCTCGATCCGAACCACAGCGACAAGGCTTTCCTCGAGCAACACGGCATTCAAGGAGACCGTATCCCACCGAAGCTCCAAACGTCATTTCATCCTCACTCGCGAGGTTTTCAGGAGACATTTTGCGGTCAACTGAACAGCTACACGGCCACCTATGATCTCGCCGGGAATCGTTTTCAAGACCTTCGCACCGTCCGAGTCGAAGGAGACCGGCTCGACCGACAGTCCGACGCTGCGGTGCGGTTCATCGACATCCATCACAAGCAGCCCTTCTTTCTGTACCTCGCCTACTTCGCACCCCATGTGCCGCTGGCGTCGTCAAAAAAATACCTTGACCGATTCCCCGGCCCGATGCCGGAGCGGCGCCGGTATGCGCTCGCGATGATCTCGGCCATGGACGACGGTGTGGGGAGGATCATGGCGACGCTCGCGAAGCACCGCATTGACGAGAACACGCTTGTCATTTTCGCGAGCGACAACGGGGCGCCACTCAAGCTGACGATGGCGGACGACCCATTGAACCTGCAGGGACCACACTGGGATGGCTCGAAGAACACGCCGCTCGCCGGCGAGAAGGGCATGCTCGCGGAGGGGGGAATCCGCGTGCCGTTTGTCATGCGATGGAAAGGCACCATTCCGGGCGGTCAGGTCATTGCGACACCGGTGACCACCCTGGACGTCGCCGCGACGGCCTGTGCGATGGCCGATATCGACCATCCCTCAGAGCTTGACGGCCTCGACCTCATGCCCATGCTCGTTGAGGGGAAGCCCCTCGAAGACCGCACACTCCACTGGCGGTTTTGGAGCCAGTCTGCGGCCCGCCACGGAGCCTGGAAGCTGCTCAAAGTCGGAGGCCGGAAAACGTTTCTCTTTGACGTTGTCAATGATGCCGAGGAAAAACACGATGTGGCAGATCAACACCCAGAGATCGTCGAACGCCTCGAAAAGAGCCTGGCCGACTGGGCTACCGCGCTCCAGCCACCAGGCATCCCTGCTGGCGAGATTAACGCCGGGGAAGTCCAGTTCTACCGACACCACTTCGCGATACCGAAGCCCTGAGTTCGTGCCGGACGCCGCAGAGCCATTGCGCGGTTGCATACGCAAACGGGAAAGGATTTTGCGCAATATGGAAATTTGTGCTTGCTACGATAGCGATTGGTCGTTGAACGAGCCTCGCCAACATTTCACGCGTGCCCCGCGCTGATTCGACCCCGCGCAGGCTCCGGTTCACGGAGGTCTTGGACCATTCTTGGGAGGGCTGAATAGTGGGGAGTCAATTCCATCAGAAGGGGCAGTCTCAGCGGGCGTTCACGCTCGTTGAGTTGCTCGTGGTCATCGCCATCATCGCCCTTTTGATCGGCCTTTTGGTACCCGCTGTTTCGGCAGTTCGGGAGTCGGCAAGGCGGGTCCAGTGCCAAAACAACCTCAAGCAGATCGGCATTGCTTGTCTCAACTACGAAGCAAACGAACGCAAGCTTCCGCCTGGTACGCTTCCGCCGGTGAGGCTCGAGGTGGGTGTCATTTCCTTTGGTGCCTCGTGGCTCGTGGCGGTTCTTCCGTACATCGAGAGTGCCGCTCTGTACGACCGACTCGACCTGGCCGGCAAGACAGCCCCGGGGATTGGGAATTGCAATTCCAACCCAGGTGGGCACCCAGGTAACGCCATCGTGCTGAAGGGGCAGAAAATCCCGACATACCGGTGCCCATCGTCGTCCTTGGCGGAATTTGGATTCACGACAGTCAACCCTGAGCCTGGTCCTGCGGGAATGTGGCGGCCGACGTACACAGGAATTTCCGGCTCCGCTGACCACCCGACAGCCGTCTCGCACGATGGCGTGAGCGGGAGCCTGCCAAACCCACCGGTGGGCGTATCGTCCCGCGGCGGGCTCTTGATTCGCACGCAGGCAGTGGTGCTCGCAAGCGTGATCGACGGCCTCTCCAATACGCTCTTGGTTGGTGAGCAGTCGGGGTGGTGCCGGGATTCAACCGGTGGCAGGAGAGATTGCCGAAGTGACCATGCCCATTGTTTTCCGATGGCATCCAATCGCGACTCGGTCAATATCCGCGAGTTCAACACCACCGCGATCGCTTTCGAGATCAACGAAACCCGCTGGGAGCTTTTTGGCATCGGCTTTCCAAGCAATTGGGGGCTCAACAGGCCAATCCAGTCGGCGCATCTCGGCGGGGCCAACGTGTTGATGGGGGATGGTGCAGTGCGGTTTCTTGACCAGCATGTCGAGCTTCAGACACTGAAACGCCTTGCAGACAAAAATGACAGGCAAACCCTTGGTGACTACTGAAGCTCCAAAAACCGACCCGACTGAAATCGACGTATCTGGAATCTCGGTCCAATCGCGGCCTCCGATTCGTCAGGCTGAGCGATGCCTCCTCGCCACTTCCATACTGCTCTGGACTGCCCTGGTGACTGGCTGCGGACCGCGGCCAGAGCCTGTCGGCACGGCGACGGGAAGGGTGACCCTCGGCGGCAAGGCCGTGACCGGTTGCAGCGTCATGTTTGAACCAGAGCAGGGCGGCGCGACGGTCTTCGCTCCACTCGATGGTGACGGACGGTATGCGGTGCGGACCTACCGCGAGGAAGGCGTGCGACCGGGTCGTTACCGTTTAGCGATCGTCCCCGGAACGGGAGCCGTGGATGACCTGCTCGTATCCGACGATACCAGGAGCTCTCCGCGCACGGCCGTGCCCGAGCGGTTTTTGAACACGAAGACGAGCGGCATCACCCTGCTCGTGAACGAGGGCGTGAACCCGGATTTCGATATCGACGTGTCCCAGTAGGCAAGGCAGCGAGAAGAAGTCGAGCCAACCCGACGAATCAGCAACGTTCACTCCTGCCGGAAAGTCCGTCGCGGAGACATGGCAAGCAAACCTATGGACCACGACGCGACTCACATCGTCATGTCGATCGCGGCGGCGAGATGAGCCAGGTTGGTTTCGATGATGCCGCTTGCTCTCACGCGGCGAGGCTGGGAGGCATCGGTGGCGACGAGCACGAGTCGGGAGTCTGGGTAGAGTGAGTGAAACGACTGAAAGTGGTTGGCTTCACGCCCCGCCAGTTTCCATTTGCATTCGATGGCGACCGGTGGGTGGCCGCGGCGGGCGAGGATGAAATCGATCTCGTGCTTCTGCTTGTCCCGCCAATGAAAAACCTCCGACGGGTTGAAACGGGTGCGGAGGTCATCGAGCACGAGGTGTTCCCAAAGGCTGCCGAGATCGTCACGCCGGAGCGTCCGCCATCCGCGGGCATAACAGACAAACCCCGTGTCGAAACCGAACACCTTCGGCATCGCCACGATTTCCCGTTGCTGGTTGCTCGAGAATGGCCGCACAACGTGGACGGCTCCAGTGGCTTCGAGCACACCGAGGTAGTTGGCAAGCGTTTGCCGGCTCGCGCCGCACGCCGGGGCGATGCTGCTGAGCTCGCAGAGGCCGCCGCTTTGGGAGAGCAGAAGCTCGAACAGCCGGATGAAGGCGTCGCGTTTTTCGAGGCGGAAAAGTTCCTGGATGTCCCTGGCCCAGTAGGCGTCGATCCACTCGGCGAAATCCTTCTCTGGGAATTCCTCCGCCAAGAGGTTCTCCGGGAGGCCGCCGTGGAGCAGCCGCTGCTCGATGTCGACGACACCGAAGTCTTTCAACTCGCTGAAGAGCACTGGCGGAAGATGCACATGCCGCTTCCGTCCTGCGAGCGTGTCTCGAAACCGGCTACTCGCGCCGAGGGTCGATGAACCAGTCGCCAGCACCCGCAGCCCAGGATGGTGGTCCGCCGCGATCTTCAGAAGCTCCGACGGATTGGCAAGGCGATGAACCTCGTCCAAAACCACCCGCCGTGTACCACGCTGCTGAAGAAAGCCTTCCGGATCCTCGTCGATGATCCGACGGACCCGAGGCAGTTCGCAATCGTAGTAGTCCACATCGGCCAGCGAGCGGGCCAGGGTTGTCTTGCCCACCCGCCTCGCACCGGTGAGCCACACAACCGGACGCTCCTCCCACGCCGACTCAATCCGATTCTGCCACCAGACGCGATTTACCATATGCAAACGAACTTAACTAAAGGAGACACTTAACGCAATTTTAGTGGCGGATCTGGCTGCTTTCCGTGCGTGGGCCAAGTTTTAGGGAAGGAAGAAGGAAAGGGAGAAGAAGGAAAGGGACAGGCGTTTTTGCCTTTGACCATGTGGAGAATCGTGGCGAAACGGCCCAGTTTGAACTGGCGAAATGGTAGTGTATGATGTGGCGAAACGGCATCGCAGAACATTGGATACCGGTCGGGAACATGCGACATGGATGGGTATCTCGCGCGGGCAGTCGATGACGAGATCAGCGATCTTTTGGCGACGCTCCCGGCGGTCGCTCTGGAAGGGCCGAAGGGCGTTGGCAAGACGGAAACGGCCCGACGGCGGGCCAGGACTGTTCGGGAGATCGACGCACCAGCTCAGCGGGCGATTGCGGTCGCTGATCCTGCCCAGGTGCTCAACGGGGAAAAGCCCATCCTGATTGACGAGTGGCAGCGGGTGCCTTCGGTTTGGGACGCGGTCCGGCGGGCCGTTGATCGCGACGCCGCTCCTGGGCAGTTTCTCCTGACGGGATCGGCCAGCCCTGCGACGGCACCGACCCACTCAGGTGCCGGCAGGATCGTGACGGTGAGGATGCGGCCGCTCTCATTGGCCGAGCGGGGCGTTGAAACGCCTACCGTGAGCCTGTCTCACCTCCTTGGCGGCATGCGGGATGCGGTCGAAGGCACGACGACCGTCGGTCTCGGAGACTACGTCCATGAGATCGTGGGATCAGGCTTTCCTGGGATGCGAAGGTTTTCCGGCCGAGCTCTCCGTATGCAACTCGACGGTTACCTTCGACGAATCATTGACATCGACTTCCAGGAACAGGGCTTTGTCGCTCGCCGGCCAGAGGTGCTCGAACGGTGGATCGCGGCATACGCGGCGGCCACGGCTACCACGGCTTCGTATGAAACGATCCGTGATGCCGCAACAGGTGGCCAGGGAAACAAGCCGTCGAAAACGACGACCCAGCCGTACCGCGAGATTCTCGAGCGGCTCTGGATCGTGGATCCGGTCCCTGCATGGCTGCCATCTCGCAATCTGCTGCACCGGCTTGCTCAGCCGCCGAAGCATCACCTTGCCGACCCGGCGCTCGCCGCCCGCGTCCTTGGCCTCGATGCAGACGCACTGCTGCGTGGAGCCGAGGCTGGGCCAAAACTGCCTCAAGCCGGGACGCTTCTGGGCAACCTGTTTGAGTCACTCGTGACGCTCTGCGTGAGAGTCTATGCCCAGGCGACCGAAGCGCGGGTCAGGCACCTCCGGCAGCATGGGGGGCGGCACGAAATCGACCTGATCGTCGAACGGGCCGACCAGCGGGTGATGGCCTTTGAGATCAAACTCAGTGGCACGGTGGACGACGACGACGTCAAGAACCTCCTCTGGCTCCGCAACCAGATTGGGGACGACCTCCTCGACGCCGCTGTGATCAACACGGGCCCACAGGCGTATCGTCGCCAGGACGGAATCGCGGTGATCCCCGCCGCCCTGCTTGGTGCATGACGGTGGCCGCGGGCCGGACGCGACCGATTGGGCTCGGAGGCGGAAGGATTGGGACAGGCATGCTTGACCTTCCCCGGGCCAATCTGGCAGGAGCGGCGTCAGGATCCAGCTTCGTTGAACTGCGTGCGAATCTCAGGGAGCGTGAGACGGCGGCCCTTCAGCGATTGGATCTGGCGACAGCGGGCTATCGCGTCGGCGGCAAACAACTGATACCCCGAGGGAGTCGACTGCGTCGCATGCACCAGGCCCAGGTGCGTCCAGTGGCGGATCGTCGATACAGGCTCACCCACGGCCTTGGCGAGCTGGCCGATCTTTATGAGGTTCGTCGTGTCGGGCGGAGCGAGTGCTTTTCCAGAACGTGGCTTGGACGCCGCTGTATCGCCGCGGAGCGTCTGCGAAGCCGCTTCAAGATAGATGTCGAGCGAACGCTCCACGGCCCGGATGATGAGCATGTCGTAGGCCGTGCGTGATCCTCCGAGCTGCGCCGTTTCAAGAGCCCCCAGATAGGAAACCCGGTCGCGTGGTCTGATGATGGCTGGCGGATAGCCATGACGCATGAGCATCAGGTTCATGAGCAGGCGGGCGGTCCGGCCATTGCCATCCACAAAGGGATGGATCGTGACAAGCCGGAAGTGGGCCTCCGCTGCAACGGCCACCGGGTGAAGCGAAGATTTTTCCCCGAGCCACTGGCCAAAGGCCTCCATCAGATCCGGAACCTTGCGGGGATTCGGCAGCACGACCGTCGAGCCTGCGATCCTCACCGGAACATCCCGGTAGCGGCCCGCGTGGGCTTGGCCGATGCCCTCGAGCACGATCTCGTGGAGCCGCAGCACGTGCTCCTCGGAGATCCGCAGCTTCTGCCGGCCCAGGAGTGCATGCACAAAGTCGATCGCGCGGCCATGGTTCGTCGCCTCGAGGTGCTCGACGAGGCTCTTTCCGCCAACCGTCAGCCCTTTCTCGAGAACCACGGCCGTCTCGCGACGGGAGAGCGTGTTGCCCTCGATCGCGTTGCTCGTGTAGGTGAGCTCGACGCGAAACCACGCATCCAGGCTGCTCACTGCATCCGGCGGCATCGGCCGAAGGCTATCCAGCTCGAGCTTTTTCGCATCAATCCTGGAGACGTCCATTTCGAAACTATAACGCGACGCTTTATAGTTTGCGATGTGGAGGCAACGGGCCGTAGGGCGTCCACGCTAAACGCGTCAAACGCACGGCTGTGCGACGTGTTCAAATCTGACCCGTGGTGCGACGGCATGCCAACCGGTTCGCTATCCACTTATCAAGGTGGGGGGATAGTGTGTGGATGCGGATCAGAATCAGGAGAAAGGGCCGTGCGATGGTGAAGATGTGGAAAGCGACCGTTGGGTGCCTCACGGAACGAAGTCAGTCAAATAGGCGCGTGGCTTCGAGAGTCAATTCTTCACTCGCGTGAACGTCAGGCCGGGATCGGAGGGGGGCGCGCCGGAGAGCTGAAACTTCCACTCGTTGTCGCCAAGCGACTCCACGGTGCCAGCCATGGCTCCCTTCTCCTCGGTCTCGAGCGCGATGGCATTGCTGGCGGATGAGAGCTGGCCTTTCAATTCCACCGCCGGCTTGCCGTCTGGCGTGGCCTTCCAGGTGAATTGCGAGTCTTCGGTGATCGTCAGCTCGATCGTCGTATCCCCCGCCTTGGCCTGCCAGGAGCCGACGAGATTGGTCTCGGGGGCGTCGATGTCAGCGGCTTTCGGTGCCGGCAGAGGGGCAGGGACTGGTGCGGGGGCGAGCGCATCGAGCATCCGCTTTGCGGTGGAGTCCTTCGGCTGATTCTTGACGACCACCTGGAGCGCATTGATGGCGGCTTGCTTGTCATCGATCACCAGCGCGTGGTACGCCAAGACGAAGTGGGAGGCCGCGTCGTTCGGGTTGGCTTCGGTGAACGCCTCGAGCGTGGCGAGCTGCTCCTTGTAGTCATTGACGTCTCCATACAAACCGCTCAGTGTCGTCCAATCCATGCCAGGGGCAGACGAGAGGAACGCATTGAGGGCCGCCGCTGCTCGACCGTAGTCGCCGAGGGCGAAGAGCGCAAGTGCCCGCACCTCATGCACCACCGGATCGCCAGGCAGCTTGGCGAGCGCGGAATCAAACCGGGTGAGCGCGGCCTTGTAGTCGCCTGCCCTGAAGCGGGCCAACCCGTCGTCGAAATCCTGTGTGGCCTGCTCGGAAGCCGTCGGTTCCGCAGGCACCTGGGCCGGGGCGTCGTCACCTCTGGCATCCGCATCGGGTATCACGTAGTTCGTGATGATGATTGGCTGCGAGTAGTCGTAGGGCACGACGGTCGCCACCGCGGGCTGCACGTAGTACGGGTTGTAGTAACCCGTGCCGTAGCCCCATCCGCTGGTCCAGGAAGACAGGCCCCAGCCAACGGCACCCCATGCCAACGGCTGATACCAATTGCTGCCCCAGTAGCCGCCGTTCCAACATCCGTTGTACCAGTCATAGCGGGAGTTGATGCAGTTGTCGTGCCAGTTGCCCGCCCAGCCTCCTTGGTTGCCCCAGCCCCAATTCGGGTTGTTCCATCCCCAATTCGAATTGTTCCAGCCCCAATTCGAATTGTTCCAGCCCCAGCCTCCCTGGTTGCCCCAGCCCCAATTTTGGTTGCCCCAGCCCCAATTCGGATTGTTCCAGCCTGTGTTAAAGCGACCGTAGTCCCAGCCGGCGCGATTGCCAATAAAGTTGGTGTTGTTGAAGTTGTTGAAGGTGTTGAGGTTGTTGAATTGGTTGAAGCTGTCCCTGACGACGTTGACCCTGTTTCCGACATTCACATTGTTTCCAACGTTGCCGCTGCCGATGCCGGGGCGATTGCCACCGATCGTCGGAAGACCACCGGACCAGCCTGGACGGTCGCCGGGACGAAAGCCATCACCGAGGCCTGGACGGTCGCCAGGACGAAAGCCACCACCGAGGCCTGGACGGTCACCTGGACGAAAGCCACCACCGAGGCTTGGACGGTCGCCGCCGCCCCGCCGCCCTCCTGGTCTGCCTAGTCGTTCGCCCGGCCGATTCTCGCCAAGGACAGGTCGGTCAACGTCGCTTGGGCGCCCTCCTGGTCTGCCGAGGCGCTCGCCTAGTCGATCACTGCCAAGGTCCGACCGATCACCGGCGACTGGCCGATTCCCGCCTATACCTGGCCGGTCTCGGCCACCCGGTCTGCCGGTGTTGCCTGGCAATGTTGTCGTGCGATCACCACCACCTGGCCTCGTCCCGCCGACACTCGGTCGATCTCCATCTCTGGGCCTTCCTGCGTTACCCGGCAACGATGGCGACGAACGGGTCACGGAGCCTGGGGCAGACCGATCTCCCAGGTTTGGCCGATTTCCAAAATCAGGGCGCCCATCCACATCCGGCCGACCACCCACGCTCGGTCTTCCTGCGTTCCCCGGCAATGATGGCGACGAACGGGTCACGGAGCCTGGGGCAGACCGATCTCCCAGGTTTGGCCGATTTCCCAAATTAGGTCGCCCACCCGCATCCGGACGCCCGCCCACGCTGGGTCTGCCAGCGTTCCCCGGTAACGATGGCGACGAACGGGTCACGGCGCCTGGGGCAGACCGATCTCCCAGGTTTGGCCGATTTCCTAAATTAGGTCGGCCACCGACGTCCGGCCGACCACCCACGCTCGGCCGATTGCCTCCCGCGAGACCCTCACGTCCACTCCCAGGGCGTGTAGGTCGAGTCGTCTGTGGCACATTGACCGGCGGCCGCGCCGTGGGCCGACTTGCCACTCCACCGCTTCCCGGCAGCGTGGGACGTGAAGAATTCGGTCTGCCACCACCCGAAGGATTGAAGCCGCCGCCACGAGGTTGGGTCGCCACGTTCGGACGGCTCCTGGTGCCGGAAGCCCCAGTGCCACCGACGCCGCCGCTCGGCCGCGAAGGCATGCTAGGCCGCGCGGCCTGTCCCATCGAAGGACGAGT
>JBGTKO010000246.1:0-12329 GCA_041744595.1 Pirellulales bacterium
CCGGCGGCCGAGGATGCCGCGCGGGTGGCGGCGACCGAACGGATCGACGGCCTCTTCCGTGGCCTCTCATTCTCGCGTATCACCGGCCAGGCGGGCGTGAGCGACAGCATCGTGCAAGAGATCTGGCGAGCGTTTTTGATCGCGATGCTCCTGGCACTCGTCGTCGAAGGGCTGTTGAGCCTGCCGCGGCAGCGGGCGACGCAGCCAGAGGCGTTCATCCCGCGGGAGGCTGCGGCATGAATACGTCTTTTGAAGGGCTGCGATTCTTTACGACGCCGTGGACGATCGGGCTGTCGGTTTCGCTCGTCGTGGCTGTGGCGATCGTTGCGGTCGTCACCTGGCGTCGAAGCGGGTTTGCGATTGGCACGGGCCTCGTGGAGCTGCTTCGCGTCGTGATCGCGGGGCTCGTGGCGGTGCTCCTCAATCAGCCGGAATGGGTCGAGGAATTTCGGCCCGACACCAAGCCGGTGGTGGCTGTGCTCGTCGATGCGTCGCGGAGCATGGACACGCAGGATGTCGTTGCGTCGGGTGACAAGCCAGGGACGGCCAGGTCGCGGCGTGAGGCGATCGCCGATCTTGAACGAGATTCGTTCTGGCGGTCGCTCGAGAAGCGGTACGACGTGCGGATCGAACCCTTTTCCGTCGCGCCCGAGGCGATCGGCACCGACTTGGCCGGACCACTCTCCAAAAGCCTCGAACGCCACGCGAACCTCCGAGCGGTCGTGCTCGCGGGTGATGGCGACTGGAACGAAGGCTCGCCGCCGCTCGAATCAGCCCAGCGGATGCGGCTGGCGCAGGTGCCGGTCTTTGCTGTGCCGGTAGGGAGTCAAACGAAGCTCCCCGACGTGGATCTTGTGAGCCTTGACTGTCCGACCGTGGGCGTCGTCGGCAAACCGGTCCGCGTGCCGTTCACGATCCACTCGTCGCTTCCCACGGAACGTGTGGTGCCGGTGACGCTCACGACGAACACCGGTGAAAACCTTCGCAAGGATGTCCGTCTTCCGCCGATGGCGACGATCACCGACTGGATCTATTGGACACCGCCGGGCGAAGGGGATTTTGTCGTGACGGTGACCGTGCCTGTGCAGGCCGGCGAGCTCTTGCCCGACAACAACACACGCACCGCGCCGATCGCCGTTCGTCAGGAGCAGCTCAAAGTGCTCGTGGTCGAGAGTGTGCCCCGGTGGGAGTATCGCTATCTCCGCAATGCCCTTTCACGTGATCCGGGCGTCGATGTGTCATGTCTGCTCTTTCAGCCGGGCCTCTCCAAGCGAGGCGGTGGTACGCGGGATTACATCTCGAAGTTTCCGTCGGGGCTCGATGAGCTCTCGAAATATGACGTCGTGTTTCTAGGCGACGTGGGCGTTGGTCCGGGCCAACTCACGGAGGAAGACTGCCGGCTCCTCAAGGGGCTTGTCGAATATCAGGCCAGCGGCTTGGTCTTCATGCCAGGCTGGCGGGGCGAGCAGGCGTCACTTGTCAGTACAGATCTCGAAGAGCTCTGCCCGGTCATCATCGATCCGACCCGCGCCGAGGGTGGCTCGAGTGATGGCTCACGTCGGCTGGTCCTCACCGAGGCAGGCCAAAAGAGCCTGCTCACGAAGCTTGCCGACTCGGCGAACGAAAACCTGGCAGTATGGGAAAGCCTGCCAGGCGTTCAGTGGTATGGCCCCGTGCTCCGCGCCAAGGCTGGAAGTGAAGTCCTTGCTGTGCACGAAGATGCTGCCAATGAATATGGACGCATCCCACTTTTGATCACCCGCACCTTTGGAGCGGGCAAGGTGCTGTACATGGCCACCGACGGCGCCTGGCGGTGGCGGAAAGGTGTTGAAGACAAATACCACTACCGGTTCTGGGGCCAGGTGGTCCGCTGGATGGCCTACCGCCGCAATATGGCCAAGGGCGAACGGATGAGTCTTTCCTTTGCACCGGAGCAACCCGAGCTCGGGCAGTCGCTCGCGCTCGATGCCCGCGTGGCCACAACGACTGGCGAGCCACTCTCGCAGGGCGAAGTGGTGGCCCGGATCACGGCACCGAGCGGAAAAGTCGAGACGGTGCGATTCTTGCCACCGGCGGGCGAAGGGGAGTGGGGCGTCTTTGCGGCGTCGTTCACGCCAGCCGGGCCTGGCAGCCATGAAGTCGTGCTTGGCTGCCGCGAGACGGGCGACACCCTTGCCGCGTCGTTCTTTGTGCAGGGCGTGGCCGCCGAAGGAATCGGGAGCGTTGCTCGGCCTGAAGTGCTCACAGAGATTGCCCAGGTGACTCGTGGGAAGGTGGTGCCGCCGGAGCAGGTGTCGGAGTTGCTCGCAGCCCTCGAATCGCTTCCCGAACCGTCACCCGAGGTTCGGCGACTCCAGGTGTGGTGTCACCCGGTTGTGGCGGCGGTGCTTGTTGGGCTGTTGGGACTCTTCTGGGTCGGCCGCAAGCGACAAGGGCTCGTCTAGCATTTCGTCATCCTTCTGCTGCGCGTCCCTCCCAAAAAAAGCCCACCTGCGCGAGCTGGTGGGACGGCGGGTCGTTGGGCGTTCCCGCGTCAGATTTCCGAGTCTCGGGGTCACCCGTGTCATGAGAGTTCTTTCGCTTTATGTCACCTGCTTCTCCGTTGCTGTGGCGTGGGCCGTCTGCGGACAAATCGTGTTGGCGGCGGATGCCGATGAGCCCCTGACCATTCCGCTCGCCATCGAGCAGTTGGGGAACAACGACTTTGAGGCTCGCGAGCGGGCGGCTGCGTTTCTCTGGGCCGCAGGGGACGACGCGCTTCCGCAGCTCGAGGAAGCAGCCTTTCACACTGATAGCGTCGTACGATCGCAGGCGACCGCGGTGCTCGAGCGGGTTCGATACGGAATTCTTCCCACGACGCCTCCCGAAGTTGCCGAACAGCTTCATACCTACCGAACAGGTGACAAGCCGGCCCGCTACGAGGCCGTGCAGCAATTGCTCGCGCTCGAGGACTATCGATCGATTGCTCGCCTTATTCAAATCGAGAATGACGACGAGCTCCGTGAGAAACTGTTGACACTGGTCAGCCGTCATCCTTTGGCTCCGTTCGTGATTGATCGCAAGGACGCCCTGGTGGAAGCGGTCCTGGAAGCTCGCGGGGAAGACTCCAACGACGTCGAGTCGCTTGCCGTGTATGCCACCGTCCGCGGGCGACTGCCGGAATGCATCGCCCGCGTTCGCCAGGCCGCTGGCGAAGAACCGAAACCGTTTCAGCTCCGGCAGCTCGTGGCCCTCGAGCGGGCGGCTGGCAACCTTCCAGCCGCCCGCATGGCTGTGGAAAAACTCGATGACCCGCATGCGCTTCTGAAAATCCTGATCGAGGAACGGGAATGGGCCAGGGCTACAGCGACGTACCGCGATGTCAAACAGGATTGGGGCGATGACGAGGAATTCCACAGTCATCTGGCGGCCTATTTCCAACGCGCCGGCCTGAAAGCCGAGTTTCGTGATGCTGTCGAAAGCCTTCGACGAGTGCCACTCAATCCAGATCTCCACGACAACATCCTCGGCCACCAATTGTGCATTGCGCAGGGATTGCTCGCTCTCGAGCAGTTCGACGATGCCATGAAGATTCTCGCTGCCATCGAGCCGGGCGAGGTCGTGTCGCTCTACGCTGGTCGCGGTGACTATGCCGCGGCACTGGCCCTTGCCAAGTGTGACGAATCGACCACCTTCGATGAGGTATGGTTCCAGTCACTTCCAGTCGCGGAACTGAAAACGGATGACGAAAAGTTTGCCTCGCGCCAATCCTTTGCGCTCGCGACCATGCCGGTGTTATCCCACGTTGGCAGGCGGAGCGACGCCCACGCCGTGCTCCAACTCCTCATGGCCCAGCCGGCCCCGGTGGAGTACCGCGCGCATCATCACGCGTACCTCGCCGAGGCTGCGATTCGTGGTGGTTTTGTGACGGAGGCACGGGCGCTCGCCTGTCGGTCGCTTGCCGACGACGACGAGAACTACCAAGTTATCTGGGGGCATCTCTTCAGTGGGCATTCTGACATCCCACGGGAATGGTATGCGGTTCTTCAAAGCCGTGAGCCGGCATTGGAAACGCCAGAAGCAGTGGCGATCGTCTGGCGGCTGATCCGCCTCGATGCCACAATCGCCGTTCCTGCCGAAGAACTCGCCGATCTGGTCGAAGAGGCCTCGAAAGGCCTTGATGCATCTGCCCCCAATGCACGCCGGCGGCGCATCGCCATGATCGTCGACACATGCCTCATGCACGGCAGGCCAGGCGTGGCTCGCGAGGCGCTCGAAAAGGCCGTTGTGCCCCATGATGAATATCTTTTGCTCCGCTTGGGTGACCTCGCACGCGAAGAGGGAGACAAGGCGACCGCTCGCGAGTGGTACGCCAAGGCCTGGCGGTGCGCTCCGTCACCTGCCATGGGCGGCGAGTGGAAGCAACGGGAGGAGACAGACGAGGAGTACGCGGCGAAAAGGGCTCGCAATGCTCGTCATCGCGACGGAGTCTTGGCCCTCTACCTTCTGGGCGTTGTCACCGACGGGGCCGAAGGCAAAAAACATAAAGAGACCGCGCTCTTGCTTTCTCTCAACCCAAAAAAGATGCACGCTGTGGCGAGTGCCCTTGCCGATCGCGGACTCACCGACGAAGCGAAGCCGATCTGGGAACTGATCCTCCGCACGATGTCTCTCTATGAATGGGAATTCAGCAACGCCGCCCAGCGGCTCGGCAACGCCATTTCCGACAGCGACCCGATTCGGGCGTCTTGGCTGTGGGATTCACTGCTCCTGAGTGTGCTCCCGGTATCGGGCGGATTCACGGAAGTGACGGGCTACCTCGAGATCCCATTTATGATCCACAAGGTTCGCGGCCGTGGGCTGCTCCACGCTGGCAAGATTGACGAGGCGTGGCGGGAGTTCGCGGCGTGCCAAAAGATTCTTCCGGGTGACCCGGGCCTGATTGAAGCGATGGTGCCGAGGCTCGAGGCGGCAGGCGCACAGGAAAAAGCCGATGAGCTTTTTCGCTTTGGGTACGAGCGGGCGCGGGCTTTGTCTGACGCATGGCCGAAGGCGGCGGGGCTCCACAACAATGCCGCCTGGATTGCCGCCTGCTGCCATCGAGAGCTCGATGACGCGCTCGTGCGGGCCACAAAGGCCGTGGAGCTCGAGCCCATGAACGCCGCCTATCTCGATACGCTCGCCGAGGTGCATTTCCAGCGAGGCGACCGTGCGGCGGCCATTGAACAATCAGGGCGGGCTGTCGGGCTCGCGCCGCACGACAAGACTCTTCCTGTTCGGCTTACTCGCTTTAAAACGGCGCCACTCCCGGAGGGCAACGACGCCAGTCAGCCCGGTGGCTGAACCACCGGAACCCGTGCTGCCCCCCTCGTGCTGAGCTGACACAGCAACGCGGCTGGCGTCAGAACATCGAGCCATCCACGTCCAAGCCATCGCCCGAGGCGATCAAACGCTGCCAGGTGCGGTAGAGCCCCGTGTTGCAGAGGTTTTTCGGGCCACATGCCAAACTGCCGCTCTCGATGTAGTCGCTAATGTAGTGGACGCTCCCGTCGGCAAATCCGACGACGATGCCACCGACGTGGCTGCTGCGGGGAAAGGATTGCCAATTGGGCGAGGATTTCAGAAACATGCACTCCTGCCTCGCCCGGCCTTCACCGATGGCGATGTTGACGACGGTTTCCCCTTCCTGCTGATCATCGGCCTCCGGAGCGCACACATTCGGCCCCGGGATCGCCGGCTGGACGTTGTTGCCATAGACACACACCGAGCTCGCCCCGCACTGTCCCATTGCCCACGTGCCACGGATGTCGATCGGCACGAGCCCGACCCGGAGCTCGAGAATGAGCATCGTGTTGCTCGTGCCGTCACGGATGCTGGCCATGCTGAGGGCCTCGTTGGCGCCCATGATGCCTCGCTGACCTGAAATCCACAGGTTTGGATCAGCGGGCGTGTCTGCGACGCCGTTGCGAAGGGTCTGGGCAGGACTGAGCATGCCGATGTTCGCCCCATAGTTGCCGCGGGCCCAGCCTCCTCCGGCCCGGCTGCACTCGGTGCCCGCATTCGGCTCCGAGGGACAGAGCATGACGTTCAGCCTGGTGCCACGCTCCTCGCGATTCACATCAGCGGCGACAGGTTGCGTCAAGTCAAACGCGTCGTGCAGACTCTGTTGCTCGATATACGGCAGCACCATGATGGTCCACCCCGGCCGCAGGCGGTTGGAGTACACAAGGGGATTCTCGCTTCCTTGCGTCGTGATCGCCGGGGGAAACGCCCCCATTGAGCTGTGATAGCTTTGAAGCGCCAAGCCCAATTGCTTCATGTTGTTTTGGCATTGAAGCCGCCGCGCTGCTTCGCGGCTTGATTGAACCGCCGGCACCAAAAGCGCGATCAGCAACGCGATGATGGCGATGACGACCAGTAATTCGACCAAGGTGAAGCCGCGAAGCGCAGCGTTTTTCGACGTGTTCATGAAATTTCCGCCTTATTTCTTCTTCAATCGAATCCTGGCCGAGCCGTCCGACGTGCGATAGGTCAGAGGTGTGGTCGAGACGTCGGTGTATTCGGCGCGGAGCTTGTCGGTCGGCTGGCCGTCGGTGCCGTATGTTTGCACCGTCACCTTGTGTTCCCCCGCCACCACGCCGTCGGCGTACTTGTGGCTGGTGACCTCCTTCATGGTTCCGGTGGCGGGATCGACGCTTGCCACGCCGGGCCGCGGATGGGTCTTGGGGTCTTTTGGAGGAGCCTGAGGGTGAAACGTCACCTCGAGCCGCTCGGCCTGAATCAGCGATTCGTCGTCGTACTTCACCGTCCCTGTGACTGTGACGTAACGAAACGGTTCATTACTCCCGCAGCCGACCGCTGCCATGAGCGCCATCAATACGACGAAAAACCACCCGCGACTGTATCGCATGAAACCCCCCGCCCTTCGACCCTGCTGAGCTCGTGCTCAACCCCAAGCCCGGTTCAAACCCGGGGTACGACAAACTCTTTCCGCCCTGAAACCCGCAGATACCGATTCGCCATGTCGGCACGGTCGCCGACAAACGTCTCGCTTGTGCCATCGAAGCTCAATCGAGGCCCCACCCGCAGCGAATCAGCCGTGCGCAGGTCCTCGTGAATGGCGACCAATGATGTGAGCTCGCTCCAGATACCAGCCGCCTCGGGTAGCTTCCCTTCGGCGGCAGCGGCGTCGTGGCTACCTTGGCTGAGCAAGTCGGCACCCGCGCGGAAGGCATAGTTCGCCAGGTTGCACCAGGCTGTCGAGTGGTGGCCAACAGTGGCCGACGCCATGAGCGACCTCGGCGAGTCATTGCGAATGGCTTCGATAAAATTCTGTTGGTGAGCGATCATGCCGTCGGTGCCCCTGATCTCCTTGATCAGTGTGCCGTCAGCATCGAAGAACTTGGCTTTGCCCCGCTCTCCCTCCATTCGTCCGGCTTCGCCATACACGATGTAGCCGCTGCCTGGGCCGGCGCAACGAGGGGGCTTCGTGTTCTCGGCATCGGCCGCGATGTTTGCGACGCTGATCACCACGGGAATCGAGCCCGTATCGAGCAGGGCGAAGTGAACGTTCGGCGTGTTGCCGGCATCGTGCCAGGCGAACCGTCCTCCACCGGCTGCCACGCCTTGGGGAAACGCGATCGCATCTCGAAAGACGTTGTTCCGCACGTCATCAACGATGTGGACTCCCCAGTTGCCCATCTCGCCGGCACCGGTGTTCCAATCCCAATGCCAGTCGTAGTGAAACTTGTCCCGGTAGATCGGCTGATCCTGGGCAGGTCCTAGCCAGAGGTCGTAGTTCACGCTCTTCGGTGGCGTCAGCGGTGTTTCGCGCTTCCCAATGCTTGGTCGCAATCCAAAACGATTTACCCGAACCCACTGCATGGCGCCGATGAGCTTGTCATCATGCAGCAGGTGCTTGATCTCGGCCTGCATGGGTGCCGACCGCTGCTGCGTGCCGACCTGGCACACCCTGCCGTACTTCTCCGCGGCCTTGACCACCTGCTGCCCTTCCCAGAGGGCGTTGCAAAGGGGCTTTTCGACATAGACATGCTTGCCGGCCTGCATCGCCCAGATCGCCGCAAGGCAGTGCCAGTGATTGCACGTGGCGATCACCACCGCATCGATGTCGGGCGAATCGAGCATCTCTCGCAAATCGACATACCGAGCAGCTTTGGGGTACTTCTCGGCCTGCTCGTCGATGAGCGCCGTATCGACATCACAGATACCGGCGATGTTCACGCCCGCCACCTGACGGAATGCATCGAGCAACACAGACCCACGCCAGCCCAGACCGATCATGCCCAGATTCACGTGCTGGCTCGCGCTCGGAGTGGCCAACAAACGTGGGGCAAGTGCCGCCATGCCTCCGGTGAACAGGCCTTGCTTGAGAAAGGTGCGTCGGGACGTGTGGGTCATGATGCCGCCTTGAGCGGGTCGTCCACCGCATCCGCTGGCACGAGTCGCGGTTCCACCAAAGAGGTCACGTTGAGCGGCGCATCGGGCTGGTTGATCCTCCAGATCAACTGTTCGACCGCACGGCGGCCGACCTCGTCGGGCCGCACGTCAATCGTCGTTGGCCGCGGATCGAGGGCGTCGAGGGCCGGGAGGTTGTCGCAGGAGATGATCTCGATATTGCGACCGGGCTCGATGCCCCGGCGCCGCAGCACGCGATAGAGCTGGATGGTCAAGGCATCCCGCGGAATAAAGAGGCCGGTGGGCATTGGCCCTGGCGCTTCCAGAAGCTGATCGACAAGGGCGTTGTATTGCGTTCCGCCGTTCGCGGATGGCTGATCCCGTTCCAGCATAGGGCGGCCATCCGTCAACGTCTTGAAGACAACGCCTGCCTCGCGAGCTGCCTCCTCAAAGCCCTGGGTCCGCGCGGCAAATCCAAAGTGACTCGGGTCACAGTCGATCGCGGCAATCCGCTGGTGCCCGCGTTCGACCAGATACCCGCACGCCAGCCCGCCGATCTTGTGATTGTCTGGTGAAACCCGATCGCCCCAATACCCCCGCTGCCGTCGCTGGCTCAAGAGCCAGACGCACGCCGAGTAGCGAGACAGCTTTTTCTGGACGTCCTGAGAAGGGGGAAGCCCGTGCATCAAAAGGCCGTCCACATGGCCGGCAACCATGCTCTGAGGGAGGCTTCCTGCCGCGGTGACCTGGCCAATCATCACGCCAAAGCCCCGCGCCGCCGCCTCCTGCTCGATCGCGTGCAGTGCGAAAGCGGTGATTGGTGACGTGGCCAGGGTCGGCGTCTCGCTGACGAAGAGCACACCGATATTGCCGGTGCGGACCTTCGACGCCTTGGGTTTTGGGCCACGCCGACGGGCGGGCGGCACGTAGCGAAGCCGCTGCATCGCCTCTCGCACCCGCTGCACGCTGGCAGGCGACACATCGGAACGGCCATTGATCACCCGCGACACCGTCGCGTGCGACACACCGGCCAGCTTGGCAACCTCGACCATGGACATGCGGCGAAGACTACCACCAACGCCGTCTGCCGGCAAGCATTTATTTTTCATCCACTGTACGCACATTTCTAGAAAAGGCCCGGCATGGCTCCCCCGCGGCCGAGTGGCTCGTTCCGCAGACATTCACGAAACAACGATGTTTTCTAGCTTTTGCGGTTTCCAGAGCAAGGTCATGACCCGCTCCCGTGCGAGTCGAACTCTCCGTACAATTCTCTTGACAGGCCCCGATGCCTTGCGTATTCTTGCCCAGACGCGGGCAGGGTCTCGAAGGGGCGAAGCGTGTTCCAGGGACTGTCTTCGACATTGGCGGATCGACGCACTTCCAGTTCAGCACGACGGCATCACGGGGGAAGAGAACGCATGAACAAGCTCATCACGGCGGCATCCCCGGAAACCGAGTGGAACCCGCATGTTCCAGCAACGCTGCCAACCCAGCGCAAGGTCATACGGATGAATTTCGGCGTTCTTGCGATCACCGCCGCATTCCTTGCGGCGCATGCCGCACATGCAATTGCTCAAACCAGTTTGATCTCGGGGGACATTGCCACTGGGACCAACTGGACCAATGGAGCACCGACCACTGTAGGGAATCCAGGAACTATTGCCGTCAATGGCACAGTCCCCGTGTCTTTTAATGGCACCTATTTCATGACTCAGACTGCCGGGGCGATCACCATCACCGGCTCTGGCACGGATCCAAATCTCAATGGTGGAACCTTCACTCAAAACGGTGGCACATGGGGTGTGTCCAACAACAGGGGCTTTCGGATATCCAACGGAAATGTCACCACCCTTGAAAGCGGGGCCATTATTGGGGGGTCTACTTCCGGCACGACTATTGAGTCTGGTGGTAGCCTGATTGTCAATGGCGGCTCCTTTCAGCAGTTCGGCGCCACCCGGAATGTGCTGCTCACTGGCAATTCTACGCTGACGATCAACGGTGGAACTTTCACGGCGAGCAACGAACTTGGTATCAACAGACTTGCTACTGGATTTACCAATTCCATTAACTTAAATGGTGGCACCATAGCCGTCACGGACGAACTCCGGTTCGGTGACAATGGTGCGCTCGTGACTTTCAATTTTGGAGGAACTGTCGCGGGGTCCCTAACTGCCTTGAATTTCGTTGCGGCCGGCGATGACTCTGAAAACATTGCTGCTCGACGTTTGAATTGGTTGCCAAATTCCTTGATGACCATGACGCTTACCGCTGCCGCTTCCGATTGGGCCGAAACCGAATGGGCCGCAGGACGCATGACCTACAACGGCCAGGGATTCGTTGATCTTGGAAGTTGGGCCACAGTGACCACTACGGGCTTCGGCGACAGCAGTCGCTTCAACATGGCCGGGAATACGCTCTCGATTGTCGCCGTCCCTGAGCCAGCGTCGCTTGCGGCCGTGGGGTTGGTTGGTCTGCTGATCCTTGGCCGCATCCGGCGGCATGGCCGAAAGGCCTAGCTGTTCGCGGGGCGGTGGCACAAACAGTTCGTTCGTGATTTTGACTGTCCGACGCATGGGGGTCATCGCGTTTGGGGAAACCTTTTTTGGAGATTGAAAACAAATGACGAGCACACGTCGTTCGAGTCTTGCGGCTTTTGGTTTGTTCTTTGTCGGCATGCTCTTGATCACCGGCCTTCAGGCAGCCGAGAAGCCGTCTGGCGATACGGTCGTGTACCTCCTGGAGGGAAAGAACCGTGTTCATGTCGCGAAGTGCCGGCGCCTGCCGAAGGATCCGACCGAGTTGGCCAAGTACACAACAATGACGCTGAAAGAGGCAGAAGCCAAGGGGCTCCAGCTTTGCTCGAAATGCCCCGGCAGCACGACACCTGGTCGAGAAAAGGATTGAGCGACCGACCGCCGGACTTGGAAGCCCAGAAATGAAACCATCACGTATCACGCTGGCTGTCGGGGTACTTGGCTGCGCCATGACAATCGCTGCGTTCGCCGAGGACGGTGGTGCAGCTCCGGCCACGAGCGTCGCGGACAGCTCAAAAATTCTCTTTGAAGATCCCATGACGGGAGACTGGCGGGAGAACTGGTTTTTGGACGGGAAAGAGGCCACGCTTCGCAATGGCGAAGACGGCCTCTATTTTGCGGGGGGAACGATAGCCAAGTGGCACGACCCCGTGAAGTACCACGCCCACCATGCGGTGCTCTGGACCAAGCGTGAATTCGCCGGAGACATCCGCGTCAGCTTCGAGATGACGCGGAAAGACGATGGCGGGGGAGCGACACTTCTTTACATCCAGGCCCGAGGGGTCGGAACACCGCCCTACGTCAAAGACATTCGCGAGTGGAGCAATCTTCGCGAGGTACCGGCGATGTCCACGTACTACACGAACATGGATCTCCTCAGCATCAGCTTTCGCGAAGACCTTCGGCTCAGGCGATACCCCTGGACGGACAAGGACAGCAAGTCATATCCCGAGAACGGCCTTGTCGAACCGAAGCTGGATTATCCCGTCATGGCTCCTGGAGACTCGTACTTCGTCGAGGTCGAGAAACGAAACCCGAATCTCACCCTACGGCTCTATTCCCACGACCGAGAAAAACCCGAGGTGGAACACACCTGGGATACGTCAACGGTGTCTGAAAACCGTGACCCCCCTTTGATTCAAGAGGGCCGAATTGGAATTCGGCACATGGCTACCCGGCAGTTCGTTTACAAAAACTTCAGGGTCGAGCAGCTCGACGCGGCGGAATAGCTAAAAAGACGGCGTTTACCTGGCGGAGGAACGCACCGATGATGGTTGAAAGAAGGCGGAGTCTCTATCTCTTCACGCGGTGCGTCGCTCGCGAGAAACATCGCGGAAGCTCCCTACGAGGATGTCACGGTTTTACGCTTGTCGAGCTCTTGGTCGTGATCGCGATCATCGC
>JBGTKO010000247.1:0-5891 GCA_041744595.1 Pirellulales bacterium
CCTTGGTTAGGCTTCCGCGAGTCTGGCGATGCTGCCGCCTGCCAGAGGCCTGCGGCATACGATTCGATCGCCTGCCACTGCTTGGCCCGCGAAAACTCGCCACAGGTTCGCTCGACAAGCTGAGGGTAGCCAGCGTTCACCGGATACTCATTCAGCGGCGGGTGTTCTCGAAACAGCGAGAAGGCAAGGCCACGGACCTTCGGCGACCAGGCTGGCAGGGCGGCAACGCGATCAATGCCGATCACCGCTACCGGGCGGCCCGCCGCGGCAGCCCGTTGCACAGCCGCCTCGAACGCTGCTTCAACTGCCTCGGGCGGGGCGTTCTCCGGAAGCTCGACGAGCTCCTGCGAGATACGTCGAGGGTCAAGAGCCTGCTCAGTCGGCTGGGGATCAGCCGCGGCTTCATCGTCGCCCGGCGGCGTTGCGGCGGCTTCCTCAGCAATCGCAGCCTGTCGCTTCGTCATCGCCTCGGTGTCGCCACGTGCCTTTGCCGTCGCAAGAAACCAGGCGTCGTACCGCCGGGCACTTCCAAAGACTCGGAGCCGGTCACCATGCGCCCGCATGAAGAGGTAGGCCGCGTCGGGCTGCCCAAGCGGGCCGAGCAGAAGCCGATACACCGCTGGAGTTGCCTCAGCGGCAAACCGCGGATCGACTTTTGGATTCTCGAGAACTTGGCGATAGAAGGCCACGGCAGTGGCCCATTCACCGGCGTATTCTGCCGATCGACCGGCGGTGAAGAGAAGCATTTGGGAAGTGACGGGATGGCTATTGAGCCATTCGGCAACCGCTGCAAACGCCTGTGCCGAGCGACCTTCCTTGATGCCCGCCTGGAGCACCCGAAGCACGGCAGCCTCGTCCTGCGGCTTTGCTTGTGCAAACGCGGCGATCTGGTCATCGAGTGGTGACGCAGCGGCCGTCGTTGCCACGAAGGCAAGCAGAAGGATCGTCGCGATGAGCCTGGTGAACGCGATCATTGCTGCTGGGCCTCGAGCCGTTCGAGTTCAAGCTTGCTTTCGAGTTGCTGGAGCGCCGGCTGCGAGAGCTGACCGATCGCGTTCTTGGCCCATTCGCTCTCAGGAAAGTCGTAGGTCAGCCGCTTATAGATGGAGAACGCCGCCATCGGCTGGCCGAGTTGCTGGTAACAGGTGCCGGCCCAGTACATGGCCCGTGCTCGGATTCGCGGGCCGTCATAGCCCTGGTCCCGCGACACCCGCAAGAAGATGTCGAGCGCCCGCTGTCTCTCGCCTGCACGCATGAAGGCTTCCCCGGCTTGCAGGCCCGCGGCGCCGGCGAGCTCGTGGCTCGGGAACCGCTCCTGGAGCCTTGCGAAAATCCTTGCGGTCTTCAGGTATTCCACGATGGCCTGCTCCCGAAGTTTTTCACTTTGGAACTTGGCCTCAGGGTCAGTCTCTGCTCGCTCCAGAAGCGGTGCCGCCTGTTTCTCATACGCCGCGGCCCGCATGAGGAAGAACGTGCCAAGCCTCGCCATCGCCTTGGCGAGGAACTCAGAGTCTGGGTACTTGTAGGCGAGCTTCACATAGTCCTGCGCGGCGATCTCCGGTTCGCCGAGTGCCTCGTAGACCGTCGCGGTTGCAAACTGGGCCTTCGATGCATGGATCGTGTCGGGGTAGGTGCCGGTCACTCCCATGAACCGCGCGAGCGCCGACCGGAGGAGCTGCTCGCGAGCCGCTGGATCCTTCGCAGTCTTGGCCTCCTCGAGCGTGAGGTTCCCCAGCAGGAACTCCGCGTGGGCACGCGTTTCAGCGTCGGTGAACTTTGTCATCACGCCAGAGAGCATCTGTTTGGCGGTGGCGTATTCATGGTCGGCAGCTTCGGTCTGGCCGAGCGAGCGGTGTCGCTTGGCCATCTCGAGATAGGCCTCGGCGAGGCTGAACTGCGTCCGCGCGGCGATCTCAGCATCGGCATACGTCTTTGAGAAGGGGGCGATCGTGCCGTCAGCCCCTTTGCTCACCGATACAAACGCCGTGTCGGTGCTCACGCCCGATCGATCGGTGTACCGAGCGGCTACGGTGTCGCCGTAGACGACCGGCAGTGTTTGCGACGATTCCGCGAAGGCGAGGTCGTCGCCTGGAGGTGGCTGGTCTGTTGCCGTGGCGTAGGCGAGCGTGCAGGCAGCCTGGAAGACGCCTGAGTGTGGTGCGGTCTCGTGGAGAACCACCTGCGTCTTGGCTCCCGACTTTGCCTGAAAGAGCACATTGACGGTGTCGGGCTCATCAGTCAGATCGGCACCCAAATCAACGACCCGCGGCAGGAGCGTTTCGCCCACATAGGCGGTTGTGACCGTCGCGATGCCGTCAGCCCCGACGAGATCAAACGCTGGACGCGTGATCACCTCGGTTGAGGCGGTGAGCCATCGCTCGCCCCCCGAGCCGCCGGTCACTCGCATCCCTAGATGGATGCGGTCGCCCGGTCGCACGGTGAGAGCGTCTTGAAACTCGGGGAGCACCGAGCCGCCGAGGATTGCGGCGGCCTCCTTTTTGCGTTCGGCAATCTCCTCGACCGTGAGTACGCCGAAGTTCGGGATGACACCAGCGACCAGCGGGATCGTGAGGAAAAAGCGATCATCTCGCTGCGGCGGATACACCGGCCACAACCTGCCTCCCGAGTAGATATCGAGCGTGGGAATGAGTGGATTGATCCTGGCCGGCTCGGTGCCGCATGCGATCTCGATCGTGCCAGGGACTGAGATGTCGAACGCAGGCCGCTGGTCGCCAGCGTCGGCAGCACTCGCTCCTGCGAGCCGTCGTCCGGAATCAGTCTGAGCGTAGATCGTGACCGTAGACGACGGCCGAAGCACGAGGCTTGGTGCGATGACTTCGGCAAAGAAGGGTCTGCCGGCGACCGCCTGAAAACCTCCTTCGGGTGGCGTGGTGCTCGGGATGAGCGCGCTTGCGATTTTCCACCGCGGGCGGGCTACGGGCTGGGGCTGCTTGTCTTGAGTCTGCGGGCCTGCCGCAGGTGCCGTCACGGGGCTGACGGTCGCGTGCGCGAGCATGAGCTTGGGCTCGGTAAACACCGCATGATGAATCGTGCCAACTCGCTTCGTTGGCACGCCGGGCTTGTTGTTTTCACGGTCGAGGTAGGTCGCCGTGAGGGAGCCACCGGGAGCCACCGTGATGCGACCCTCACCCTCGACGGTGCCTGCCACCGGCGTCACGACGAGCCTAAAAATGCCAGTCGAGTCGCCGGTTTCGATCGCCTGGAGTTTTCGCGTGCCACCGGCTTCACTGGCGAGAGTGACTTCGACCCTATCGGGCTCCACGGACACGTCCATGTCGGCGTCGTGGATCGCAAGCGTGAGTGGCTCGTCGTAGCGAAACCGCAGCAGGGGCTCGTAATACGGTTCCATCTGACCGCTTCGGCTATTCGGTCGCGGCTCCATGTCGGCAAACTCGACACGGGCATCGGTGAACGCAACCGAGAGCGACCGCTCTTGGATCTCCTTGGACCTCGTCACATACCGGTCGTCAACGTATCGGACTTGCACCGTGTCGCCCGGAAGGATCTCGAGCGTCGCGTTCTTGCGGAGCACGGCAAAGTCCTCGGCCACCGGGAGCACACGACCGCCGTCGGATTTCGTGAGGCTGATCGCATCGAGCGACGGCACCGGTCCCTCGTGGCCAGCGAGCTCGAGGCGAAGAAAGCGGGCCCGTGAGTCTTCGCTGAACCGCACGACAAACTCGGTGCCATCAGGCGAGGGCGTAACCGTGCCAGGGCCGCGATCAACAGGGGGCTCGGGCTCCTTCGCGCCTCGCTTTGGTGGCTTGGCCACGGGCACCGGCGCAAGAGTCGCAGCCGTCTTCCATTCACCTGCGACGATCGCGGTCTTCACGACGAACCCGGTGAGCTTCGCCCCCGGCTCGGCCGCCTTGATCGTCAGCTCGCCCAACACGACATTGTCGTTCAAGTCGATCGTGAAGTCGGGGACCGCGCCCTTTCTCGGCAACGGCTTCCACGGCCGGTGCGCACCAGGACTGATGACTGCGTTGGGATCGCGGCCAGGCTCAGAGTTGGCAGCGAATGCTGAAGCCTGGCCGCTTGCCGTGGGCACGCTCCCTTCGAAGATGCCGGTGAATGGCCCGGTTTCACGGAGGGTTACGCGTGCGATCGAGTCGCCCGATGAGCTTGCGACGCTCACCACTGCCTCGTCGATCTCCGGTGTGCGGCTTTTGTCAGGATCGATCACCCGCACATGAATCGGGTTGCCGGGCTTGAGCACCTGTGCAACGTCAGCACCTCGTCGTGGGACGACCCGCGGATCGGGCTTGTCGCCCTGCGAAGCGATCATGCGTGCCGCGCGTTCTTCGGAGACGCCGATCTTGTCCATGACTGCCTTGACGTCCGCGAGCCGTTGCTCGGCCTCGGTTGGCAGCTTGCGAGCCGAGGCCATGAGGAGGGCATCCGATGCGACTGTGATCGGACCGCCGCGGGTATCAGGGAGCCCCGGGAGTTTTTCGCGGAAGCCGTCGGAGTAGGCATAAAAAATCTCGTCGTCGCCAATGACCTGGAGCAGGCCGTCGCCCGGCGCCACTGCTCCGAGTGCTGTCGGCACCTCGCCACGAAATTTTTGTTTTTGGTCGCCAAAGCGACGCAGCAAAAACTCTTCTCGGTCGCCGGAGGTCGTCCAGACAGCGACCTCGATCTCGGTGCCGGCCCCGGAAACCGCGAGCGTGGGGTCAACAAGGGTGACCTTCAGCCGCTCACCGGGCACGAGCGTTTTTTGACCCGACGCCGAGCCAAACTCAACCTCGGTCGCATCCATGAGTTGCTGCCGCTTCACCTGCACCTTGCCAAGAAGGATCCGAGCGTCAGCATCGTCGGGGAGGCGGGCCAGGATCGCCTGGATCACGTCAGCCGCGTCGTCGTACTCCTCCATGTCGTAAAACACATCCGCGCGGGCGTGCCGCACTGGCGCCCAGAGACCGGGAATCCGCTCGCGGTCTAAGTTTTCCAGCGTCTCGATCGCCGTCTCAAAATCTTTGGTGGCTCGCGCGACGGAGACCTGCCTGAGCGTGGCCTCGTGCCGCGAGACAAGCTCCTTGAAGGCGGGGTTTGCCCGCGTGCGGCCGTAGATGGCGTAGGCCTCGGGGAGCCGACCCCGTTGGACGGCGATATCACCGTAGGCGATTTCGAGTCGCACCCGTTCGTCGAGCGTGAAGGGATTGGCCGGTTCGGCGGCCCACGCGAGCAGCGGCTTGATGATCGATTCCTGACGCTCGGCATCACGGGAGTTGATCGACCGCCTGAGTGCCCACATGAGGTAGGGCACCGAGAGCTGACGGTGGATCGAGAGGAAGGCGTAGTGGTTGGCGTCGAGCAGATTGCCGGCTGCGTCCTCGTTGCCGGTGAGCCAGTCGGCCTGCGACTGCCATGCTGGATAGGTTGGGTGGTCGGGCGACACGGGAATCACGACGAGGCCGAGGCTCACGGCCGCCTTGCCTCGGATCGACTGGAGCTGCGGGATATCGATTGCTGCTTTGAACCAGGTGTGCCCCTGCTTGTGGCGGCCGATTGTGCCGAGGCCGCAGACGGCGAGTGTGCTTGCGGCCGACGGGGCTTCGGTAACGAGTGACTCTGTCAGTTCGATCACCTTTGGCAGCGGCCGATGATGGAGCTGAACGTGCCGCCACAGGTACGCGGCGGTCCGCTCGAGCACGGCTTCGTTACGACCGACGGCGACGGCCTGGAGGAGGCGATCACCGACCGTCGGCGGCACCGTGAAGGAACGCAGCGGGTCAGCGACCGCGACGACCGCGGCGAGCACCTGCGGGTCGTTGAACACCTCGGGAGCAACTTCACCGACGCGCTCGAGGCCGACAATCTCCCGCCGCACGGGCGACTTTTCGAGGCCCGCGACCGCAGCGTTGACC
>JBGTKO010000248.1:0-3918 GCA_041744595.1 Pirellulales bacterium
GGGCCAGTCCGACGGCCGTCCGCCGCTGCTCGGCCGTCACCACCGTTTTCCCAGCAGGTCCTTGACCACCTGGAGATTGAGCGCCTGGTCGGCGACCAGCCTTTTCAGCTGGCGGTTTTCCTCCTCCAGCGCCCGCAGCCGGGTGGCCTCCCCGACATCGAGACCCCCATATTTCTTGCGCCAGCGGTGGAAGGTGGTCTCAGTGATGCCGTGGCGGCGGACCACCTCGCCGATCTTGGCACCGGCCTCAACTTCGTGCAGCACCCCGATGATCTGGGCTTCGGTAAAGCGACTCTTCCGCATCGGTCCTCCGGGCGAGAACCGACATAATACTTGGATCAGTTTTCGGGTGTCAGGTCAGGCTGGGGGTCATGACGGATCTAGGCACCCTGGGCGGCGACGAAAGCTGGGCCTACGGGATCAATGATGCTGGACAGATAGTGGGAGAGAGTACGAATGCCATGGGTGATTACCGCGCCTTCCTGTGGGAAGCCGGCATGGGTATGAGGGATCTCGGCACCGTACATGGCGATCATGCTGGAGCCATGGCAATCAATAACTCCGGCCAGGTAGTGGGATGGGACTGGGACAGCGGCACTGGAGTGCAACATGCATTTATCTGGGAAAACGGCGTGATGAAGGACCTCGGTAGCCTGGGCGGCAATGCGAGTACCGGCATGGCGATCAACGATCTGCGTCAGGTGGCGGGTCAAAGCTACAACCCTGGTGGAGAGCTGCGCGCAGTCCTTTGGCGACAGCTGAGCTCCGAGGAGGTTCTCGGCGGGGCAGTCAATCAGATCGACGCGCTCCTCGAAGCTGGTACGCTGAACCAAGGTCAAGCGGCGGCGCTCACCAACACGTTGAATGTGGCCACCGCCACCCTCAACGACGGCAATACCGCCGCTGCCGTCAACCAGCTCGGAGCGTTCATCAAGCAGGTTGAAGCGATGATCAGGCGTGGAACACTGTCGCCCGAAGCGGGGCAGTCCCTCATCGACGCGGCGCAAGCAGTGATTGACAGCGTGTAGGACCTCCCGCGAGGACTCATGTGTGCCTTCCTGAGAGGGCATGCACAGGATGAATGCAGGTCTTGATCATCAGGACGGTTCTCTGCCCGACGAGGAGGACAGAACGCAGGAGGCGGCAACCCGGAGCCGCCCCCTGCGTTTCTGTTTGGCCCACGCAACATGCTCACCGTACTGGCCGCTGCCCAATCAGGCACGCCACGCACCGTACCGTACCAGTTCAGACGGCGGCCGGAACGTTTCGTAACGCTTCAAAGCCGTACGCATCGAGCCAAAAGGCCGTAAACCATTGTGATCATGAAACCTGCGCACCCGCGGTCGCAAGGGCACGCTACTGGCATTCTGGGGGAACCGACCACCGCCCGGGCAGTGTGGACGCTGGTTTTCCCTGAAGCGGGTGCTGCTGCCCGTTGCCGTGCCTCTCTGCTGTAATCTGTTGACGGCCCCCACGCTTCCGCGGCTCGCTGCGGGACGCCACAAGGAGAAACCTCATGCTACGCTCTCGACGCGCCCCACTCGGGCTCGTACTCCTCCTCCTGGCCGCTGGTTGCTCGGATGGCGGCCTCCCCACCGAACCCGTTGACCCAGGCAATCCGCTGCTCGCCGTCTTCGATGGCGCGCACGATGGCATCGAGGGCTTCTACTTCCTGCCACCGATGGTCAAGAAGCCCACCTACGCAGGAACCTTCGATCCCACCCTTTCACCCGTGGTGGAGATCTGCGAGACCACGGCCTGCACTGAACTCCACCAGATCTTCAGCATGACCGAGGGCGCCGGTTCGGAGCTGGTGCGGCTGGACGAGGTCAATGAGCATTACGTCGTCAACTGGCATACGGACCGAACCGGCCCCGACGGCCTTGGTACGGAGGTGGGGCAGACCTACCGCGTCCGCGTGCAGGTGGCCGGCACGGTGCTGGGCTATGCGGACGTCCAGATGGCGGGGAACGGCAAGGAAGCCAGGAACATGACGACCGACGACGTGATCACCCTGGTTGATGGGCGCACGCTGCCCATCAAATTCCGCATCGAGGAGGGAACCGTGTTCGTCGTCGGCTCCGGTGGCGGGACGTTCACCTCGAGCGACGGCGCCGTGACGATCGAGGTGCCCCAGGGCGCCGTTGCAGGCGACATCGGCATCATTGTCACGCCCGTGACGGACAATCTGGAGGACCCGGACGTGGTCCCGGGACTGGCCTTCGAGTTCCTGCCGAGTCCCCATACGTTTGCCAAGCCTGTGATTCTCACGGTTGTGTACGATGCATCAAGCCTTCCGATCGGGATCGCGGAGAATGAGCTGCGGCTCCTGGCGTTCGTCGGTGATGAGTGGGTCCAGCTCCCGGGGAGCGCGGTCAATGTGGCGAACTCGACCGTGAGCGGGCCGCTCGATGGCTTCAGCCGCAAGGCCGTGGGACGTGGCAAGGTGCACGCCATTGCGGTGACGCCGGCTGATGCTGCCATCGAAGTCGGCGGGACGCAGGAGTTCGTGGCGACGGTGACGAACGTGGACGGCGAGGTGATGTCGCGCAACGTCCAGTGGTCGAGCTCGGATGAGGCCGTGGCGACGGTGGACAATAACGGGCTTGCCACAGGCGTGGCTCTGGGAGCAGCGACGATCGAAGCAAAGTCTGGCAAAGTCAGTGGGAGTGTGGTTCTGGTTGTCGCAGCGGCTGACGTGTCGAGCGCGTTTGTGACCAGGTGGAACACTAACCTGAGCTGGGGCACCACGATCACGCTTGGATTGAGCGGCCCCGTGGACGCCACCATCGACTGGGGAGATGGGGAGATCACAACCTGGACGACAGCAGGCACGTTCTCCCGCCCCTCCCATACATACAGTGAGGAGGGTGTCTACACTGTGTCTGTCACCGGTAGCGTGGCGGCGTATCAGAGCCAGAACATCGGCAACGACATGCACAAACTAGTCGAAGTAGTGGCATGGGGAGATGTGGGATTCATCAGACTTCATCGCGCATTTGAAGAGGCTAGAAACCTTGTGGTAGTACCCACCAGCACCGCAGGGCTCGAGTCGGTTATTGACATGTCGTTCATGTTCCATAACGCAAGGTCTTTTGACCACAACATCGGAGGCTGGGATGTGGGGAACGTGGAAGACATGTCGTACATGTTCCTGAATGCATATGCCTTCAACCAGGACATCGGAGGCTGGAATACCGCAAACGTGTGGAATATGAGAGCCATGTTCGCCAACACGCGGGCGTTTAATCAAGACATAGGAGGATGGAGCACCGGTCTGGTGAGAGTCATGGAGAATATGTTCAGTGGCGCGATGGCCTTCAACCAGAACATCGGCGGCTGGAACACCGCGAACGTAACGAATATGAGGGGCATGTTCCTCGGCTCCGTATTCAACCAAGACATTGGAGGCTGGGACACTGGCAACGTCACCCGCATGGATTTCATGTTCATGAGAGCGTCCTTCAACCAGGATATTGGAAACTGGGACACCCGGAACGTGAACCGAATGGACGGCATGTTCTCCCTTACTACGGCGTTCAACCAGGATATCGGGCGCTGGAATACCGGAAACGTGAGCGACATGAGCCGCATGTTCGACAGAGCAACGGCGTTCAACCAAAACATCGGAGGCTGGAACACTGGGAATGTGACGAATATGGCCACCATGTTCAACGGTGCGACCGCCTTCAATCGGGACCTGTCGGGATGGTGTGTCACCAACATCACGAGCATGCCGTCTAATTTTGATACCGGAGCCACAAGCTGGACACTCGCCCGTCCGGCCTGGGGGACTTGCCCGACCTGAGAGGCGAGCGGGTCACTTTACTCGCTGGGAACAGGTCAGTCGGAGCAAAACGCAGGGGGTGGCAACCAACAGCCACCCCCTGCGTTTCTGTTTCTCCCACGCCACGTTGT
>JBGTKO010000249.1:0-9992 GCA_041744595.1 Pirellulales bacterium
GGGCAACCTTGGCTTGCCCCCGCCGAGCAAAGATTCTGCCGGGGGCATGGATGCCCCGGCAGAATCAGCATTGATTCGCGGAGCGGATCAATAGCGGCATAAGCCCGTCGCCCTCCAGGCTTCGCTCGGATTTCTACGCCGTCGCCCTCGGCACAGACCGCCCTGAGCCTCCCGCGTTGGCGCGGCCAAACCTTTGAGCGAAAAACGGTGATCCTCCAGTAAAAGCCCCCGGCGACTGAGCCGGGAGATAGGCGAACCGAAAGGCTCGCTCGTCGCTTTTCGTTGTACCCAGCGTTACGGATGTGGCGGGATCGGTTGCATCGTGCCGGCTGCGAGACCTTCTTGATACTGCACCCACGTCATCGGCTTTTGGCCGGTGGGGGTTGGCACCATCGTGATGCAGCCATCGACCGGGCACACGATCGAGCAAAGGTTGCAGCCGACGCAGTCGCTCTCGCGAACCAGCGGGACTGGTTTCCCTGGCACACGTCCGGGCCCGAGGCCGTAGGGCGTCGCATCGACGAGATCGATGCACTGGTGGGCACCATCTTCGCAGGCGATGTAGCAGAGGTTGCAGCCGATGCATTTTTCGTGGTCAATACGAGCCACTCGCTTCGCGTGGAGGTCGAGATACTTCCACTCGGTGACATTCGGGACGGCTCGGCCCCGGAGGTCGCTGATGGATCGAAAACCCTTGGAGTCCATGTAGGCGGAGAGGCCGTCGATCATGTCTTCCACGATCCGAAAACCGTAGTGCATGATCGCCGTGCAGACCTGCACGCTCGTTGAGCCGAGGGCGATGAACTCGGCGGCGTCTCGCCAGGTTGCGATGCCGCCGATCCCTGAGATGGGCAGACCCACGGCCGGATCAGCGGCGCAGGCATGGAGCATGTTGAGGGCGATCGGCTTGACCGCGGGGCCGCAGTAGCCACCGTGTGAGCTCTTGCCGGCGACGTTGGGTTCAGGCGTGAACGTGTCGAGGTTCACGTTCGTGATGCTGTTGATCGTGTTGATGAGCGAGATGGCGTCGGCGCCGGCGTTCTTTGCGGCGCGGGCCGCGAACACGACGTTCGTGATGTTGGGCGTGAGCTTCACGATCACGGGGATTGTCGCGGCTTCCATCACCCAGCCGACGATTGTTTCGGCGACATCTGGATTCTGGCCGACAGCCGAACCCATGCCTCGCTCGCACATGCCGTGGGGGCATCCAAAATTGAGCTCGATGCCATCGGCGCCCGAATCGGCCGAACGCTTCACGAACTCGTGCCACCGCTCGCGGGTATCGACCATGAGCGACGCGATGACGGCATGGTGTGGCCACCGCCGTTTCACTTCCTCGATCTCGCGAAAGTTCGTCTCGGGCGAGCGGTCGCTGATGAGCTCAATGTTGTTGAAGCCCGCCATCCGGGTTGTGCCGACTGACAGCCCTGAATAACGGCTCGCGACGTTCACGATCGGTTCGCCAATCGTCTTCCAGACGACACCACCCCAGCCCGCCTGAAAGGCGCGGTGAGCCTGGTAGGCCGTGTTCGACGGAGGGCCGCTGGCCACCCAAAACGGATTCGGGCTCTTGATGCCGGCGAGGTTGCAGGAAAGGTCGGCCATGACGTGGCCCTCGGTGCGAAGTGTGTCTGGAGGTCAGGGAGTAAGGGAAATGCCGAGGGCCGCTTCGAGTTCGTGGACGCGAACCGGGGCATCGAAGCCAGAGCCGACGGGGCCACTCGGAGCGCCGTGTCGGGAGTGCTGGACGGGCCCGGTGGTCGCAGTTGCGGTGAGGCTTGCGTGCATCCCGCGTGCAGCTTTCTTTCCTTCGGCAACGGCATTGACCACTTCGCGACCGCCGCTCGTGCAATCCCCGCCCGCGTACACCTTCGGAAGATTCGTCTGCATCGTCACGGGATCGACGACCACGCGGCCTCGGGCATCGAGCTTCAGCGTGGGAAAGAGATCTGTGAGGAGCGTTTTTTGTTTCTCTTGCCCCACGGCCGAGAGGACCATGTCAACCGGCTCGGTCCATTCGCTCCCAGGCACAATCGTGACTTCGGGATCGCGAACCTCCGTGTGGACCAGTCGCAGGCCGGTGACGTGGCCGCCGTGGCCGAGCACCTCGATTGGCACGGTGTGAAACATGAACGTCGCCCCATCCGTCTCCGCCAGCTCATACTCAAAACCATATGCCGACATGTCGTCTGGGCCGCGGCGGTAGATAACGGTCGCCTGCTCGGCACCGAGTCGAAGGGCCTGGGTGACCGCGTCGATCGCCGTGTTGCCACATCCGAGGACGGCGACACGACGGCCCACCGGCACCTGCCCGAGCGGCAAAGTGTGAATCTCCTCAATAAAATCGAGCGCGTCGAGCACCTCGGGCAGGTTCTCGCCGGGGATGCCGAGCCGTTGCACGCGGCCGAGACCAATGCCGATGAAAATGGCATCGTGGCTCTCGAGCAGTTCGGCGACGGTCATATCGCTGCCCACGGTGACACCGTAGTGGAACCGAACGCCGAGCCGTTCGATCATCGCGACTTCAGCGAGGCTCACTTCCGGCTTCATCTTGTAGTAGGCGATGCCGTAGGTATTGAGGCCGCCCCCGCGTGGCTTTTTCTCGTAGACATCGACTTCGTAGCCGAGCCGCACGAGCTCGGCCGCGCAGCCTAAGCCCGCGGGGCCAGCACCGAGAATGGCAACGCGTTTGCCGTTCTTTTCCTTCGGAGCATGCAAGACATTGATGCCGCGCTCCGCCACATGGTCCGTGGCGAACCGCTGGAGTCGGCCGATCTCAATAGGATCCTTCTCGAGGTCGAGCATGACGCAGGCTCCCTCGCAGAGCACTTGCGTGGGACAGACGCGGGCACAGCTCGCCCCGAGCACATTGGCCTCGAGGATCGTGCGGGCCGCGCCCGTCACGTTGTCGAACGCGATCTTCTTGATGAATGCCGGGATGTCGATGCCGGTGGGGCACGACCCGATACACGGCGCATCAAAGCAATAGAGGCAGCGGGTTGCCTCGATGCGGGCCTCTTGAGGCGAAAGGGGTGGCTTGATCTCCGCCATCGCGGTTTCGATCGCAGCATCGTCCAGGAGCGGTTGAATGGGCATCGGCAATGCAACCTCTTGGGAAGTGGGCGACCCGCCAGTTCGCACCGGCCGAAAGGATACGCCAACAGGACACCGCTTGGCCAGCATGGCTCTCGATGGAGTCTTATCTTCGCCCATGTCGGCGAACCGGTCGAGCCATAACCGGAGTCGGATGCTCGGCCCTTACGAGCATCCTGGCTCAGCGGTCACCACAACCCGAGGCTTTCGATGCGACGACGCACTAGCATTCAGCCGACAGCCAAACTAGCATTCAGCCGATACCCAGACTAGCATTCAGCCGATACGCAGGTTTTTCTGCCATGGCCCGAATCGTATCCCCATACCCCCGATGGCAGGCGACACGGCTCCGGGAAGCCTTGCGAGATACGCCCTGCGTCCTCATCCACGGGCCACGCCAGAGCGGCAAGACGACGCTTGCAAGGGAGGTCGGTGAGGCGAAGGGCTACGTCTACCTATCGCTTGACGACGATGCCGTGCTCGATCTTGCGAACCGCGATCCGGTCGGCTTCGTTGACCAGTTGCCGTCACGGATCATCCTCGACGAGGTCCAGAGGGCGCCCCGGATATTTGCCTCGCTCAAGAGCGCCATTGACCGGCGCCGCACTGCGGGGCGTTTCATCCTCACTGGTTCGGCAAACGTTCTTATGGTCCCCCACCTGACAGATTCGCTTGCCGGGCGAATGGCAATCCTCCGACTTCATCCGCTCGCACAATGCGAGATCGGACGGACCCGACCGAACTTCATCGACAGGCTCTTTCGCGGAGGCTTCCGGCCGGGCGTGTCCGAATCGCTACGAGCCGAACTGATTCACAGAATCGTCACCGGTGGGTACCCACCCGCGCTCTGCCGGCGGTCTGCCGGTCGGCGATTCGCGTGGTACCGCGACTATGTCGAAACGCAGATCCAGCGTGACGTCCGCGACCTGAGCCGGCTCCGCTCCTTCGAGGCCCTGCCGAAACTCATCACCGTCGCGGCGAGCCAGACGGCACGACTTGTCAATGTCGCCGAGCTCTCCGCACCCTTTGAGCTGACCCGACAGACGATCCATGAGCATGTGACGTTGCTCGAGCGCATCTTTCTCCTCGACCGGCTTCCGGCATGGCACGCCAACCGTATCAGCCGCCTCGTGAAACGGCCCAAGCTCCACATGACGGACACCGGCGTTGCGTGTGCTTTGCTGAGGCTTTCGGCAGCCGATCTCAACGCCGATCGCACGCTGCTCGGCCAACTCTTTGAGACGTTCGTGCTTCAGGAGCTGCGCCGACAGGCGAGTTGGCGTGCTACGCCGGTTGACTTCTTCCACTACCGCGACCGCGACGACTACGAGGTCGATATCGTTCTCGAGCAGGGGGCAACCGCAGTGGTTGGGGTCGAGGTGAAGGTCGCGGCGAGCGTCAACGATGCCGACCTCCGCGGTCTCCGCCGGCTCAGGTCCTCGGCGGGCGAGCGATTCCGCGCCGGAGTGATCATCTACGACGGCACCGCGACGATCCCGCTCGAGGACCGTCTCTTCGCTGTTCCAGTGCGCCGTTTGTGGGAGGTGTGATCCCGCTCATCCGCGCCGGGCACCATACCGCACAGTTTGTGGTGCCGTCTCGTTCTGTCGAGAGAAGGTCATGGAGTTCTTTCCCCAGAATTCGAGAAGGCCAAAATGATGGAGAGCGACCTTGAACGTCCTGAGTACCAGGAATTGATTGCGGAGCGAGTTGGCGAACTGCCGACTCTGCTTCGCACTCACGACCCCGATGAATGGACCGTGTGAGAGAGGACCGGAGGACAGGCATCTTGCAGGTTCAATATCTCTCACGAAGTGCCGGCTCGGGACGGATCGTGCCGGGTCGCCGGACGTTCGCTACGGGCATCCGAGCCCTCCGCTCACTCGGAGAAATCCTTCGCTCCGCCCTCCAGGCTCCGCTCGGCTTTCTACGCCGTCGCCTCCAGCACGACCCGCCCCGAGCCTCCCTGTTTGGCCCGACGCGGGCTTCACCAGCAGCCCATGTGGCGCGCGCCACGGAGGCATGGCATGGTGAACGGATAAATGCCGAGAGTTTCGGCGATATGATGACGACATGGTCGAGTCGATTTCATCTCCCGAGACACTCGAAATCCTTTCCGACTGGCTTGCGGAGTTTGAGGCAGCGGCCAAGCGACCCTCTGGCTGCGCGGATGCGTTACGCGCTCATCAAGACCTACAAACCCGTGCTCGACGACGCTGGGTACCGTTCGTGGGAGTCCATGACCGAGTACCACCAGGACGAGCCAAAGACGGCGAAACCATGACCTGTCTCTCGAGGTTTCGTGAATCGTGAATACTGGACGCGCCGATCGTCCTGACCCTCTCTTGGAGACTCCGCCATGACCCTGCTTAACCCCTCTCGAACCGTACGCGAGCTCGAAGAACTGCGAGCCCTTACCGGCGATGAGAATGGCGCCCAGCGGGTGGCGTTTACGCCCACGTGGCTCCGTGCCCGTGAATGGCTTCGCGAACGCTTGAACGGGCTGCCCGTCGAGATCCATGATGATGCTGCGGGCAACTTCTGGGCGACCCTTCCCGGCGCAGACGAGCGGGCCGTCCTCGTCGGTGGCCACATCGACTCGGTACCGAACGGGGGCTGGCTCGACGGCTGTCTCAATACGCTCGCTGGCGTCGAGGCGATGCGTCGAGTGGCTGCTGAATACAGCGGCCGCCCTCCGGTGACGCTTCGCGTGGTTGATTGGGCCGACGAAGAAGGCGCCCGTTTCGGCAAGAGCCTCTTTGGGTCGTCGGCCTGCTCCGGCAATCTCGACATGGACGAGGCCCGCGGCCTTGTTGACAAGGATGGCATCACGCTTCCCGATGCACTCCGCGACGTGGGGATCGACTTTGAACGGGTGAAAGACTCTGGACAAGAGCTCGCCACGGCCGCGGCGTATCTCGAACTGCACATCGAACAGGGGCCGGTGCTCCTCGACCTCGACCTTCCGCTGGGCGCCGTGCTCGGCACGTTTGGCGTCGAACGGCATGCCATCACGTTCCGCGGCCAGGCCGCTCACTCTGGTTCGACGCCCATGAATCGTCGCCGTGATGCCTTTCTCGCCGCGGCGAGAATGTCACCCGAGATCTACGACATTGCTCGCCGCAGCGGCCAGGGTGTTTGTACGATCGGTTCGTGTACGACGAAGCCGGGAATCGTTACGAGCGTCGTCGAAGAATGCCGCATCACGCTCGACCAGCGACACCTCGATCCCGCGGGCCTTGCCCGCATGTACGCCGAAGCGGTTGCTGCGAGCGAGCGGTTTGCGGCTGAAGGGAAGGTCGAGGTCACGTGGGAGCGACTCTGGGCGATTCCGCCGCGGCCGTTTGACCCCACGCTCATCGAGTTTGCCGATGAAGCCATCCGCGAGACATGCGGCACGAGTCACCGGCTCCCGTCAGGGCCGCTTCACGACGCTGCCGAAGTAGCCCGCGCCGGCATCCCGACGGTGATGCTCTTTGTGCAGAGCCTCCACGGCATCAGCCACAACAAGATTGAAGACACCCGTCGCGACCACATTGAACTGTCAGTCGCCGCCCTCGACCGCCTCGTCACGAAGGCGATTAATTGGGTCGCGGACCGCTCATAGCCACGGAGCATTCCGTCTGGGGCGCGGCACCGAGGAGAGCGGCCGTGTGTGCCGCGGCTCGGGGTTGCTTCCTCGCCACGGCCTGTTCGCGCTGAATCACGCCCAAGCGGTTATCCTTGCACGCTGACCCTTGCCCGCCGGTGGACATGTGATGCCCGAAACGCTTGCCTTGAGTCCCGACGGACTGCATGTCTTCCGGTTTTCCCGCAAGAGGCAGGGGCTGGTCCGTTGCCGGCCGAAGCGACGGACGGTGTTGACGCATCTGCGCAGCCAGTGCGAAATCGTCGAGGGCACGACGCTTCGTGACATCTTTGAGGTCGTTGATCGATACCCGCTTCTCAAGCGGGTGATTGCCGCCTATTCATGGTGTCGCGAGATTGAGGAGTTTCACGCCCAGGCCTGTGAGCCGATGCGGGAGAAAGAGCCGGGAGAGGGGAATCCACCGATCGAATACCTCGAGATTTACCACCATGCCGATGTTTATCAGTCCACGAAGTCGCCAAAGCATCCCGACGGACGCCTGGGGAACATTCCGACGGTTGAGTTTGGTACGTCGGTCGGCCTCCACGGAGTTGGTGACCCGGAGAAGGGCTACGAGGACGATCCTTGCTTCAAAACCGACAGTGGCAAGATCAACTACTCCGTGTCGCTGACTCCGATGTGGGAGTTGGCCGACTTGCCGGTGAAGCTCAACAAGGCCTTCACGGTCTACGACCCGTTCGATCACACGACGCACAGCCCGGAAAACCCTCCGCGGAAGCTGATTTCAGCCACCCGCGACTTCACGCTGCTGGAAGTCCTCGACGCCATCTACTGGGATATTTCCTTTCACGGCGGTCCCGCCGAGAAACAGGACTTCTCCGAGCAGTTGAAGGAACGCCTCGACGAAGTCAAAAGCGGTGCGGTCGCCGGAATCCCGCTTGAGCAGGTGAGGAAGCGGCTCGAGGGTTCAGAGGAGGTGGAAGCCCCTGAGGAAGGCGAGATGAAGGTCGTCTTGCATCCTGACGTCGCCCGAATGCTGGGCGTTGATCCCGATTCGATTCCGTTGGACGACAAGGAGATCTTTCGTCCCGACGACGACAAGACATCGTGACAATGTTTTTCACGACCGCGGGAGAAGGCGCGGTTGTCGCAGAGGAGTTCAGCCACATTGCGGCGTCCATCCTGTTGACGTTTGGAAAAGCGGATTATGCGATTCCGTCGAGAAGCGTCGTGAAATTTTCGTGAAACTCGTGAAGCGGGCTATTCAAGGACCAGTGGTGCAGAAGTGCCGTGGACGGTCCTTATCTCCGAGTATGATCGAGGGATGGCTACGAACAACCAGGATGTGCTGGAATTCGCCCTCCGAGGGCGATGGGATATTCTGAATGAAGCCTTCGGAAGCCGCATCCGACAGTGCGATGCCCTGCACACCCGCGGGCTGACCGCGGACGAGCGGCTGGCGATCGTCGATGACCTGCTCGCTACCGTACGCGGGGCCCACGACGCCAGAGGCACCTGGAATTCCATCGATGAACGTGCATGGCAACATGCACTCGACGAGCATCGACGATTGATTGCAGCGTTTCACAGGCTTGACGAGGTGAGGCGTGGATACGCGACTCCGGCAAACGCTGATTGAAGCCGTCGATCTCCTCGAACAACGTGGCATCTCGTGTGCCTTGATCGGTGGCTTGGCTGTGTCGCTCCGAGGCCAGCCGCGAATGACACTCGATGTCGATCTCGTCATCCACGCCGAGATCGCCGATGTTCTTCGGCTTGTAGCTGACCTTTCTCAGACAACGTTCAGCCCGTTGTTCTCCGGCGTCGAAGAGGTGGTCGCAAAAGCGTTCATTCTGCCTTTGCGGCACCGCACGACCGGCATAAGAGTTGATCTCGCCATCGGGATGTCAGGCTTTGAGCGACATGCCATCGAGCGGGCGACCCGCATGCCCATCGGTTCCGGTACGATTCCCGTGGTGACGGTCGAGGATCTCCTCGTGATGAAGGCCCTGGCCGGCAGGCCCCAAGATGAGGAAGACATTCGTGGAATCGTCGCTGTTCACGGCGAGTCAATCGATTGGAAGCGATGCCTCGAAACAGCCGGAGAACTCGGGCTCGCGATCGACATCGACATTGCAGGAAAGCTGAAGGCGGCCCGGGCGAGTTGCTGACTCGTTCGGCCATTTTGATGTCGCAGTGTCGAATCACCGTCAGCGGGCGAGCGTCGTCGCTTGGGCTGGCTGGCTCGCTAGGGGGAGTTGCTGCGTGTGCCTTGCTTCGCATGGGTGAAACGCTGCCCAGACTGGGTTGTGATCCGAGACTTCGAGGGCGTTCTCGAGTGGCAGCCCGAATGTGTTTTGAAGATCAAGGACGCCGTTGACGCCGAGGTATTCGCCGGTGGCTGGCCAGGCGAAGAGGAGGTTGTCGTATGTCTTCGTGCGACGGGTATTCGTGGTCTGGCCGGCGATGGCCCAGCCGATGTTCGGAATCCGCTTGAATGCCGTGAACTGTGGCGGACCGGCGTTCAAGTCGCCGAGAAGAATCACGTCGTCCTCGTCGGGCCGGGCCTTCTGCATCCCCGCAAACACATCGGCGAGCGCGTCGAGCTCCTGCGGCACTTCGTCGGGATCGGTGTGTGTGTTCACGAGCCAGAATGTGAACGCCAACTCAGCGGGCTGGATGCGTGTGCGAAAGCGGGCGCAGAACGGCGGGCGATGGAGCCGGTCCGATGGGTCGGGGAACACAGCCGGCGATGTCGGGTCGAGTTCGATCCGTGTCGTGTCGTAGATAAAAACGTACTGCTCCTTGCTCACGGTGCGACCCTCGCGGGGGCCGATGACATGGGCGTACCGGCTGCCGTCGGCATTTACTGCTTGCACGAATCGCGGGAGGATCTCGTCCGACTGCGCCCGAACCTCTTGGATCGCGACGATGTCGAACTTCCGAACGACGCGGGCGAGGACTTCCACCACGTGCGGCTTGGCCATCTTGGACTCGCCAAACACCTGAATATTGAAGCTGCAAATGAGGATCGCATCCCACGGTTTTGCAGCGGGCTGGGCGAGTGCCGCTGTCGGCACCAGGAGCACCGCGCACCAGAACACCACCGCCAGCCCAAGGAACCGGCGGCGCTTCCGCGGCGCACTACAGAGAAGATGTGATGACACATATTCTCTATCGGTCCCATGAGGCACAAGAACGTGCCCTGAGTAAAGGGGGCGGTCGAGGTCGACTCTGCGGGCCTATTCCTCGATCGCATTCAGTGCGGTGGCCGCAAGCCGGGCGAGACAGGGATCGTCGCGGAGTGCCG
>JBGTKO010000250.1:0-6277 GCA_041744595.1 Pirellulales bacterium
CGCCAACACCGCTGAAGGGGAGCCCACGTGGTGAGAAAAATTTCGCAGTCGTAAGCCTCATGCCCACGCCGGCCGTGTCCATTGGGAAGATTCCCTGGATCGAGCCCTTCCCGTAGCTGCGGCTGCCGACAATCGTGCCCCGCTTGTGATCGCGGATGGCCCCGGCGAGGATCTCACTCGAGCTCGCCGAGTCGCCGTCGATGAGGAGGACCAGCGGCATCCGCCATGTGCCGGGCTTGCCGGCCGTGTAGTTGAAATCCTCTTCAGGGCTTCGGCCTCGCGTGGCCACGACAAGCCCGCGGTCGATAAACAGGTCGGCAACGTCTACCGCAGATGACAAAAGTCCGCCGGGATTGCCTCGCAGGTCGAGCACGAGCGCCCGCATGCCGGCGGCGTCGAGCCGACGCAGGGCCGACTGCAAGTCGGCCGCGGTTGTCTTCTGAAAAGAAGTGAGTTTGATGCGGGCGATGCCAGCGGCGGGATCGATGATCCCCACCTCTTCGACACTCGGCACCTCGACATGCTCGCGGCGAACCGTCACCGCCCGAGCCGCTCCCGGACCGCGGGCCACGGCAAGCGTCACGAGTGACCCCTCGGGCCCTTGGAGCAGATGCGCGGCTTCATCGACGCTCATGCCGTGGAGCGAGCGAGCGCCGACACCGACAAGACGGTCACCAGCGATGATCCCGGCTCGTTGTGCAGGGCTTGCCGGGATGACATGCACGACCAGCAGGCCATCAGGAGCACTCTTCAGCTCCACGCCGAGGCCCACGAAGTTGCCCTCGATCTGCGAGTAGAGATCCTCGAGCTGGCCGGTCGTGAGAAAGGCCGAATACTCATCGAGACCGCCGACCGCAGCGGCAGCCATCTCCATGAGCGTCACCGCCGGTGGAATGCCCAAGAGCGAGTGACCTGTCCTGGCGATCCAGGCGGCCATCGCTTCGGCGTCGGCCTTCGTTGCGATCGGCCGCGACGCGAGGATTCGGTCTACCTGCGACTGATACGCAGCCCGGCGGTCGGGCGTGGCCTGCGAGGCGTAAAGCGGTCCGAACGAGGCGTCTTCGATCGCGACATCGATGGCGAGTCGGCCGCGGGCCACGAGCCGCGAGAAGTCGGGCTTTTCGACGTGGTGCGAACTGATCCGGCCGAGAATCTCGCCGTAGGCTCGGCGGGCGTCGGCCTCGGAGAGCGTCGAGAGCTGGCGACGGAAGGCAATCTCGGCGTGACGGCGGGAGACGTCGCAGTGGAGCTTCGCGAGGTCGTACTGCCGGGAGAGTGCCGGGTCGAGCGTTCCCTTGCGGGCGGGAGCCTCACAGATGCTGACAACGTCCGACCAGCGGCCCTGGTGGACCAGCGCGGTGGTGCGGGCTGCGAGGTCGTCACTATGAGCCACACCGCCGGGGGCGGCCGAGGTCCACTGGAGAAACGGCTCGGCGACGGCTCGGTCGCTGCCCGCCAGACCAAGCGCGACTGCAAAACACCCGACCAGCAGGGAAAAGCATCGACGCGGCTGGCGGAGGCAGACGAAGTTCACGAGCAAGTCCGTTCGCGGGAAACCACGCAAGGTGGTGGCAACCAGCGGTCTGTCCTTCATGACCGCCCGCGATTATGCCGCACGGAAAGCCGCGAGGCAAAAATTCCGTGAGCAAAACATTTGTTTTTACAGACCTGGGCCTGACCTCACGGGCATGACCGGCATCACCTGCACTTCCGACACGTTGGTAGGATGTTTTTGATGGCTGACATACCCCCTACCGCCGCCCTGGACAGCCAAGGGAATCAGACACTTTTGTTGCTCGAGCGGGTTCGCCAGGGGGATAGCGATGCGGTCAACGGGCTCCTTGACCGGCACCGTGCCGCAATCCGTCGGCTGATTGACCAGCGGATGGACAAGCTGGTGCAGCGGCGGGTCGATGCCAGCGACATCGTGCAGGACGTGCTCGTCGAGGCCAACCGCCGGCTCGGCGACTATCTTCAGAATCCCACGATGCCTTTCCGGCTGTGGCTACGGCACATGGCCCGCGACCGGCTCATCGATGCCCATCGCCGGCACCGGGTGGCACGGACCCGCTCAGTCGATCGCGAGGTGCCCCTCGTCACGGGCGACGACGGCGACCGCTCCGGTGTCGATATGGCCGGCCAGATTGCCGACCGTGAACTGACGCCCGCGGCGGCCGCCACCTGGCACGAGCTCGAACGCCGTTTTGCAGCGGCGGTCGAAGAGCTCGACGAGGGCGACCGCCAGATTGTTTTGCTTCGGCATTTCGAGCACCTCTCGACCGCCGATGCGGCCGAAGTGCTCGGCCTGTCAAAACCCGCGGCCGGCATGCGGTATCTGAGGGCTATGCGTCGATTGCGGACCCTCCTCGGCGAGTGACTGAAGCGGTGTTCCGCGGGGCCGCAACGCCTATCATCTGTGGCAGTCTGTTCTCCGGTGATTCGTTTCTCAGGATCGTGTTCCCCCGATGACCGTATCTGCTGCCGAAGCTCAGACGCTTTCTCCTGACGACGAGGAACTGCTCGCGCTCCTCGTCGATGAGCTTTCGGAGACGCGTGGTGCGGCGGCGATCGAGCTACTCGAACAGCAGGCCATGGATCACCCTGGGCTTGCCGTCCACCTGCGTGAGCTCTTTGCCACGATGTCGATGGCCGACGCCGTTGCCGAGGAATCGACGGTGCTCGTGCCACGGGGCAAACTCGACCCGTTGGCCCCGCCGCCAGCCCCAGGCATGTTCGTGCCAAGCGTCACGCCGCTGCCTGCATCGTTCGGCGACTATGAGTTGCTCGAGGAGCTCGGTCGCGGTGGCATGGGCATCGTCTACCGTGCCCACCAGAAGAGCCTCGACCGAATCGTGGCTGTGAAGATGCTCCTGCGTCGCGACCTGGCGACCACGGCCGACCTCACGCGGTTTCGCAGTGAAGCCGAGGCGGCTGCACGGCTCGACCATCCGGGCATCGTTTCGATTTTTGAAGTGGGCGAGTGCGGCGGCCATCCCTTTTACAGCATGCGGTTTATCGAGGGGACGACGCTTGCCAAGGTGCTCGCCGCGGGGCCGATGGCACCGCGCGACGCGGCATCGATCCTCGCCCGCGTGGCTGAGGCGGTCGATGTGGCCCACCACCGCGGTGTACTCCACCGCGACTTGAAGCCTTCCAATATCTTGATCGACGCGGCAGGCGCACCGCATGTATCCGACTTCGGCCTGGCCAAGCGGATCGAAGAAGATCGCGATGTCACGCACACAGGCGCCATTCTCGGCACGCCCTGTTACATGTCGCCCGAGCAGGCCGCCGGCAGTCGCGGCGACGTCGGGCCGGTCAGCGACGTCTGGAGCCTTGGGGCAATCCTCTATCAAACGCTCACGGGCCGGCCGCCCTTTTCGGCGTCGAATCCGATGGACACGCTCCTTGCCGTTCTCGAAAGCGACCCACCCGTGCCGCGGTCGCTCGTGCCGGGCGTCGATCGCGACCTCGAGATGATCGCGCTCAAGAGCCTGCAAAAGCCACAGGATCTTCGGTATGCGTCAGCCGCGGCACTCGGCGCCGATCTGCGGGCGTTTTTGGCGGGCGAGCCCGTCGCTGCGCGGACTGGCGGCTTGGCGGAGATCGTGAGCCGACTCTTCCGCGAGACCCACCATGCCACGGTCCTCGAGAACTGGGGCCTTCTCTGGATGTGGCATTCGGTGGTCCTCCTCGCGCTCTGCGTCGTCACCGAAGTCTTGGCATGGCAAGGGATCGAGAGCCGCTGGCCGTATGTCGTGCTCTGGGGCGGCGGCCTTGCCGTCTGGGCGCCGATCTTCTGGGCGCTGCGTCATCGCACAGGACCGGTCACGGCTGTCGAGCGTCAGATCGCGCACATCTGGGGCGGCAGCGTCATCGCCAGCGTGATGCTCTTCTGGGTCGAGGGGCTCCTCGGGATGCCCGTCCTGACGCTCTCCCCGGTCCTGGCTCTCATCGCCGGCCTCGTCTTCTTTGCAAAGGCGGGCATTCTCTCAGGCGCCTTCTACGTGCAGGCGGCCGTGCTTTTTGTGACGGCGCTGGTGATGGGTGTCGTGCCGGGATGTCAGCACTTGATCTTCGGAGTCGTCAGCGCCGCCTGCTTCTTTGTGCCGGGGCTGAAGTACTACCGGCAACGTGGCCGCGCCGAGTGAGTCTCCCGACGTGAAGCGTCGCCGAATGGCATCAGCGAAACGCATCGCGGGATTCAGCACTGGCCTCGTTGAACCAGCGTCCGATCCACACCAGGGCCGTGATGTACATCGCCAGAATGACGATACGGAGAACCGTCACGAATCCCAATCCAATGAAGGCGCCAATCTGCTCAGGGGAGCCGGCTTCAAACTCCCCGGCCTGGAGTCCACCCTGCCAGAGGCCGACCGCAAGCGAAAAGACCACCGATGCCACGAGGCACCAGCCAAGAGGAACGCCAATGTTCTTCTTCATCAACAAGAGGATGTTGGCTGCCAATCCGAACACCACGATCGCTGAGCCGCTTCCCAGTTCGAATGGAACGGTGGCCATGAGTGAAGGAGGTATGTCCGCCAGCGCCGTCAGAGCCACGAATCCGAAAAGAACCAGCGGCACCCGCAGGACGGTGAAGACGAGACTGAGGATGAACATGACCATCGGGAAGACGGGCATCTTTCGCGCGACGGATTGCGGGCGAGGAGGGGGCGGCGCCAGGGTCCCCGATGCATAGGGGTTGGCCTGCTGGTCGGGAAACGAACCATCATTCCAGTCGGACATGGGACTGCTCGCGGCGGACGAAGAAGTAGCAGGTTTTTAGCGAGGCCCCGCCAAGACAGGCAAGGGGGCCACGGAACACCGCTCGTTTCCGCCATCTGTTTTCATGAAGGCCACCTCGAGCCTCGAGAAAGTCTCCTTGATGAGTCGCCCGGCGGCCCGTTGGTTGACGCTTTAATGGATACGGCAACGGCAGGCACGTCATGCCCCGCGGCGGGCGAAAAGCGACTCGACGGGCAGCATCACCTCGGGCATTGCAAGCGGCGACATCACCTCGCCTCGGCCGGCCACTCGATGTTCGGCATAGGCGAGCGGCCCTGAGAACCGCAGGATGTGGATTCGTTCGGCGGCTGCGTCAACGACCCAGTAATCCGGTACTCCCCCGGCTGCGTAGACCGCGGCTTTTTCGCCGAGGTCATAGGTGAGGCTCGTATCCGCAACCTCGATCACGAGGAGTGCATCGCCGGCCTCAGGACGATGATCGGCGTAATCCCTCGAACGTACCCACGCGATGTCTGGCTGCGGAACACTCTGGCGACCGGGAATGCCCAGGGACTGTTGGATTCGAACACGGGCAACTTTCTCAGGCACTGCCGAAAAGCCCCATCTGGCAAGCCGATCGACGATCTCTTCGTGTCTCGAACCGATCGGGCTCATCATGACAATCTCTCCCTCGATGAGCTCGACCCGGGGCGGCTCGAGAAGGGAATCCCCCGACGCCGGCGGCCGCGCGAACACGCCGGAGTGGATCATGAGGTCGTATTGATCGACCGTAAACTTGAGCGTGGGGGTGATCGTGGCCATCAGGATGCTGTACCTCCCATGTGAAGGCTATACGCGGCAGTCCGCGGGATCAATCTTTGAGCTCGTCAGCGCCGAAGGGCAGCGGGAGGAAGTCGGCCAACCGAAACATGCCGCGGCCGTCGATCTCGATCTCAGTGTCGGCTGAGCCAAACTCGGCGATCACCTGAAGGCAGGCACCGCATGGAGCGATCTTTGCGACGAGGGCGCCGTCGCGATCCCGGCAGGTCAGGGCAACGCGGGTAAGCCTGCGGCCGCCAGCGAGCACACCATTGAAGATGGCCACCCGCTCGGCGCAGATTGTGAGGCCGTAGGAGGCGTTCTCGACGTTGGCTCCCGCGTGAGGGCCTGGTGCCTCGGCAAACTCCACCGCTGCGCCAACCCGCCAGCCGGAGTAGGGCGAGTAGGCTCGCGTGGCGGCGTCTCGGGAAATTGAAAGAAGTGACGAGGGCGTCGGTGCGGCGTCTGGCATGGCCTTCTCCATCAAGAATGCATGAGCATACGGTCCAGGGGACGTGGGCGTGTATGCTGCTGGCCACGACGAACCATTTCCGCGAGGTCCGCGACCGCATGGCAACTGTCCACGTCTCGACGCATCCGTTGGTAGCTCATCATGTCTGTATGCTTCGCGACCCCGCGACCCGGCCTCCGGAGTTTCGCCGGGTCGTGCGGCAGTTGACGCGGCTGGTCGGTGTCGAGGCCACCGCGGCCTTGCCAACTCAGAGTGTCCGCG
>JBGTKO010000251.1:0-42789 GCA_041744595.1 Pirellulales bacterium
TATTGTTTCCCTGTCGGTCGGCGTGGCCGCATACGCGGGTGCCGCCACGCTCGTCATCTGGCTCCGTCCTCTCCTCGCTCGATACGGTGCCGTCACGCGGCCTGGCCCATGCCGCGTTGGCCGTGCAGTGCCGCGGGGAGGCGGGCTCGCCATTGTGCTTGCAACAGTGGTTGTGGCGGCTCCTCTCGTGTGGCTCTTTCCCGAGGGCGGTCGTCTTCTTGGTGGCTGGGCGTTGCCGGCGGTCGGCATCGCCGCCGTGAGCTTGCGAGACGATTTTCGGACGGTTCCACCGGTTGTCCGGCTCGCGGTGCATGTCGCGGCGGCGGTTGCGGCGGTATGGGCGGTCGGTCCACTCGAGGCGGTTTCCTTCGGTGAGCTTGGGTTGGTTTCCCTTGGCCTGGTCGCCTGGCCGCTTTCGTTGCTCTGGATCGTGGGCATGACAAACACGTTTAACTTCATGGATGGCATCGACGGCATCGCGGGGCTCACCGCCGTGGTTGCTGGGGCAATCCTGACGGTTGCGGCATCGGCTGTTGGCTGTGGGGTGGTCACGATCATCGCCACCGCATTCGCCGCGGCTGCGGCAGGCTTTCTTTCGTGGAACTGGCCGCCAGCACGAATTTTCATGGGCGACGTCGGTAGCACGTTCTGTGGCTTTACGATTGCCACGCTCCCGCTGGTCGTTCCGTCGCCTGGCCGGATGGCCGTTGTGCCGGTCGTGATGCTTGCCATGTGGCCGTTCATCTTTGACGCGTCGACCACGCTCCTCAAGCGCATGGCTCGCCGGGAAAACATTCTCGAAACCCACGAGAGCCATATCTACCAGCGGCTCGTCATCGCGGGCTGGTCACACCGCCGCGTGGCCACGCTCTATGGTCTGCTTGCTGTGACTGCCGGCGGTTTTGCAGCGGCATCAATCGTCGTGCCGTCGAGCGGTCTTCTCTTCGCCACGGCAGCCGGTGGCATGGTGTTCGCGGTGCCTGTCGTCCTTCTGTCGGTCGCAACCAACGGCAAGGGACTGTCCCCGTCGCGACCCCCTTCGCCACAAGCAAGCCGCTAACGTCTCTTGCCCTCCAGCCTCACGTTCTACGCTCGCGTGCTCAAACGCCTTCTCGATGTCGTTGTCACGCTTTCCTTGATCGTGTTCCTGTCGCCGGTGATGCTGCTCACCTGGCTCTCCGTGCGGGTCTTTCTCGGGTCGCCGGCCCTCTTCTACGACGAGCGTGCCGGGCTCGGCGGCCGGCCCTTCCGGCTCGTCAAGTTTCGGTCGATGACCACGGCGACTGGCCCAGATGGCGTGCTCCTGCCTGATGCCCAGCGGCTTGGTGCGTTTGGCCGGTTCCTCCGCCGCACGAGCCTCGACGAGCTCCCGCAGCTTTTCAATGTGCTAGCAGGCGACATGAGCCTCGTCGGCCCGCGGCCCCTGCCTGTGCGGTACGTGCCGCGTTACGACGCTCGGCAGGCCACTCGGCTGCTGGTCCGCCCTGGCCTCACAGGCTGGGCCCAGATTCATGGCCGAAACGACGTAGCCTGGCCGGAACGACTGGAATATGATGCTGAATATGTGGAAAGACTGGGCCATTGGACGGCACCATTCACCGATTTCCGGATAGTTTTCGTGACGATCTTTCAAATAGGATGGCAATCGGTCACTGGCCGTGGCGTTGCCGCACCCGGATCGGCCACCATGCAGGAATTCGCTCCGTGAAGCCCGACGTCACCGAGGCGGTCACCACGGCCATTCGCTCGGTGCTCCGAGACACGGGCCGCGATACGAAGCCGGTCACACCTCCGATGCTCCTCGCTGCTGATATTGGTCTCGATTCACTCGACCTCGCCCAGACGATCGTGCTCTTGGAGCGGTCGCTGGGAATTGATCCCTTCCGCTCGGCCTCCACGAGCCGTACCGTCCGCACGGTTTCTGATCTCGTTTCGATCTACGACCACGCCCTCGCATCCCGTTCCTCATAGCCACCTCATGCCAACTACAGCGCTGCCGATACCTGTCCTCCTCGACGCTCCTGCTGAAGACCGCCTCGCCGTGGCGATCGGTGAGATCGCACGCCAAACCCCGGATCGCCCAGCCATCATTGCCCAGGCCGGAAGCGATGCCCGGCGCGTGATCGATTACGGCACCCTCGCCACCGCCATCGCCACCCTCGAGGCCGAGCTCGATGCCACGCGGCCCGTGGGGCTCGTGGCTCGAGCGAAGCGAGTGGAGAGCCTCGTGGTGATCGCCGCGGCCTGCGGTCGTCAGCATGTGCCAGTGGCATTTCTGGCCGAGGATTCCCGCGACCTTGTCGGCGAGCTTCGCGACTGGATCGAGGTGGGTGATTCGCTCTCGCTTCCCACCACTCAGGCGAGCGACGTCAAGCATTCCGAGTTTGAAACGGTGCCACCGCAGATCATCGTGGCCACCTCGGGCACGAGCGGCCCTCCGAAGCTCGTGGATCATTCGTGGGATTCGCTCCTTGCCGCCGCCCGGCTCGCCGAATATTGGCATGGCCTTGGGTGGATGCTCGTCTACGACGCCACGCGATGGGCCGGAATTCAGGTTTGGCAGCAGGCATTGCTGACCGGTGGATGGCTCGTGGTGCCGGCATCCCGCGACCCCGACGTGGTCGCCCGTGCCCTTGCCGACGAGCATGTCTCAATGCTTCCGGCCACGCCCACTCTCCTGCGGCGGCTTGTCACGTCGGCCGATCCGAGCGTGCTTGCCCACGCCTCGCTCGATCGGATCACGCTTGGCGGTGAAGCCGCCGATGCCGCCCTTCTGGAACAAACCCACGCCGTTTTCCCAAACGCAAAAACCACGCAGGTGTATGCCACGACGGAGCTCGGCGAGGTCTACCGCGTGGCCGACGGCCGCGCGGGTTTTCCTGCCAACTGGCTCGGCAAGGCACTTCCAGGAGGCGTCCGTCTCTCGCTCCGCAGCGATGGTGAGCTGCTCGTGCGGCTCTCGCGCGACACCGCAGAAGTCGGCACGGGCGACTTGGTCGAGCGTCGCGGCGACCGTTATGAGTTCACCGGCCGTCGCAGCGACGTGATCGTGGTCGGAGGCGCCAAGGTCTATCCCAAGCGTGTGGAGGAAGTGATTCGCAGTCTGCCTGGCATTGCCGACGTCCGCATCTATGGGCTGCCGAGCGGGATCACCGGCGAGCTCGTTGCCGGTGAGATCGTGCTCGCCGAACCGCTCCCCGACGGCGTCTCGCCCGAGAGCATCCGTGCCGCAGTCCTCGCCACCTGTCGTGAATCCCTCGAGCCCCATTCTGTCCCGCGGATCCTCGACATCGTCAGTCAGATCGCCATGACCGCCGCCGGCAAAACCCCCCGCCGCGCCCGTTGACTCCCTCTCCCGTCTCCCTGATCTCAGGCGGCTCGCGCGGCCTAGGCCTCGCGCTCGTTGAGCACCTGCTCGCCCGCGGCGACTCCGTCGCCACGTTCTCGCGTTCTGGCTCCCCAGCTCTCAGCGTCCTCGCCGCCGCCCACCCTGATCGTCTCTTCGTCGATCGCTTCGACGCCGCCGACTCCGAGGCGATTCACGCCTTCGTCTCCCGCACGACAAAAACCTTCGGCCGCATCGATCATTGCATCGCAAACGCCGCGATCGCCCACGAAGGCGTCTTGGCCACCACGCGAGACGACGAGATCGATGCCATGCTCTCGGTGAACGTCCGCGGCGCGATCATCCTCATTCGCGAATGCGTCCGCCAGATGTTGGCCTCGGCGCCTGCCCCCGACCGCTCGATCACCGTCGTTTCCTCGATCGTCGCGGAAACCGGCTCCCCTGGTCTCTCCGTCTACGCCGCGACAAAAGCCGCTCTGGAAGGCTTCGCCCGCAGCCTCGCCCGCGAGCTGGGCCCGCGTGGCATTCGTGTCAACGCGATCGCTCCCGGTTTCCTTGAAACCGATCTTTCATCAACGCTTCCGCCGGAGCATCGTGCCCGCATCGCGAGGCGCACGGCTCTCGGCCGCCTCGGCACCCCCGCCGACATCGTGGGCGCGGTGGAGTTTCTCACGAGCCCCGCGGCGAGCTTCAACACCGGCCACGTCCTGAAAGTAGACGGCGGCGGGTGAAGGCTTCCGCTAACCCTTAACTCCGGATGCTCTCCGACTCCCATGCTCGTGCTCGGTCGGCCATTGCGGGCAGCAGATCTGGCCAATCGTGGAGGGTGGCTGGGTCAAAGTCGGCGCCGTTTGGCCATACGAGCGTATGAACCTCTGGGTCCAGCCGCACCTGCCGAAAGATGCTCTCGTCGAGCAGTGGTCCATAGAGCGATCCAGCGAGTACAGGCTGAAAATCGATCTCACGAACCATGCCGTCGCGAAACGCGACCCGCAGGCGATAGGGCCCAAGAAGCTTGAATTCTGTGACGCGATGAAGGGCATGCATGGAACCACCTATGGAAGCGGTGCGATTGGCAGGGGCTGTGTGCCGGCCTGCAACATTTCCCAGTCAGCGATGAGCTCCGATTGATGCAATTCGGCCCAAGCTTCTACCAGTCTAGCGGAACGACGCGGAAGGTTTCCCGCGAGAAGCTCGACTGGGTCGAGCCCATACACGGCCTCGTCGTCGCCATGATAGGCGTGGAAATGGGGCAAGTGATGCGGCCCCACCTCGAAATACATGCGGATGATGATGCCGTAGAAACGGCTGAGCTCTGGCATGGCCACGCGACCGATGGTGCTTTGGCGGTAAGTGTACATGAGTGCACTATTCTTGCAAGTCGCGAGTGGTCGAGTGTGATTCCGAGAACAGGAGCTGTATCCCATGAGAATATTCACGGCGGTCATTGAGCGCTGTCCCGACACGAAGCTCTACGTCGGGTATGTGCCCGGCATGCCACGAGCGCATTCGCAGGGCGAGACGCTGGACGAGCTCAATTCGAACCTCGCCGAGGTGATTGAGTTGCTTCTCGAAGACGGCGACCCGCGGCTGGAATCCGAGTTTGTGGGCACGCTGACGGTCCAGGTGGCGTGACGTGGGCGCGAAAAAACTACCCGTTCTAAAACCAACCGAAGTGGTCGCCAGGCTTGGCCGGTCCTCCTACGCCAAATAGCTGCGGATATCGGGATCACTGCGGACGAGTTGGTCGATGCGTGACCGTCACGCCGGCAGCGTTTACAACCTTGTCGAGCACCTCGGATGGCAACCCGTGCTCACCTTCGAGGAAACGGCAAAGCGCATCGATTTCGATGCCGGCGTCCGCAGCAATGTTTTTGAGCGGCCGATGGCTTGCGTGAATCGCATGCCGAAGGTGGCCAGACAAGGTGTCTTCCGTGGCCGCGGCGAGAAGACGCTCGTTTTGCACGGCGAGGGTGTCGAGCTCAGCGGCGATCGCCTGCCGCTCCGTTTGGACTTGGAGCAAAAGCTTTGCCCTGTCGCGAATCGCTGGGAGTTCCTCATGAATTCGAGATCGTATTGCATCGATGCGATCTGCTTCCGCGGAAGTCAGCGGCGTCGTTCGCTGGACGCGTTTTGTTTGCCTTGGCATTTCTAGGGGCGGTCCTGCAAGACCGACTGCTGAACCGAATCGGGAACCTCGATCGGGATGAACCACTCGGCCGGATACAGGTAATCCTCGCCGCTCTCATCCACAATCCGGATATCGCCATTGTGGGCCGCGTCGGCATCGTCGAACACGGCATAAATCTTGTTTCGTTCGAGCGACGCTTCGTAGCCGGTAGTCGCTACACACACTGCGAAGCGAGTGGTGGAAACTGTGCTCATCGCAGGTACCTCTTTCGCTTGATTTCGACGCGACCGATTCCATGTGCCTCATACCAGTGCAGTTCAGCCAGTCGCAACTCGACGTTCCGCAGCCGCACCGTGGCAACACCTTTCATTTTCCGCCACCGTCCCGACCCATGCAACTCGACAAGTTGATCGAGGCACCGAATCCTCGATCCGACGGCTATCGTTTCGATTGAAACGATGTTGGAAACAATTTCAAACGCTTGTGGCACGACGACACCCCGGCGATTTTATGGTAGTGTACAGGCGTACAATTTCAGGACAAGGCGTCGTCGGGATCGAGAATTTGCCTACCGCCGCGTCGTCGAACTCGCCATGACGCGACGGTTGTCCGGTTCTCACGGCCCGCATTTCCCCAAGAAATCCTCGCGGTTCATCGCAAAAACATGTGGGTGAGGTACGCTAAGGGTATGTCTCGGATCGTTGGAAACTGGCTGCCACCCACGGGAACGGAGTGCGCGCAGCCGCACCCCCTCTTCTGATGGGTGCGAGCCGCGACCTGCCGTCCGATTGCCGCCGGATCGTCATCGTTGGCGCGGGGGGGTTTGGCCGGGAAGTCTTGCACTGGGCGACCGATACCTGGCCGGAGCATCGCGGCAAGCTTGCCGGTTTTTTATCCAATGACCCTGACGTTCTTGAAGGAAAGACCTGCCCCCTTTCGATTATCGGCAGCCCGGAGGATTTTGAGCCGTCGCTGGGCGACTATTTTCTCCTGGCCATTGGCATTCCCGGGGCACGACGGATGGTCACGGAGGGTCTGCTCGCGCGCGGCTGCCGGTTTCTGAAATTGATCCACCCGACGGCGATCATCGCTCCGACGGCCATCATCGAGGAAGGCGCGGTCATCTGCCCGTATGCCATCGCGAGCGATGCGGTGACGGTGAGTCGGTTCGCCCTGCTCAACTACCACTCGAGCCTGGGCCATGATGCATCGGTGGGTGAATTCGCCGTGCTGTCCCCGTACGCGACGTTAGCCGGCGGAGCGATTCTAGAGGAAGACGTGTTTCTTGGGCTTCACGCAGGGGTCGGCCCATTAATCCGAATTGGTCGGAGCTCGAGTGTCGGCGCCGGCACGGTCGCGCTTCGTGATGTTCCGCAGCAATCGACGTTGGTGGGGCGTCCCGCGGTTTGTGTGCCGCGAATCGACCCATGACGATTCGTTGCATCATCGTGTCGCTTTTCTCTGGCCTAACGATCAGCCTGACCACCGACGGTATGGCACTCGCGCAAGAGTCCCTCCCCAATCGGCCTGGTGTATTCCCAGCCGAGGTAAAGGCTGATTCGCAACACGAGTCTGTATCGAGGAAAACGCAGGCCGCTGTACCTGCCGAAACGGGTCAGAATCGAGCAAGGCAGAAGTTCGACACCGCCTTTTCAAGCGATGTCAAAGCCGCGTCAACTCTTGCTGCCAAGCAGCAACTCGCTTCGCGTCTTGTCGCGCTCGCAAACGAGAATGCAGACGTTGCCGAGCGTTGGGTTCTATACGACGAAGCGCTCGCTCTGGCGATTGATGCGGCCGACATACCCACGATGCAAACGATTTTGGCGCGGATAGCAGCCGTTTTCGCCGTGGACAGCTACGCAACGAGCCTTGACGCCTGGACGAAGCTATCGCAGTCTCGTTCGTTACCCCCGAGCACAAACCTGGTGCAACCTCTTGTAGACCTGGCGACCGCTGCCGCGCACGAAGATCAGTTTGAGACAGCGGCTAAGGCACTAAAGGTTGCGGTAGCCCAGGCCCGAAAGCAGCGAAATGCGGTGCATCTCAAGCATGTGATCGGGGAACAGAAGCAACTGGCGATGCGCCAGAAAACCCACGACGAGTTGATGTCCCTTCGGCGACAACTGGCGGTTACGCCCAATGATCGCTCCCTCAACACAAAGCTCGGCAAACTGTATTGCTTTCGGCGCAGTGATTGGGCACAAGGTCTTCCGCCCCTTGCAAAAGGTAGCGACGCGCAGCTCGCCACCCTCGCGGCAGCAACCCTGGCCTTGACTGAGAAGTCCGACAGTCTTGTTGCTGTCGGTGACGGTTGGTGGAATTGGGGAGAAACTCAGGATCGGGACACGGCTCTTGAAACGAAGAGATTTGCGGCCACGTTGTTTCGAGAGGCTCTTCCGACTGCGACAGGACTCGAACGGGCCGCGCTTGAGAAAAGAATTGCCGAGGCGGGCGGAAATCAGCCACGGCGACCAGGAACAGGAAAAAAAGTCTTCCTAGCCGACCTTCCTGCTCCCAAGCACACCAATCTCAACAGCTTTTCGATGGGGGGCACGTACGGGGGCATGCCAATAAAGTGTCAGGGTAAACCGTCTCCAAAGGCGATTGTGACCGTTCCAAAGCTGGGAACGACAGCCAGCCTGGCGACGACGATTCCTCCCGAGGCTGTGGCGATTACTGGTGCCGTGAGCCTGTTCACGATCGATGCCCCTGGGCACGCTGCCGTCGTTCGATTGACTACCGCGGTGTTCTTTGAAATCCACGTTGACGGTGTTCGCGTGTGGCGTTCACCAGCGTTCACAGATTCAAAAGAGGCTGCTCCCTTCGACTTGCCCCTCACTGCGGCACGCACTCTCGAGCTTCGGGTCGTATCCGACAACCCGAATGAGACGTGCCTCGCGGCTTGGCTCGACGTCAATTTCGTGATGTGAATGGCTCACAAGGCTTCCGGCAATTCGAACCAAAACCTTAACAACGACACGCATAATGTCCATTGATAGCAACGCCAAATCACGTCTGCTCGAAAGGCTGACGAATCGGAATGCCACGGTCTGTGTCATCGGGCTCGGATACGTCGGGCTTCCGTTAGCCGTGGCATTCGCTAAGAGCGGGCTTACAGTAGTTGGCCTGGAGACATCGGCCGAAAAGGTGGAGGCGGTCAATTCGGGTCGGAACTACATCGCCGATGTGGACTCGGCGGTGCTTCAGGATCTCGTTGGGACTGGTCGTTTGACTGCGACGACCCATGGTCACGTCCTTTCATCGTGCGATGCGGTCTGCATCACCGTGCCGACGCCGCTCGATCAATTTCGCCGCCCAGACATGCAATATGTTGAGGCCGCCGGTCGGGTCATCGGGCAACACATGACGCCCGGATTGCTCGTCTGCCTGGAAAGCACGACGTACCCAACCACCACGGAGACGTTTCTCGTTCCGCTCATCGAGCGCGAGTCTGGGCTTCGCGTCAACGAGCATTTCTGGGCCTGCTTTTCGCCCGAAAGGATCGACCCGGGCAATCGGCAGTTCAAAGTGGAGAACACGCCGAAGGTGGTTGGTGGCCTGGGCCAGGATGCTACCGAGCTTGCGATGGCGCTCTACGGCGGAGCGATTGAGACGCTTCACGCCGTCGGCTCTCCCCGCGAAGCCGAAATGGTGAAGATTCTCGAGAACACCTATCGGCTCGTGAACATATCCCTTGTCAACGAACTTGCGCTCCTCTGCGGCAAGATGGACATCAGCATTTGGAACGTCATCGAAGCTGCAAAAACGAAGCCGTATGGGTTCCAGGCGTTTTATCCCGGGCCGGGAATCGGCGGACATTGCATTCCGCTCGACCCCTTCTACCTGGAGTTCATCGCCAAGCAGTACGGTTTTGATCTCACGATGATCAATACCGCCGGGCACATCGAGAACCTGATGGCGCATCGGATGACCATAAAAATCACCAGTGCTTTGAATCGGCACTCCAAGGCGATTAACGGGTCAGCGATCATGTTCATCGGAATGGCGTACAAGGCAGACATCGATGACGCCCGTGAGTCGCCTGCCGTGCGCATCGCCCGGGAAGTGCGTCGAAAGGGTGGGCTCGTGACCTATCACGACCCATTTGTTTCCGAAGTCGATTTGGGTGACGGTCACCTCCTGCAAAACGAGCCACTGACCGCAAACAATTTGGCTCAACAAGATTGCGTCGTTGTCGCCACGAAGCATTCCGGCGTGGATTACTCGTTGATACGTGCCCATGCCCCGCTCATTGTGGATCTTCGAAATGCATTCTCTCCAGGCCCGGAAGTCGTGAAGTTCTAAGCCGCTTTTCTTGCGGCAGCAATCGCCAACCATGGCAACCTCCACGTTGATTGACGCACCGCCGCTGAGCATGGCCCCCTGGCCTCCCCAGAGAGCCCACAAACCCCAAGCCCAGCGCACGTCGCCGCTCGACGTGGCATTTCTATTCCTGACGGCGTTGATTCCCGTCGAGACTCCGATTCAGGCTGGAGTAGGCCTTGGTTTCGCGCTGGGAAGGCTCATTCTGCCCCTGATGATCGTCCTGTTTCTCGGGTTTCGAGGTCAGACCGCGAAGCTCACCCTTCCACCGCGAATGCTCTGGTGTATGCCATGGTTTATCGTGGCTTTCCTTCATATCGTTGCTAGCAGCGACTGGTATCCGATTTACAACTATCGGACGTACGTTCTCAACGCGGCTTGCAGCGTCGTCGTCTACAACTACGCCAAGACCAACAAGCCGTCCGCAACAGCGGTTCTGATGGCGTTGTTTCTTGGAGTCACGGTGTTCTCGGTGCTCTGCGCGACGGGTGGCATCGGAGCAACAATGCGTACTTCCCGTTTCCGCGTTCTGGACCTCGATGAGAACGGAATTGGGGGAATCTATGGCCTTGGTACAGTTGTTGCGTTGATCTTGTGCAATCGCCGTGGATTCCCATTCATCGGAAAAGTGATTATTGCGGGAATCGGGGTTCTGTGTTTGTGGCTTACGATTCGAACGGGCTCCCGCGGTGCGCTCGCAGCAATGGCAATTCCTGTATTCTTCAGTGCACTTCACACAGCTCTCTACCGAAAGAACGCTAACTTCCTCATCGGCTTTGTCGTGCTCGCATTGGTCTTGGTTGCTGGCAAAGTGTTCTACGACCAGTCAGACACCATGAAAAGACGCCTTGACAAAACGTTCGATGAGGGCGCGGGAAGCGGCGAGCGTTTTGCCTACCGAGACGTCGTGTTTCTCGAGTCATGGCGGTTGGTTTTTGAGAAGCCTCTGCAAGGCTGGGGAGAGAAGCCGGCCTGGGACGAATTGGGGGAGCGGCTCCGTCGTGGACGCTCAAGTGCGCTCGCTACCCACAATACGTTTATGCAGATCATGGTGACCGGTGGGCTCTTTTGCGGTGCGATGTTCTTGTGGTATATGTTTCAGCCTTTTATTAGCTGCAGGAGATTCCTAACCGACCCGGACTACACGGCTCTCCTTCTCGTGCTCATGCATTACTACTCTACCTCTCTGACGCTCGATCAACTCGGTTACCGATTGTGGTGGTGGATATTTCCGCTCATCTTGGTGCGGCAGCAGGATCTCATCGCGCAGACTCGGCAGGGTATCCGATCACTCGGAATGAGGGCGACTCATGCACGGCTGGCGGTTCCCAAGGCTAGCGGAGTCTGACATATGCAGTTCATAGACCTCCAGGAACAGCGGCGGCGATATGAGCCGGCAATCTCTGACCGTCTACGGGCTGTCCTCGATCACGGCCAGTTCATTATGGGGCCGGAAATCGGAGAGCTTGAGGCAGCACTTGCCGAGTATGTCGGCGTTACCCACTGCATAGCGGTGGCCAGCGGCACGCAAAGTCTGGAGATCGCGCTGCGGGCTCTCGACATTGGTCCCGGCGACGAGGTGATCACGGTTCCGTTCACATGGATCAGTTCTGCGGAGGTCATCCCGCTCGTTGGCGCGACATGCGTCTTCGTCGACGTCGATCCCGCTACGTTTTGTATCGATGTCGAGCGGGTCGGCAGTGCAATCACGTCGCGTACGAAGGCGATCATCCCAGTAAGCCTGTTCGGCCAGATGCCTGATCTCGAACGGCTCAATGCAATCGCCGAAGCAGCAGGGATCACCGTGATTGAGGACGCCGCGCAGAGCTTCGGCGCTACCCGTCATGGCCGGCGAAGCTGCGGCCTTGCGACGATTGGAAGTACGAGTTTCTTTCCGGCAAAGCCGCTTGGGTGCTACGGGGACGGGGGAGCGTTGTTTTGCACGGATGACGCTCTGGCAGAAAAGATGAGGGCGATCCGAACGCATGGCGGCATTCGGCGACATCATCATCCGTATATCGGCACGAACAGCCGGCTTGACACGGTTCAAGCGGCCATACTTCTCGCGAAGTGGCCTCACTTCCCCGATGAAGTGCGGGCTCGGGAAGAGATCGGGGCGAGGTATTCAGAGCTTTTGCGGCCGTATGTCGGCGTTCCAGAAGTTGCGCCGGGCAACACGCACGTCTATGCCCAGTACACGATCCGATCATCGCATCGCGACGAACTTTCCAAGGCGCTCCGAGCCGAGGGCGTGCCCACGGGCGTCTACTACCCGAAGTGTATTCACGAGCAGCCCGCATTCGCCCGCTTGGGGTATGCCCGTGGTGATTTTCCGGTATCCGAGGCGGCGTCGGAAGAAGTTCTAAGCCTTCCGATGCATCCCTTCCTGGCTTCAGAAGACCAATATCTAGTCGTCGATGTTGTTCGCCGATTTGTGGAATCAGGAGTTCCGGACACCGCAGGCCGGTGAGCGTATCAACGCGGCATACCGCTCTCCTCGATTCCGCATTGATGCCTCCTGATGAATCGACCGAGTGTTCAAACCTCACAGGTGCCAGGCGCGGCCGTCGGCTCCTCCAGATCGCCAACTACGCCGACCCTCTGTTCTTGTTCCATGTGCCGTTGTGTCGTTCGCTGCAAGACGCGGGGTGGGAGATCGAGTTTGCATGCATGGAGGGCGGCTCACTCGCGTCAGCACTGGCGGACGAGGGTTTTCCCGTCCATTGGCTCCCACGGGTTGAGCATCGCTCGCTATCTGGTTTTCTGAAGACTCGTCGGGTCATCCAAGCGGCATCACGGGGGTGGGACCATGACGTCATCATGGTGTCCACACCGGTGATGTCATGGGCAGTCCGTCAGGCTCTCCGCAAAGGCCGCGCGGCGGTTGTCTATTTTGCCCACGGACTCGCATTTTCCCCGAATCAGAACCCGATTCGTTACCGCGTTCTCCGAGGCATCGAAACCTTTCACGCTCGCTGGACGGACGCCGTCGTCGTCGTGAACGACGACGATGAGGCCGTCGGCCGGCAAGCGCGGCTTACTCGCACCGTTGGCTCGTGTTATCGACTGCCTGGCGAGGGGTTGGCTGTCGCGAGGTATGCAACGGTTCCGTCCAAGGCGGAGACCGACGCCGCTGTGAGTTCAACTCGCCTCCGCCGCGGGCATCCGCTGGTCCTGTATCTGTCGCGGTTCGTTTCCTGGAAGCGTCCTGATGACGTGCTCGCGATCGCCCGGGCTCGCCCGGATTGGGATTTCGTGATGATCGGCGAGGGGCCGTTTTGGCAGCGGGTACACACCCGGGCCCGAGCGTCATGCCCAAACGTCTCCGTTCTACCGTTCACCAGGAACGTAGTGCCTTGGCTCCATCTTGCGACGGTTCTGGTCCACCCTTCGGTGTTTCCCGAGGGTATGCCGAGGGTGATTCTGGAGGCACACGCCGTGGGCGTTCCAACCGTGGCGTACGACAACCGTGGTGTTCGCGACGCCATTCCTGGCCCGGAGTATGGGACCCTCGTGCCTCCACGTGACGTTCGATCGCTCATAGCAGCCGTTGATGCCGCGGTAGCCGTGCGGGATACGCCAGCAGCGGCGCGAGATGCGAGCCTCCGGCGTGAGTTCGTTCAACGTTTTTCCGCAGACCGAATCGGAAGAGAGCTCGCCGGTATTCTCGATTTCGTGTCGGAAGCCCACGGCTCGTATTGTCACCAGGAGCAAACCAGGGGATGAGCGTCCGAATCATGACCGTCATCGGGGCGAGGCCGCAGTTCATCAAGGCCGCGGCGGTCGGCCGTGCCTTGGCTTCGAAGATCGCCACCGGAGAGGTCGAGCATATACTCGTTCACACCGGGCAGCACTACGACGCAAACATGTCGGCAGTTTTTTTTGACGAGCTCAACCTTCCAGCCGCCGACGTGAACCTCGGTGTCAATGAATCGCGCCATGGCGCTATGACCGGGGCGATGCTGGCAGGGATAGAAAATGTTCTCCTCGATCGCAAGCCGGACTGGATGGTGGTCTATGGAGACACCAACTCCACCCTTGCGGGTGCGTTGGCCGCGGTGAAGCACCATGTTCCCATCGCTCACGTAGAAGCCGGACTGCGAAGCTTCAATCGGCGAATGCCGGAAGAAATCAACCGTGTCCTGACCGACCACGCTGCTGACCTCCTTTTGTGTCCAACCCAACGAGCCGTCGAGTTCTTGGCCGCAGAGGGAGTTCGCAGCGGCGTGCACCTCGTCGGTGACGTTATGTATGACATTGCCATGCTCTATGCGGGCCGGCCCACGTCTCAAATCATGACAGCTCTAGGCCTTCAGCCAGAAGGGTACGTGTTGGTCACCTGTCATCGAGCCGAAAACACGGATGATCCGCAGCGACTTCAGGCCATTGTTGAAGGATTAGGGCGGATTTCACGAAAGACCAAGGTCGTCGTTCCGATGCACCCTCGCACCAGGGCCAAGCTTCGGAGTCACTCGCTCGTGTTGGCGGATTCGATCATTGCGATCGACCCGGTTGGTTACGTAGACATGCTCGAGCTCGAGCGAAATGCCACGATGGTCGTGACCGATTCCGGAGGTGTGCAGAAAGAGGCCTACATGTTCGGGGTGCCCTGCGTCACGCTCCGCGAGGAAACCGAGTGGCAGGAAACGGTTGACACAGGGTGGAACGTGCTGGTTGGAACGATGATGGAGCGCGTCGACGAAGAATTGTCGCGAGTGCCGGCGGTGCGATCGCTTGCCCGGCCGACCCTTTTCGGCGATGGCCACGCCAGCGAGAAGGTGGTGTCGTTGCTTCTCGAACAGCCCGAGGACTCGCAAACCATGACGATCAGAGGAGATCATACCCATGCCCGTTGATCCGAGCCCTTCGTGCCGCGATCCGCGGTCAGATGTCGCGCTTGTGGGGGCAGGATACTGGGGCAAGAACCTGGCCCGAGTATTCCACCAGGCGGGGCGGCTTGGTGTGATCTGCGACACGAGCGAAGCGTTGCTCCGAACCTACGATGCCGAGTATCCCGGCGTCACCAAGGCCAATTCGCTTGCAGAAGTCATGGCGAGTGCCGCGATCGACAAGATCGCCATTGCGGCCCCCGCTGCGCTCCACCACGAAATCGCGAAGGAGGCCCTTCGCGCTGGGAAAGACGTCTTTGTCGAGAAACCCTTGTGTCTCCTTCCTGAGGAGGGTGAGGAGCTTGTGGCGATTGCCGCCCGAGAATCGCGGATCCTAATGGTCGGGCACCTCCTGAACTACCACCCGTGCGTCGAGGCATTGGTGGCGATGGTGAAGTCAGGCCACTTAGGCAAGCTCTGGTATGTGGCATCCACCCGATTGAATCTCGGGAAAATCAGGCATGAAGAGGACGTGCTCTGGAGTTTCGCGCCCCACGATATTTCGGTCATTCTCCGGCTGACGGGAAATGTGTTGCCGGCGGAAGTGCAATCCATGGGTGGCGATTACCTGAGACCGAAAGTCGCCGATATGGCGATGACCCGTCTGACCTTCTCGGAAGGGCTTGGGGCCCATGTCTGGGTGTCGTGGCTCAATCCGTTTAAGGAGCAAAAGCTCACGGTCATCGGCTCGAAGGGAGCCGCCGTGTTCGACGACACGCGGCCCTGGGAAGAAAAGCTGACCGTCTATCACGATTGCATCGTATGGACGGGAGAGGGCATACCGGCCATCGGTCGCAAGGATGGAGACCGCATTGCCGTCCCGTATGACGAGCCGCTCCGTAGGGAGTGCGAGCATTTCGTGAATTGCTGCGAGACGAGGGCCGCCCCGCTGACGGACGGAGCCGAGGGCTTACGGGTTCTGAAAGTTTTGGCCGCGGCCTCTACCAGTCTCGGCCGCGGCGGTGCCGTCACGGTTCCGTAAGCCTGGCATGCGCCACGACGGGGCATCGTCGAGCTATGGACTTCCGAGAAGCACGTCCCGCACAAAGGCCTCGTAGTTCGTTTCAGCGTGGGCTACCTGCCGCCAATGGTCCCGAATGTTATTTCGGAGTTCCCGGTCTTTCGACATGACGGCGACCGACTCGATGGCGGCCTCAAACTCGGTCCGGCTGAACTGTGGTGGTAAGAGAACAGCGCCTTCCTGCGTGAGGATTTCAGCCGTGCCTCCGACGTCGGTCGCGATCACCGGTATTCCGAACGAAGTTGCTTCCATGATGCTCACGGGGACGCCTTCCGTTTCGCTCACGGAAATGAATGCATCAACATGATGCGTCCTGAAAAAGTCGATAACCTCGGCGTTGGCCCGCTGCCCGTGAAGTGTCGCGCGCACATGGGGAGCGAATCCAGCCACGTGCTGCTCGACGTTGTGGCGGTCAGCGCCATCACCGAAGTGGTGCCAGTCAATCGAGCGTTTCGGAAGGCCGCTCAGCATCTCAGCCAGAAGTGGAATCCGTTTGAGTTGGACCAGGTTCGCGCAACTTACGATCGTCAGCCTGGCATCGTCTGGTGCGAAGTGGCCCTCGCCGTGGTCGTTCGTGCCGAGCCGCGACACCATCATTTTTGCAGCATGCGCCGGGTACCGTTCGGCGAGGTATCGACGGCCTGCCTCGCTTACGCTGCAGAGCTTGTCAGCACCGGCAAAGACTTGCTCTCGCAGCGGAATATAGCCAGCATTTCGATCTTCGAAGAGGTCATAGCCATGCAGTCGAACGACAATTCTGTTGTTCGTCTTCGACCGCAACTCTTCGATCCCGTACGCTGGGCCTCGGCCCCAATAGAAATAAAAAACCGCATCGTCGAGCTTGGTATCGGTAGTTGCCAGCCAGTCCCGCATGAATCGGTCATATCCCGCTGCGACAAGGCATGCGCTCAATCGCAGCCGCGATCGAAGGACATTGCTTTGAAGAAAGTCGCCGCGCAGCGCCCGATGTCGCGCTATATTTACTGCCGTCAGCCATTTCTTTCGGATCGAGCTTTGTGGGCTGATCGGAGACCCCACAATGGCATTGCTTGGAATGCTGCGGAACGGCGCGCCAGCACGCGCGGCAGCCGGATGGACTACCACGGTCTCAAAGTGCCTTGCCAAGACCGGCAGTTCACTTTCAAGGAACGTTTCGCCGTGTCCGAACGGGAAGGTGGAGGTGAACAGCACAAGCGTGCGTGGTCGGCTCGTAGGCAGCACCGTCACGTGGCTATTTCTTTCCGGCGGGGCAAGCCACCTCCAATTCGAACGTGGCAATGAACATCCTGTTCATAACGTATTTCTTCCCTCCTCGGAAGGCGATCGCGTCAATCCGCACCTACGAGGTGTGCAAGGGGCTGTTGGCCGCAGGTCACACCGTTCATGTGGCTACGGCGTGTGCCGCGGGCCTCACACCCGGTCAGTTGGAGATGCCGCCCGACTGGGAGCAGGTGCAATCGAACCCATCGCTTACGTTCTCGTGGATTCCGTCCCCGTGGCGCTCGCTGCATGAAGGCGTAGCCGTCCGAGGCGCACGAGGCCTGTGGGCCTTTGCGAAAGCGGTTGTCAATCGGCTCTGCGCTCGGTTCACGACCTTCATTGGCTTCGACCCGATGCTGCCGTGGGCATGGGCCGCGAAGCGCGCCTTAGCGGGAACAACAGGCTTCGATTGCGTGCTCGTGTCGGCCGGCCCCTTTTCGACGTTGCTGCCGGCGCGCGCGTTGGCGAGGCGATATCGTGTGCCTCTTATCCTCGACTACCGTGATGTGTGGAATGGCACCCCGCACACCCGATTCCGTCTTGGAACGCGATGGCTTGAACGATCGATTCTTCGGCAGGCGGCACTTCTGGTGAGCATATCGCCTTCATGCCTGGCCTCGATTCGTGGCCAGGTTGACGTTCCCGGGGTTGTGGTGACCAATGGTTTTGGTGCCGATGTTGAGACTGCATGCGGCGATTGTGACTCTCCCCCGTCGCACGATCTTGTGTATGCGGGTGCTTTTTATCCACCGAAGCGGTCGTGCAGCCCAATTGTCGAGACTCTTAAGAAAATGCGCGGTCGGGACAACGGAAAGCTACCCGCGATCTCGTTCGTCTATGCCGGGCCGAGCGCTCGCCACGTGCAGGCAAGTGCGGATCTCCACGGTGTGTCGGATAGCGTCCGATGCCTCGGTGCCTTGCCGCGTGTGGAGGTTCTGGCGATGCAGGCCCGGAGCCTTTGCACGGTGGTGATCACGAGCATCGAGCAAACTGCAAGTCTCGCGGATCGTGGCATCGTGACGGGCAAGATTTTTGAGGCCATCGCACTGTCTCGATGGGTGCTCGTGATTAGTCCAGAGGATAGCGATGTTCGAGCTATGACGGCCGAGTGCCCGCAGGTCGTCCATTTTCACGGCGGTCAGACCGATGAAATGGCGGCCTGGCTCGCATCGCTTTCAGAACGGGCCGCACCAAAAGGGCGTGTGGAAGCCGCTCGACCGTTTGCATGGTCGACGTTGGCAGCCGCATTTGCCCTGGCAGTGACGGAAGGAGCGCGAGGCGAGCGGTGCCGTGGGCCGGAAGGCGTGCGAGCGTAGCCCCCATGACGGCTCTCTTTCGTCGCATCCGCAGCAGTGCGTTCGCCCGGAATGTCGGTGTGCTTGCAACGGGGAGTCTATTTGCCCAAGCGATTGGGATGGCTTCGGCGCCCGTTGTCACGCGGCTGTATGCGCCAGCCGAATACGCCTCCTTGGCGTTGTTTCTGACGATCGTCGGCACCATGGCGCCGGCGGTGGCAGGTCGCTACGACAGCGCAATCGTTATTGCCAGACGTGATGCTGACCGTGACACGCTCCTCGCGCTCTCGATGTGGGTGGCCGCTGCTGTCAGTCTCATTGTATTTGTCGTATGGCTCCTAACAGCAGATGCTTTCGTCGCGATGCTCAATGCTGAGACCCTCGGGGCATGGTGGTGGGCCATTCCGCCCTTCCTTCTGGTGACGTCAGCCGCAACCTCCCTGAGGTTTTTTGCAAACCGCCACGAGCACTACACGCTGATCAGTCGGGTCGCCATGACACAAGCGATCGTGGGGGCGGCCGTTACGATCGGGCTAGGGCTATGGGGGCTGCGCCGAGATGGTCAGATCATAGGCGCTACCGTCGGCCTCGTTGCATCGTTTGCCATCTTCGTTGCCGTGTATGGCCACACCCTTCGGCAAATTTCATGGCGATTCGGACAAAGCATGTGGAACACCGCGAAGCGCTACAAGGATTTCCCTTTGTATGGTGCTACGACCACCTTTCTAGACTGCATCACGGCCGGTCTGCCCGTGTTGATGATGACCAAGTTTTTTCCGTCGTCTGATGTGGGGCAGTATGCGCTCGGAGTGCGCGTCTTCAGTGCGCCGCTGTCGTTCATCGCGACGTCGGTGTCACAGGTTCACATGCGGAAAGCCGCTGATCTGGTCGCCACGAGCCCGTCCGTTCTCCCGAAATACACCCACACGCTGGCCCTGTCGTTGCTGGCGATTGCCTGCGTCCCGGCGGCGGTGCTCGCTGTGTGGGGCGAGGATCTTTTCGCGCTCGTGTTTGGCCCTTCGTGGAAGCGGGCGGGAGAATTTCTAGTGATTCTCCTCCCTGCGTTGGTCGTCAAGTTCGTTGCCTCTGCGGTGAGTGGGGTATTTGCTGCCACTGGCAATCTGAGAATGTCCGCGGCATGGAAAACGAGTGCTCTGGTTGTCACTGCAGGAGGGCTTTCCCTCGGAACGATGTGGGGAGACACGGTGTCTTTTCTACGTTGCCTGTTGGTGGTCGATCTTGTGCTCTATGGCGGCCTGTATGCCGCGATTGCGTATTCGGTTTCCCGCGTGCATCGCGATCGATTGCCGGCGGAGGCGGGTGCATGACGGCCGAGCAACCATGTCCGATCTGCGGTTTTGCCAGTCGGCCGGGCGGAACGATCGTTCCAAATTCGCTCGGGCGTCAGCGGATGTTTCGCCATTGCCAAGGCTGCGATCACTTATGGGTCGATCCGATGCCGGACGTCGCGGAGGTGGCAACCTATTATCGAACGCGGGCTACGATGATGGGGGGGGCGTATCCCGCCACCTACCTCCGGAAAAAGCTGAGCCGTTTCCAATCTGTGCTCGACGCCCATGGCTGCCATGCATCGAACGTCATCCTCGAAATTGGTCCTGGCCCGATCGGAATGACCGATCTTGTAGTGCCCGGCTGCCGGTACGTCGGTATCGAGCCGAGTGAGGAATACAGGGCAGCACTCACCGAGCGGCTCTCCCAGAGAGGCGTGGAATGCAACTGCTATGAAACGGTGTCCGATATTCCAGCCGCCGTACAGCCAGACCTGTTCTTCAGCAACGCGGCCTTCGAGCATCTGGTGAACCCACGGGAGGTGTTTTTAGCAGCGACCCAGTTGATGCCCACGGGAGGCATCGTCGTTCTTGGAATACCAGACCGATGCGTGGAGTTGCCCGACGCCCCTTTGGTCATATCAGGTGCATATTCATCCCGCGACTTCCATTCCACCCACCTCCATTCGTTCAGTGAGCAATCCGTGCTCTCGCTGTTCGGGCAGGCAGGTGTCGAGCGCATTGGCACCCACCATGCGTTGCGCCCGGGACTGGCCCGGGCGTGTCGGCAGCTTCATGACGTACTCGAGGAGGGGCTCGCGACGGCTCGAGTTACGAGTGCCTGGTGGCTCGCTCGGTACGCCCGAGCCATGTTTGTCCATCGGCTCGCGCGATGGCTCATCGATCCACGGCCTTCAGGTGATGATCGTTGCGAGGCTATCTACGTCGGGGTGAAGAAGTGACGCGCGGGAGTCCAAGCTGATGTGTGGGTTTGTGTGCCTCGTGGATCTCGGCGGAAACAGCCGCGAACAACTGAATGCCGCAACCGTGATGACGCAGACACTCCGCCACCGAGGCCCGGACGACGAGGGATATGCGGTTTTTCCTCGCGATGGCGAGCCGATAATGTTCTACGGTTCCGACACGCCTATGAAGGTTCGTGACGCCTACCCTTCGATGAGGGCGACGAAAGGATGTCCGGCCGCTGACGCGATCGTCACGTTTGGTCATCGACGGCTCAGCATCTTGGATCTCTCGTCGGCTGGGCACCAGCCGATGGCGAGCACGGATGGCCGGTATTGGATCGTGTTCAACGGGGAGATCTACAACTACGTCGAGCTTCGTGACGAGCTCCGCCGTCACGGTCACGACTTCCGGAGTAGCACAGATACGGAAGTCATCCTGGCAGCCTATCGGCAATGGGGCAGTGCCGCTGTCAGCCGATTCAACGGAGACTGGGCATTTGTCATCCTTGACCGAGCCGAGGAAACGCTCTTCGTCTCCCGAGACCGATTTGGCATCAAACCACTCTATTACGCCCAATCCGGCACGATGCTCGCATTTGCGTCCGAGATTAAAGCTCTCGTCGCGCATCCGCGGCTCGACGTGGCGCCGAACGAGGCATACTTGCGGAACTACCTCGCGCGTGGGGCAACGGAGTGGGCCACCGACACGGCCTTTTCGGGAATCTCGCGATTTCCATTTGGCCACTCAGCGCGGATCAATCTCCGCACGACGAATACCCTTTCGATGAGGCCCGAACGGTATTGGTACGTGGAACCGAACGACTCACGGGAACCGTTTCAGCGGAAGCGGGCACTAGCCTTAGCGGATGAGTATTACGCCCTCCTCAAGGACGCTGTCCGAGTTCGGCTTCGCTCGGACGTGCCCGTGGGGTGTGCGCTCTCCGGCGGTTTGGATAGCTCGTCCATCGTCTATTTGGTTCGGGAGATTCTCGGGGAGCAGGGGCGTAACGCGCCGGTCAGAACGTTCTCGTTGATTCATCGCGAGAAGGCCAGTCGTTACTGCGACGAAAGCAAGTACATCTACCTTCTTCGGGATGCGCTGGGCCTTGATGCAAGTGTGGTTGAACCAGATCCTGCCCGAATTCCCGCGTTGTCGGATGACGTGGCCCGCCACTGGGAGTGTCCCCCCGACGGGATGGGGATGGCGGGGATGTTTACCGTAGGGCTGGCGAAGGATCGTGGCTTCGTAGTAACCCTCGATGGTCAAGGCGCTGATGAGCACTTGGCGGGGTACGACTCCTACATTCCAAGTTTTTTGGGCGGCCTGCCGGCCTGGCGCTTTCCAATCGAGGCTATCCTCTTGGCCAACAACTTCGGATGGTCTGGGGCCATGGTCAAAAAACTGTTGGTGGCGTGTGCCTCCAGGATGCCGCCCGGGGCGGCCAAGAGGTTGGCGGGTGGACTTGGGTACGGCGAGTTCAAGGGGGTGAACCCGTCGTTGAATGCGAACCTGCTTGCGAGTATTGAGAATGGGCTGGTGAATCTGTTGCATTATGCGGACAGCCGCGCTATGTACTATTCGATTGAATCGCGAATGCCTTTTATGGATCACCGTCTTGTCGCCTTCAACTTGGCGACGCCACAGAATTTCAAAATCCACAATGGGTTCACGAAGTATTATGCGAGACTTGCTTTCGACGGTCGGCTACCCCGTGCGATCGTGTGGCGACGAGACAAGATGGGATGGCCGCTTCCCGACCGCGTGTGGCTGGGTACGTGTTTGCGGGCTTGGTATGAAGGGCTCGTTGATCGGTCCTCCTTGTTGAAGTTGCTCGATGGGCCGAACTCGGATGTTCCGTTAACGACGGCGCAGAAAGTACGGGCGTTGAGTGTGGCCCAGTTTGAAAACGTATTCTTCGCTTGTGGTCGTCATGTCGCCCCGTGACACCCTCCGGTCATCGCAAAGGGCTGTGCCGACCTGCATACGGGAAAATCCCAGCAAGTACCAGGCGAGAAGCCGGGCGGGGAGGGGGTCGGCCTTCGAGCAACGGGAACATGCAAAACTTTTTCGTGCAAGGTTTGGCGTACATTGATTCTTTCCGATTCTTTCCGTGTAGCGACGCGTAGCACTCGATGATACCCCAAAAGTTGCGCCGCGCCGTCGGGCTGATGCGATTCGCGTTTCAAGACGCGCAAAAGCGGGCGAGAGGTGTATGGTACGCGGGCACCTCCGCCACGCGGATTGGACGGGGTTGCAAGATAGCGAACGTCCAGTTCTCCCGAGGCTGCACTATCGAGGATCACGTACGATTGGTAGGCGAGCCCGCCATTGCCCTCGGAGTCGACGTTTACATCAACTGTTTTACCATGATCGGCGGTGAGGTGAGTATTGGGAATCATGTGCTGATCAGTCAGTTCGTGAATATCTGGGGGAGAGCGCATCGGTTCAGCCGACGAGACGTTCCGATATGGCTGCAGTATGGGAAGCATGGGATTGACGATCAGGGATATGACATCAAGCCGATCACAATTGGTGATGGCGTGTGGATCGGGCCGCACGTTACCGTATTTCGCGGCGTGTCGATCGGAGAGGGCGCCGTGATCGGGGCGAACTCAGTTGTCACAAAGGATATCCCCGAGTATGCCATCGCGTGGGGCGTTCCGGCGATCGTGCACCGTTTCCGGGAATAGCTACCATGGATTCGGAGACGTACCGAAGTAAGATTATCGAGTATTGGTCGACGGCTGGTTTGCGGTCAGCAGAGGCATCGTCGGCGGGCGGGGATCCCGATGTCGCGTACCTCGATCACGCCATTGAGGAACGGATACTGGCAGAGATTCTGGGCGGCGGAACGAGAATGGGCAGGGTACTCGATGTCGGTGCGGGGTATGGGCGATTTACGGACGTATTTCTGGATCGGTTTGCCCGGGTTTGTCTTCTCGATGCCGCTCCCACGATGCTCCGGCAGCTCGACAGCCGCTGGGGTGGTCACGAACGAGTGGTGGTCAGCGGAGAGCACTTCGAAGCGTTTGACCCCGGCGGAGCGGTTGATGTGGTCTTCGCTTCCGGTGTCGTGTACCTGTACGACGACGTGATGTTGGAACGATTTTTCGAGAAGGCACGCGACACACTCGCCCCGGGTGGTCGAATCATTTTGCGGGACTTTTTGTGCCCAGTTGGAAAAGTGATCGACTCAGCCGCTGTCGCGGGTGGGTTCTGTCACTATCGATCAGTCGCGTTTTGGAAAACATGGTGCAAGAATCACGGCCTGACACTCGTATCTTGGCGGCGGTCGAAGCCGCACCTCAGGTTCCTTCGAAGGCCGCGGTTGTTGCGAGCGTTAGCGCTGGCAAGAATCAAGCGCCTTGCCATCAGGTCTGAGTTGTGCCGTTTGCTTGCGATGTCGTGGGGAAGCTGGCGGCTTGATTCCGATGACATTCACACCGTTTTTCTTGAGTGCTGTCTCGATGTACGCACTGGTCCTTAATACACACTATAATGGGCTGGCGATTATCCAAGAGCTCGGCCGGCGTGGAGTCGACGTACGGGCATGCGACTCGCGACATTCGGTTGGAGCAAGCAGCAGGTATGCGCGGTTTTCGCTATGTCCTGACCCCCGCGATGACGAGGCGGGGCTGGTGTCGTTTCTTGTGGAATATGGCAAGAGGCAAGGTGCACGGGGAGTGCTGTTTCCAACGAATGACAACTGGGCGATCGCAGTGGCACGTGGCCGGGAATCGCTGGCACCGTATTTCGAGATATGTGCTCCACCGATCGATGTCATCTCGCTGGTTTTGGACAAACTCGGCTTTGCTCGGTGGGCTACGAGCCACGGACTCCCGGTGCCGAAATCCTGGACATTCGACGAGGTGAATGCGATCCCGGACAGTGACTTCCCTGTAGTGTGCAAGCCCGTGTATCGTCGGCCCACGGTTGCCGATGGAAACGTTGTCGCGACACATGCGTTCCTCGACGCGCATCGATTCATGGTCTGTCACGATCGCCAATCGCTCGAGCTTGTGGCCTCTCGCATTCATGATTGGAAATCCTCATTCATGATTCAGCAGTGTGTGGAGGGACTCAGCGATCAGATGTTTACGGTGGGTGTGTACGTCGACAAGAGTTCGCGGGTGCGAGTGATCTTCACGGGCCGCAAAGTTCGCGGTTTTCCGCCGGACTACGGTGATTGTGTGGTCGGACAGAGTGAGCATGCTCCGCAGACATTGATTGAAATGGTCCATGCAACCTGCCGGGACCTGGGCATCTCAGGCATTGCCGAGTTTGAGTTCAAACGGGACGTGCGGACTGGGGAGTTTTTCCTCATCGAGATTAACCCTCGCTCATGGTCATGGATCGGTATTACCCCGGCGTGTGCCGCGAGCATTCCGTGGTTCGCTTTTCAGGATATGGCCGGTGGCATCATTCCTCCGCTTGTTGAGTCACACGCCGCGGACGGTGAAGTTAAATGGGTGAAGGTGCTCGAAGACTTCATGAACTGCCTGGTGAGAAACAAGCGACTCGGGTTCAGCGCGTGGAGCTATTCGTTGTGGCAATGGCGCAACACGCTTCGCTGCCGGACGCTCGTGACCGCTGAGTTTTCACGTGATGATCTTGGCCCGACGCTCTACGCGGCAAGAGAGCTCATGGCGTCGTTCGTCGCCGCACTCGGACGAAGGTGCCGCCTGCGAAGGCGGAAGCAAGGTACGACGTGAGGAAGACAGCCTTGCCGATCGAATTCACAGCCCCTGCGTGTGCCATCAAGATTCACGGGCTCCCTGAAGGCGGTCACCTAGGACTCTGAAAGTGCAATGGTCGCCTGGATAAGTCTGGCCAAGACATGCTGACGATTGAGGTTCCCTCGGATGTCGGCGCCGAAGTCCATCACGTCATTCGAGTCATATTCAACGACTGGCTTGGATTGCCAAGTGCGCAGGTGGCGGCTCGTCGTGCGGACTGCCACATCAGTCTCGACAATGCACCGGGTAAAGTCATCCTGCGAGTGCCACGCGGAACGGAAGCGCTTCGAAGTCGTCCGCATGTCATCGAATCGCATGATGCCTTCGTACATCAGCGTGTGCCGGATGCCACGAGTGTTGGGGTGATTGGGCATAAGCCGCCGAATATCGCTTGGGCGGATGCTCTGTCGGCAGTTTGGCATCGCACGGCCGGCGAACAGCATACATCACTGCCATTTGATCTTATCGGGGCAGCTTCGTTCATGTTGATCAGGCGAGAGGAAGCGGAGTCCCCGGAGCGAGACGAACATGACCGATTCCCGGCGACCGCATCCACGGCGCACCGTGACGGGATCTTGGAGCGGCCAATTATCGATGAGTATGTGGAAATGCTATGGGCTGCAATGAAGCGGTTGTGGCCTCATCTCGAACGGAAGCCCCGGACGCGCACAAAGTACGTGACGTGTGACGTAGACAGCCCGTGCCAGGTGGACTATCGACTGCGCGCAATAGCGAAGGACATCGTCCATGGAGGCTGTCGACAAGCGAAGGGGAAGGCAGCGGGAACACGGATTGCAGAACGCCTGCAAGCACGGCGAGGGCAGTGCCAGGCCGATCCACACTACGCGATGTTTGACTGGATGATGGATGTCAACGAACGGGCCGGAAACCGAATGACGTTCTTTTTTCTCGCCGGCGGCCGCGACCCGCGGGATGGGCGATACCGCCTTCACGATCCGGCGATCCGAAACCTGATGCGCCGCATCCATGACCGCGGCCACGAAATCGGGCTCCATCCAAGCTACAGGACGTACAGGGACGCCAACGCCACCATCAAGGAGGCCAACACCCTACGAAAAGTTCTCGCCTCGCTTGGAATTCCCTGTGATGCCCTAGGGTCGCGACAACACTACTTGCGATGGGAAACGCCTACGACCGCCAGAAACCTAGAGGCAGCGGGTATCGCGTATGATTCGACGCTTTCCTATGCTGATCGCCCAGGATTTCGGTGCGGGACCAGCCAGGATTTTCAGATGTTCGACATCGAGGAAGACAGGCCGATGAACCTCGTCCAAAGGCCGCTCATCCTCATGGATTGCTCCGTGCTTGGAAGCCACTACATGGGAATGGAATACAACGACGAGACACTGGAATACATGTGCACGCTCAAGGAGCGGGCCCTGACAAATGGAGGCCAGTTCACCCTCCTGTGGCACAACTCGTACTTCCACCATCCCGAGTCCAAGCGATTCTACAAGACGCTGGTTCAGTGAGCGGCGTCCATCGAACTACTTCATGGAAAAAGCAATTGTGATGGATACGCCTTCTCAGGGTGACGGTTCTTCGTCATTCGCTCGCATTGCGGGCAGTTCAGACCACGCGATGGCGGCTCTGCATCGTGGCAGGCCGATGAGAATCGCGATCGTCAACGAAACATATGCGCCGCAAATGGGCTACGCAGCAAACTGTTTGTCGAAGGCTCTTGTTGACGCAGGGGCAGAAGTTCACGTCGTGGCAACATCGCTTCCACCATACTACTACGCCCACGACTTCACCCAGTCGTACGGCAAGTTCCTTGACGCAGACCGTACCGCTGGGACCGTTGAAATGATTGGCGGGGTCCACGTGCATCGATTGCCGCATCATTTTCGCCTCGGAAAGGTTCGGTTCACCGGACTCGAAGAGAAGCTAGCGACCATCCGGCCCGATATCGTGCAAACCTTCGTTGCGATTTCCTGGACAGCGATCGACTCTGCTCGGCTGCAGAAGCGACACGGCTATAAGCTTTTCACAGGCAATCACACCACGGCCAGTGTCTACCCGATCGCCAGTAGAAAGGTGCCCTTATGGCATCCCGCAAGGATAAGGGATATTGTTATGAGGGGACTTCACGGTCGAATGGTCAGTTGGAGAACTGAGAAATGCTACGGCGTCACGCCCGACTGCTCTGAGATCGCGTGGCGCTATTTCGGGGTCGAGCGGCACAAGGTGGAGACTGTATCGCTCGGAGTGGATACCACCATCTTCCACGATCGAGTCTCCGAATCAGCCCGGGAGCACCAACGCTCGGAATGGGGTGTGGGGCCGAACGAAATCGCCTGCATTTATACGGGGCGGTTCAGCGAAGACAAGAACCCGCTCATTCTTGCAAAAGCAGTGGATTTGCTGGCTCGCCAAGGAGAGCCATTTCGGGCGATCTTTGTCGGCGATGGCAGGCAGGCTGAGGCCATCAAGGCTTGTATGGGCTCTCGGATCGTGGACTTCAAGCCCTTTCACGAACTCGGGGGCTTGTACCGGGCAAGCGACATTGGCGTGTGGCCGACGCAGGAATCGATGTCGATGCTGGACGCTGCGGCATGTGGTATCCCGATAGTGGTAAACAACACGATTCACGCCGTTGAGCGAATTGCTGGGAATGGCCTCGTGTATGAGCTTGGCAATCCCGAGGACCTCGCCCGTGTCCTGCAATCTCTGAAGCCTGCGGAATACCGCGCCACGTTGGGTGGAACGGGCGCCCGCAGAATGGCGGCAGACTTCAGCTGGAGTCGAATCGCAAAGGATCGATTGATGGACTACCAGGCTGCGCTCGGCACGTGACGGCAATCGCGGGTCACTCGGACTCTACCAAAGGCGGGAGCAGAGTTGGATGAGGATCGTAGATGCGGAGATTCTCTTGATTGGTCCTCGGGCTGTCCATGTGGCTACCGGTGTGGCACTTGCATTCGAACTCCTCCTGGCCGCGCTGCATGAGGCTGGAATTCGGTGCCGTGTTGTCGATCTTGCGGGGACTTTGGTCGGCCGTCGAATCGGCCGCTTTCAGTGCGGCAAGGCGTTGCGGAACATCCTGCAGTTGCCCTTCGTCGCGTACTCCCTCTTCCGCTCCCGTCGGCTCTACCTCGTGCTTTCCACTTCGACACCGGGGTTCCTTCGCGATTCCATGATCATCCGGTGTGCCGCGTTGCTGCGGGTTCCTGTGGTGTTGCATCTGCACGGGGGAGGTTTTGAACACTTTTTTCAGCAGAGATCAAGCATAGGAAAGACCTGGATACGATGGACGTTAAGTTTGGTCGAACGGGTGATCGTCCTGTCCACTACGATTAGACCGCAGTTTGAGTTGGCAGGCATGCCGCCTGAGCGAATCGTGGTGGTGCCTAATTCACTACCTGAAGACGTTCCGCATGGTCTCGATCGAGTATTGCCAGTACTTCCAGTGCCGCCAGATGGGCCTGTTCAAGTGCTTTATCTTTCCAACATGATCAGTAGCAAAGGCTACAAGGACGTCATTCGAGCCCTTCAGTTGTTGGACCAACGGTGTCCGGGTAGGTACCAGCTCCAGCTCGCTGGCGAGTTTCTCCAAACAAGTTCAGACGACACAGCGGCCGTCCAAGATGGATCCCGCGATGAACTGGCCGCGGTTCATGATCGAGCATCCCTGGAGCGGTTCCTCGATCAGCATCACCTCCAGAACGTGGTGCACTATCACGGTGCTGTGGCTGGTCATGCGAAGATACGACTGCTCAAGTCGGCCCATGTCCTGGTTCTGCCGACCTACTACCCATGGGAGGGGCAGCCACTGTGCATTATTGAAGCCCTCGCTTACGGAATCCCGGTCATCGCGACGGCATACCGGGGCATATTGGATGAAGTCATTCCCGGCGTCAATGGTTTCTTTGTCGATCCCTGCGAGCCGATCCAGATATGCGATCGAATAGAGCTTCTGTGTCGTTCCGCAGACGATTATCAGGCCATCAGTTGCAGCGCGCAAAAATCATACCTTGAGAACTTCACTCGCGTGATACACCTAGAACGCATGTTCGCTGCGCTCGGTCTCAATGCGGCGACGGCCTGCCATACGTGAGGAGCGAGTCTGCAAAGGTGCGCAGCGACACAAGCCTCATGCGCCTTATTCTTGTCCAGTGCGAGGCTGCTTGATTGCCGCTGCGGAACGGTGGCCGTTAGCCGGTGCAATCGCACGAAAGAGCTCATCGAATCGCGGCAGCACATGAGTATCCGTATATTCTGCCTCAAATGCGACGCGAGCGTTGGCCGAGAGCCGCCGGAGAAGCGCTGGCGACTCAACAAGCTGGCGCAGAAAGGCCGCTGCGGCCTCAGAGTCGCCGTTGCGAATCGATGCGCCACAGTTGAAGCGAACAATGCAATCATCGACGTTGGTGCCCGCTGGACCTACGTACAAAATCGGAAGCCCACATGCCAGGCACGCGTGCAATTTGCTGGGGCTCATGATTCCCTTGCAGGCTTCCCGCAGCGTGATCAGGGCGATACTTGCATCGGCATAGAGCGAGGGGCCACCAGCACCCAAGACGTAAGGCCTCACTTCCCATCGAGGGAACATCGAGTGCGGAGCATGTTGTTCCAGCCATGGCCACCATTTCCCGCCGCCGACAAAACGAAAGGTGACCGCGGCTCCATTGAGCCTTTGGGCACAATCCAGAACCGTGTCAAACTCGTGCCCTACCCCAGCATTGCCCTGATACAACACAACCACGCCTTCGTGGCCTGAGTCTTCGACGCGTTTGCGCACAGCAGCCCGAGGAAACTTCCCAAGAGGTTCCCAGTTTGGAATCACGACCGTCGGCAACGGCTCTCCAACCCCATAGTGGTTCTGAATCAGGTTTTCCATCGCACGGTCAAGGCAGACGATGCTGTCGAGTCGTCGCATAATCCAACGATTCATGGCCCGCAGACTACGGCTCGTCAGACCGCCGGTGGGCATGAGCCCCGTCGTTTCGACAATTTCGGGATAGCAGTCCATATTCCATAGAACGATCTTCACTGGGCCGTAACGGATTCTGTGGGACAGCGCCACAAGAACGATGAACGGAGGAGTGGTTAGCGACACGACGACATCCTGTCGTGGTAGGGATAGCATCGTCCAGAACGCCTGAATCACAAAGAATGCGTAATCGACGAGCCTTCCAAGAATCGTCCGTTTGCCAAACAATGGGGTCCATAGCCGGCGAACCCGCACGCTATTGACGCTGCGAGATTGAAATAAGCGATCTCGCTTTGTGGCTCGACTGGCAACAACGGTGACCGTATGCCCGTGAAAGGCCAGATGATCTGCCAACGAGGCAAGAAGGCCTGCGGTCGCCGGGATGTCCGGCGGATAAAATTGATTGAGGAAAGTGATTTTCATCGCGACGTAGTGCTGAACGTAAGTCCCTCCATACAGCCGGCGGTCTCGCCACAATCCACGATCCGCACACCAAATGATGGCTCTCCTAGGATACCTCAAATGGCCGAAGCCTACCTTTTCAGCGTTGCGAGCTTGCGTCGAATGAAACGCGGCTCACTCCATGCAGCCCACGCGCCAGCGGCACCACACTTCAAGAGCGTGGGTCAAAGAGGTCGGAGTGGGGCTTGGCGACCCGCACGTATTTGCAAGAACGAGGAAGCATGTTAATTCTCAATTTAGGCTGTGGCACGAAAACCAGCGACAAATCCGGCGTCGTCAATATTGATTGGTCAATCTACTTGCGGCTCAAAAGGTCGGTGCTCTTGCGGCCGTTTGTACCGTTTGTTGTAAGCGGAGAAAGGCGAGCGCGTTTTGCACGCCTCGCGGATAGCATTGTGGTTCACAACTTGGCGAAAGGTATTCCTTTTGCCGATGACTCCGTGGACGTTGTCTATCATTCTCACATGCTGGAGCATCTCGACCGAGAGGTGGCCTCGCACTTTCTCATTGAGGCGCGGAGAGTGCTCAAGCCGGGTGGAATTCATCGAATCGTTGTTCCCGACTTTGAGCAGGCCTGCCGGGCGTATCTTGCGCATGTCGCGGCATGCGAGCAGGATCCTGCAGAGGTGGCCAATCACGACTCCTATGTCGGCGAGTTATTGGAGCAGTCGGTGCGACGAGAGGCGGCTGGAACAAGTCAGCAAAGGTGGTTCAGGCGGATCGCCGAAAACATGCTGCTTGGTGATGCTCGGCGGCGTGGTGAAACCCATCAGTGGATGTACGACAGGTTCAACCTCAAGAACCTGCTCATCAAATGCGGCTACAATGACGTGAGTGTTCAGAGTTACAACACAAGTCAAATCGTGTCCTGGGCGGCCTACGGGCTTGATGTGAATGACACAGGGACGCAATACAAGCCTGGCTCTCTGTACGTAGAGGCACGCAAGTGACAGTAAGCAGTAGGGCTTGAGGGCGACGGGCTACTCCCTGGCAGCCAGTGCGTGGGTCGAGACTCACAAGCGACTCATTCGCTTGAGGTGGCTCAGGGTTTGGAGAGCACAAGAAACACAGATGCCGGTGCGAGCTTCTGAAGCACGGTGGTTCGGTGGTATGACACGTTCCAGGCGAACGCCCGGCTGAGAAGTGCGTCAACCCTGGTAGCGATGGGGTGGTTGTAGGTGGAAACGCCTATCCTTTTCGCTACCTTGGCCAAGGCAGGGAAGTGGCAAAGAGATTTCTTCACGATCGTGAATCCGGCAGTGGTTACAATGCGTTCGAGAAGCGGCAAGGGGATTCCTCTCTCGCGCTTCGTGAGGCCTGCCCTGGGGACCCTCCAGTCGCCCATCGAACTGATAGGTTCACGAAGGAGCATGACTCCGTTTGGGGCGAGGCAGCGATGGCATTCTTGCATCACATAACTTACGTTTGGAATGTGATGCATTACGCCGAGGCTGGTAATAAGGTCGAAGGAGTTTGCCGGGAACGCCAGGCTCCCGCTGGGGCATGGTTTCCGGTACGTGCATGGAACACCGAGCACGGCGTTGACACCCGAAAAGGCATCTGAGGGATCGAGGATCGTTATGGTGCGAATGCGGCTCGCAATGGGCCTGAACTCATCACCGTAGGCACTTCCGATTCCTAAGGCGTGCTCGAAGGCCCGGTCTGTGAGATGGCTGAACGCGTGAAACCTGTTCAGTTCGTGATAGGCGTAGGCATAGCGTGCAGGGTCGTGAGCGCCCAGGTCGGCGTAGCCTTCTGCCTCATCGCAGAACCACTCACGAATTGCGTCTGGAGTGAAGTCATCGCCATAAAGCTTTTTGCCTGCGAGATATGGGCTGATGTCAACAGTCATGACTCTTTCCGGGCAACTGGGCTACGGTTGGTTGATGTGTGATGGGACAAGCTCAGGGCTTGTTGGCAGGCGGTCGCTCAAGTGGCGAGAGAAGGAAACTGTCGCGACGGATAACCTTGATGAGCAGGAGCCGTCTCGCCCAAGAGATTCGCTCTGGAGTGCCCCTGATCTCCCCCACCGTCTCGAAGCCGGAGTCACGGAACAGTTGCTGCCATTCCACGTTGCTTCGAAAGCGCACCCCCACGCCAAACGTGTTCGCCCGTAGGGATGGAACAAATCGCGATATGCCTCGGCCAATCGTGGATAGAGTGGCACTTTTCGTGATCTGGTAGATAAGCCACCCCGATGCGCCTCGCCACCAGGATTCGTAGTTGTACTCGTGGACGAAAAGGCTTGCCCCAGTACCCCACCAAATACGGAGGGCCTCTTGCTGGAGTCGCCGTGTATTCCGGTCCGTATCGGCCACGAGGTGATGAAGCACGAGATTGAAGCAGACAATGCCTTCGTCACCACTTTTTGGTGGATCGAGGGCATCTCCGACAATGGCGTCGATACCGTGCTTCAGTGATTCGCTGACGCTCACCGGGTCAAGATCGATGACGCGAACTTTCACACCGACCGCTTCTGAAATCCTTGTGGCAAAGTATCCACAGCCACCGCCGATATCAACAGTCACCTTGGCGGGCTGAATCCTATCGATTGTGAGACGCTTGAAGTGATCTGCCTGCTCTTCGACGAAGCCTTTATGGTAGAAAGCCGCTATCTGTTGCGGACTCAGTGTTCGCTGCATGATGACGATTTGTGCCCCCAGTGCCAGATCGATCGAGCCGGGAGGACGGTCGCGTGACCGCGGGAATGATGATGGGGAACTTACCACCCAGCGGGTTGCCCTTCAAACGATCGAGACGAGTTCCGGGTTTCGGGGGTGAACGCCGTAAAGGAGTTTTGGCCGATGGCGACTAGCTCGAAGATCGCGGTCCTCACGTACGCGGTGCCTCACCGGAAGACGCAGGATACGCTCGCAAGGCTTTCCATGTGTGGATACCGTGATACCACCGTCGTCGCCATCCCCTTCGTCGAGCGGAAGAAGTTCTCGCCGCGGTTCCGGCATCGGCCATCGACGGTCATCCCGGTGGCAGTCGAGGAGACTTGCCGAAACCTTGGGTATCGGTATCAGACGTCCGCGATCGACGGCCTCGATGCCGTGTTTCGCCGCGAGCGCTTTCGGCATATTCTCATTACTGGCGCGGGGCTTCTTCCTGAAGGGCTCGTGAAGGAGTTCCAGTTGACCAATTCGCACCCGGGCTATCTTCCGCTCGTCAAGGGCCTCGATGCCTTGAAGTGGGCGATCTACAACGACAACCCGATCGGCGTGACGAGCCACTACGTCTCGGAGACGACGGACGAGGGAATTCTCATCGAACGAAGAGAGGTTCCGGTCTACCGAGAGGACACGTTTCATGCCATCGCTTACCGCCAGTACGAGATGGAAATCGCAATGCTCGTGGATGCGATCGCCCGGGTCGAGGCAATGCCCCCCGCCGAAAGCCTTTCCAACCCCGATATTGCCGCAAATCGCAGGATGCCAAAGGACCTGGAAGGCATCATGTGGGAGCGATGCCTGGCCTTGATCGCTCGGTCGCCCTCCCTTCCAGATACCTGACGGCCGCGGGCCTGCCGATCAGCCCGCCCGTCCACGGGAATCCATGCGAATCCTTCTGATCTCGTGCCACTTTGCTCCGTTCAATTCAATCGGCTCCATTCGGCCGACGCAGACCGCCCGCGTACTCGCTACCCGCGGGCATGACGTGCGCGTCTTGACGGTGGCGGACCAGCCGTACTCGGGGTCCCTTCCGTTTCCCGATGTGCTGACTGGCCGAGTGACGTTCGTGCCCTACCACGGTATCGAACGCGTGGTCGAATGGCTGGTTGGCGAGCGAACGCAGGCGGGACCTGCCGCGAGGAGCCGTCGCCAGACGCTGCCGACATTTGTCGGCGTTCGGCAGTGGCTCAAGAAGGCGTACCGTTCCGTGTTTCGGTTCCCAGATCGTTACGGAGGCTGGATTCGAGGAGCGGTTCGAGAGGGAAAGCTATTGATCGCGGCGTGGAAACCCGATGTGATCGTTGCCACGTATCCGCCACTCTCAGCGCTCCATGTCGGAAGCAGGCTGTCAGCCTGGGCAAATGTCCCGTGGGTCGCTGATTTTCGCGATGTGGACAGCTATCGCAAGCCGGGCGCCGAGTTTCAATGGCGGAATCGGATCGACCGATTGATGGAGAAGCGACTGCTCCGGAACGTCGCTGGCATGACAGCCATTTCGCCCCCACTTACGGAGGCGGTCCAAAAACTCCGAGATGTCCCGTGCGAGGTGATCGCGAATGGCTGGGATGCCGACTCGGCGAAGCCCGACCCGGATGACCATTGGTCGTCCCCGTTTCTTATCGATCGCGTGAACATCGTCTACACGGGCCGCGGCTACCCGGGCAATTACGACATCCGGCCGTTGTTCGGTGCGCTCGCGACCATGAAAGACGCGGACGAGCGGTTTGCAGTCTGGATGTTTGGCCGAGCGCTCGACGAATACGCGATCGAGGCCGCGAGGTTCGGACTCTCTTCGATCGTTCACGTCTCCGGGTCCGTGAACCATGCAGAATGCCGTCGGCTCCAACGGGCTGCCGACGTCCTCCTCCTGCTTCAGTGGACCGCACCTGGCGTGGACGGGATCATCCCAGCAAAGTTTTACGAGTACGTGGCTGCAGCGAGGCCGATCCTCGCGGTCGGGCCAGCCGATAGATTGCCAGGGACCATGATTCGTGATCGAGGGCTGGGAATCTCCTCCTCGGCGCCTGCCGAAATCGCGGCTTGGTTGAGGGATCTCCAATGCGCGAAGGCGAGGCTCGGCAAGATTCCAGGCCTGCCTGCTGGCCCCGGCGCCGATTTGTCGCGAGAGATCCAAGTACACCGGTTCGAATCGTTTCTATGCCGCATTGTGGAACAACCAAAACGCGCTGGGTTATAAACGCCCGGATACTTCTGGAAGATAGCGGACCACCTGGATTGCGAATCTTGAAGAATCGTGGCGGCGCCCATAGAATAAGAGATTTTGGGCCTGATCGCTGACCATGCTTCCGAGCCATTCTGAACGGTCGCTTTCCGCGACGGAACTGATATCCCGAGATTGGATCGGGGGTCCAGCGCTCCCTGTTGCATCCAGCCCGGGGACGAGGGGGGCATGGACGGGCCTCGTGATCGGCCTCGCGGTGGGCGTTGCGATTACTGCGGTATGGTCACGCTTGGTGGGGGCCATCGTCGTCGCGATTGCCCTCGCGTTGACTGGAATTCGCGTTGCGGCACCCGATGCAGGCCGCGTGATTGATCGATGGCTGGAAGCGTTTGGCTATGGCGTGGGGCGTGTTGTGACGTACGTAACGCTCGTGCCGCTCTACGTGATTGGATTCACGTTCGCCCGCGTTTTGTTGTGGTTCACGCATCGCGACCCCTTGCAGCTTCGGGCCTCTGAATCGCCGACGTTCTGGAATATTGCTGATTCTGATATTCGAAAGAGTCGGTATGTGCGGTCCATGTTCGCGACGGATCGTCTCGATGCTCGTCGCGGGTCGTTCATTGTTCGACTTCTCGTCTTCACAGTCCTTGGGCTCGGCGCCGCCGAAGTCGCACTGCGAGTCGCGGGGTTCGGGCGGCCCGTCTTGTATATCAACGTCCCGCAGGTGGGTTTCATGCCGGCTCCCGACCAATCTGTTGGGCGCTACGGCGGGCGGGTTGAAATCAACGACTACGGGATGAGGGCTCCGAACTATTCGTATGCGAAGCCCGATAAAACGGTTCGAGTTCTAATGCTGGGGGATTCGACTCTCTATGGCGGCTCGTATGTGGATCAGGATGACATTTACGCACGCCGATTGGAGGCCCAGCTTCGGGATGCCTCGGGAGGCCATGACGTTCAGGTCCTCAACATGGGCGTCAACGGCTGGGGTCCGTTTCACAAGGCTGGGTATGTGGATCGCTTTGGCACATTCGACGCGGATATTGCGGTTATCTGCCTTCCGGTGTGGGATATCTTTCGAACGAAGTCAACGTTGACGAAGGGCGGCCCATTTCATTTGGCGGGTGATCCTCCGGGTTTCGCCCTCGTCGAACTTGGGCTTTACATGCGTGGACACCTTCTTCCCATTTTGCGAAGATTGGGACTCGCACCACCACCGTCAATGGAACGTGGTAACCCAGACCAAGGTGCTCGAGGAGTTGAAGAATACGGCCAGCTCGTCGAGCGGTTAAAGGCCGAGGGCTGCGAAGTCTTTGTTGAAGTTTTGCCTTCACGAACCGCGGCTACTGCGAACAAGGTTTCACCGCGGGAGGCCGAGGCAATCGCTGAGCTTCGCGAGCGAATCGCCTCGGCAGGTGGTCATTTTGCATACCCTCTTGAGCTCTTTGCAAAACCCGAGGAAACGACGCCACCAGCGCTTTACCACGACGACACCCATCTTTCGGTGGCCGGCCACGAGTTCTACGCCCCGTACTTACGGCAACGGCTTCTTGAGCATAGTCAGAAGCTCACTGCCAAGCCGCAGCCCGAGACACCATGAACATTCTGGGCATTAGCGCTTTGTATCATGATTCGGCGGCGTGCCTTGTTCGCGGTGGCGACATTGTCGCCGCCGCGCAAGAAGAACGCTTTACCCGAGTGAAGGCGGATTCTAGGCTCCCGACGCATTCCGTCCGCTACTGCCTGAACGAAGGCAAAATCGGCCCCAGTGATCTCGACTTGGTGGTCTTCTACGAGAAGCCGATCACAAAGCTGACTCGGCTGCTTTCATGTAGCACTCAGGTGGCGCCGGCGGGATTGAAGTCGTTTCTGATGGCGGTTCCGTTGTGGTTAAAGGAAAAAGCCTGGACTGCCTACCAGACAGAACGACTCCTGGCAGACCTTGGCATTCGGCGGCCAAAGGAATTCGAGTTTACGGAACATCACCACGCCCATGCCGCCAGTGCCTTCTATCCATCTCCATTCGAGGAAGCCGCGATCATTACCGTGGACGGAGTCGGCGAGTGGACGACAACGACGATTGGCGTCGGCGACGGACACCGGATGGATATCCTCTACGAACAGCGGTTCCCCCATTCGCTCGGCATGCTGTATAGCGCGTTCACCTATTTCACTGGGTTCAAGGTCAACTCTGGTGAATACAAGCTGATGGGGCTGGCCCCATACGGGGAACCCAGGTTTGTGGACATCATCCTTGAAAACCTCGTGACGGTTCGCGAGGATGGCTCGTTTCGGCTGAACCTCGACTACTTTGGGTTTCTCGACGAGCTCACGATGACGAATGATCGGTTTGCCGATCTCTTCGGTGGCCCCGCTCGAAAGCCAGAGTCAGCCATCACCAAACGGGAGATGGATATCGCTCGGTCGATCCAGTGGGTGACTGAGGAGATCATGGTGAAGATGGCGAGGTATGCCGGCGCCGTGACGGGTAAGCGAAACCTCTGCCTTGCCGGTGGCGTGGCGCTCAACTGTGTTGCCAACGGCCGGATTCACCGCGAGCGACTCTTCGATAAGATTTGGATTCAGCCAGCGGCAGGTGACGCGGGCGGCGCTTTAGGGGCGGCACTGTATTGCTGGTACCATATCCGCGGAAATCCACGTCGAGCAGACGGTGTGGATGATCAGATGCGGGGCGCTATGCTCGGTCCTCACTTTTCGACCGCGGAGATCCGAGAGTTCTTGGATCAGAACGAGATTCCTTATCGGACGCTGGATGCATCGGATCGGGCCCGCGTGATCGCCGAGGCCGTTGCCAGTGAGAAGGTCGTGGGGCTATTTCAGGGCCGGATGGAGTTCGGCCCACGGGCCCTTTGTAATCGCTCGATTCTGGCCGACGCCCGCAGCACCAAGATGCAGTCATTTCTGAACCTTGCGACGAAGTTTCGCGAAAGCTTTCGGCCCTTTGCACCGGTCGTCCTGCAGGAGCACTCGCTAGAGTATTTCGAAACCGTGGACGACTCACCGTATATGCTCCTCGTTGACCATGTCCGCTCCGAACGTCGGAAGGAGTGTGATAAGAATCGAGCGGCTACAGACCTCAAGGATTGGGTCAACGAGGCCCGGTCTGACATCCCGGCAGTGACCCACGTCGATTATTCGTCTCGAGTGCAAACGATCGACAAGCATCGGTATCCGGAAATGCATGCCATCCTTTCCGCATTCCACGAGTTGACCGGATGCGCCGTCATGGTGAATACCAGCTTCAATGTTCGCAGCGAACCGATTGTCTGTACGCCTGAAGACGCCTACGTCTGCTTCATGCGAACCGGTATGGATGTGCTCTTCATGGAAAATCTGATGATCGAGAAAAACGCACAGCCGCCGTGGCACGAGGAGATCGACTGGCAGAAACAGTTCGCGCTCGATTAAGTCGCGGAAAACGAGCGGGTTCTATTTTGGTTTTTTCCTGAAGAGGACATGAGCATGCTTCGACTTCGTTGGATCGCGCGACTCATTCATGACGTGATCCTCGCCGGAATCGTGAATCGATCCATGACCGCGAGTATCTTTGTGCTCGGTCTGCTCGTATTGGGCGTAGTCATCGCCGCCGCTCAGGTTTCAGCGCCCTTCATCTACACTCTCTTTTGACCCCACTCGGTTCAAATACTTACGGCGTGCCCGCCCGGGATTCGACGACCAGGTCGCACGGTACCACCATCATGAAGTCACGCCCGTCGATCGCCCCCCGAACCTCGGTCAAGAGAGGGAGAAGGTCACGGGCCGGTGCGGCAGGGATTCTGATCTCGCTACGCATGGCAATGGCGTCGTCACCGGGGAATGACTGCGTGTGGATCTCGATGCCAGCCACAACAGACGTCAACGTCGTTGCCGTTACGGCTACACCAGCGTTCGCCGTCGAAATCGCTACGGTGTGTTGAACCGTGTCACCCGGTTCAGCCCGCTGTACATTCGCTGAGGCATCCAGGCTGATGCCCGAGAGCAGGAGCGGGGCCCATGACATGGCTGCCCGTACTCTCGCGAGCAGCTTGTCGCGGTCAATGGTCGCATCGGTCTTCGTTGCCTGAGCGAGGCGCGCGACCGCGACATCGGCTTCGTGTGTCAGCGGCACCGCAAGCCCAGGCTCGCTCGATTCGCCGCGGGTCATGATCTGGTGCGCATGCTCCCAGGCCTCGCGCGAAGGGGAAGGCATGTCCGTGTCGAAAAGTCGGGAAAACTTTTCGAGGAGGGCTGCAGCGATGGCAAACCCGTGCCGCGCCCCCTGCGAGCGGCTGCCTACCCACAACGCCCGCGTGCCTTGAGCAGGCACCTCGATGCGCAGGCGGCCGTCACGAATCGCGACGGGTTTCACTGGCCCGATGAGCAGGTCGATTGCCACGAGGTCGCCGTCGGCGGGAAGTCGGAGCGCCCCAGCATCAATGACTAGCTCTGTCTCGACGGCCACAGCGGAATCGTTTCGAAGCGTGAAGTGCAGATCATCACCCGAAGCGTTTCCGAAACGCTCAACGACCATGCCGCTTGTGGTGCGGGCGTGCGGAATCGGTTCCCAACCGGCCCGGGTCAACTCCTCAATGGCTGGGACGTATGTCCGGAAAGAGCGGCGGTGGTGTTTGAGCTGTGGGTCGTGCCCGACGACGCCGAACATCGCGGGAAAGAACGCGTAGGCCAGCCCACGGTCAAAATGGCGCCGCACATTTGCCGGGTTTTGTTCTCCGTAGTGGCCCTTTTCGTCCCACACTCGCCAAAAACGGCAAACCTTCTTGCCGTACATCGCTCGGAAAAACCGATCAAGCCGCCCTGGGTGCGCGACATCCCAGTTGCTTTCCATCATCGGCAGATCTACGAGCGGAGCCGTGAACCCCTGCTCGTAGGAGTTTGAGTTGCCATAGATCACCACCTTTCCTTTCTCCGAGATGGGCCACCATGCCTTCGACAGAAAATCATGGATCGTGTTCGAGATCGCCGGATCGAGCGTTTCCGCTCCAAACGTGAGTGGGAACGAAACTGACGGAAAGTGTTCCCGGCGGTAGTTGAGGGCGTTGGAATTCGACATGTAGCCCTCGATGGAATCGGCCGTGAAAGCGCCGTCCCAAGGGCGGCGTGTCGGTGACTTCGTGTGCTTGGCCGCTGCGTCCCACGCTCGGGCCGCTAGAACCGGCGAAACCTCTGGGTCTTCATTCACGCGGAAATTGAGGCCCCAGCCTGGTTCTGCGGTTCGGTTGTAGCCCTCGTTGGCCTGAAAGAACCGCGTGTCGCCAATATACGAAAGCTCTCTGCGAGGCCCCGTTACGAGCTTCTTCAGCATTTCACTGACGGGAAGGTACGCATCAACCTGTCGATTGCCATCGCGGGCCATCGCGTCAAGCATCGAGAGCACCGCCTGGTCACTCGGTTTCTTGCCGGGGTCCGGAAAGCTCGTTTGCACATACTGGTAGCAGCCATGAATCGAGGACACAAGTACGTAACCCTCTCCAAAGTCGCTTGCATCAGGTAGCCGAGTCTTGTGATTGACGACCAGATCGTGGGTTTTCGGATCGAACCGTTCCAGGTTCGCATAATTGAGATAGGCCTCGTGGGGCATCCTTTTCGCGAACACGCCAGGGAACAGCTTCATGTAGTGGTCGACAGTCGATCGCATTCCCCAGGCAGGGTCGTGTCGAAACAACAGCACGGAGAATCGTGCACGACTCGGTGACCGTTGGGTAATTGGAGTGAGGCCAAAATAGAACGTGAGCGTCGTCTCCTTGGCCTCGGTGTCGTGCTGCAATAGGAAAACTCGCGGGCCATCATCCATCGGAATCGCCATGCTCAGCCCGGCACCATGGTGCGATAGCGAAGCCCACGGGTAAATCGAGCACTCACCGACGCCGGACTTGCAACGGTACGTGCGACGGAGAACCGGCACGGCCCCAATTACCTCGTGCTCCTCGGTGTCGTGATGCCACGTCCAACCCGTTGCATCCCAGGGCAAAGAGAATCGGACCCCGACCGCACGATCGCGGCCGGTGGTGTCGATGACTTCGCCGTCGATCCGGATACAAGATGCCAGCGCCCGGTACGTCGCGGTAACTGCGAGGCCTGAATCGGGCTGGCGGGCGGTAAACGTGTGGCCGCTCTCATTCGGCACCACGTTTCCTGAAAGGGGCACGAAGTGCCCTTCGTCTACCTCGTGAACGAAGAAGTCGTCTACCCAGAGGGTGCCATGGGATTTCCATACGGTGACGCGGACCTCGACTGACACGGTCTCCTTCGCCGTGGTGATTTCCCAAGTGACAGGCAGCCATCGGTCGTCTTCCTGCGGAACGACTTGCTGGGTCTGGAGGACGTGGCCACTCGGCTTGCCGTGCGCATCCTTCTCGACCGCGAAACCACCACAGGTACCGACATCCTTTCTCCGGACCCACATTCCAACGGAATAGCGGCGACCAGGACGAACGCGTGCGGAGACGACCAACGACGAAGAGGCAGGCTCGTCCATCGGAATCTGGATACGAACGGAGCGATCGCCCGAACGTCGAGTGGTGGTGTCGATCTGCTGATAACGGTCGAGGTTCACCGGACGCGCTACTCGCTCGAAGCCACCGTCATCGACGAGGTTTTGCGGCTCGGGGCGGGTGTGAAAGTCGGCGACCGAGAACCCTCCTGGCTTTTTCATTGGCACTGTCGAATCGCCAATCGTCACACGGCTGACAGTGCCGTCGTCTGCCAACTCAACGGCGAAGCCATCTTCAGACTGGAGAGTCGTGGCCGCCATGACTGCTTGGCCTCCCAACAGGGCAATGGCAACGCACGCCAGCCAAGACGGTAGCGGACAGCATGGATCCTTCCCTGAACCTGGTCTTGCCGACGATTTGGGCCAGCCGATCTCAAATGGCAAGGGCATCTGTTCAGCCTGGTCGGTTCCGGTGGTTGGTGCCCTCCAATTGAACCAAATTCATGAGCGGCTTTCAGCGACCTTGCCGAAATGGGGCAAGTCACGAGCCCGTCATGATATGCCGACCGACCGTTCAACCCGCGCCGCTGCCGCACGCGGCGCGCTGGGCTCCGCTGATCTCATGGCGTTTGCTACGCTCCCGCCATGCCCAGCCCGGCCCCAGAACCACTCACATCCCGGCCCCTCGTCATTTGGCTGGTCAACCCGTTCGACGACATCCCCGGTGAGGGCACGCCCCCAGACCGGTATTGGTCGCTCGCACGCGTCCTCGCCGACCGCGGCCACGACGTAACCTGGTGGTCCGCCAC
>JBGTKO010000252.1:0-5272 GCA_041744595.1 Pirellulales bacterium
CCGATCGCTGTTTCGTCCAGAGGTCTACGACCAATGGCCACGTGGGACGCCGAAGATTCCCAAGGAGAAATGGCGTCAGGCGATACTCGACCACGTGATGGGCCGCTCGATTCAGGAAGACTTGTGCGGGACGTGCACCAGCCCAGGACTGGCAGTGCTTGATGAGTCAGTGATGAGTCATCGTGTGGGCAAGTCGCCGCTTGACCAAGTGGTAGGGGCACCGGATACACGGGTGGTTTTGCGGGATGATGCCGATATGGCAAATCCCGTCGAAGTTGTCGGGATGCTCGGGGCCGCCGAAGACGCCGAGGTGATCAAACCCTTCGGCGAGAGCAAAAACCCCTACCTGGCGATGACGACGGCGGTGGCACTGGTGCGGTTGGGTGATCGCGAGTCGGCCGATGCGATCCTGATGCGGGTTGCGACCGGGAAGCGTGATGAAGGCGACCTTTACTACGTCATCGAGGCGCTCGACACGATGCGGCGGCTTAAGCACCCGGCTTTTGAAAGGACAGTTGTGAAGGTCTGGGAGCAGTCCACGGATGAAGCGAAAAAACTCGCAGACGGCCAGATTCTCCAGTGGTGGGCAGATCTCACGGTGCTGGCCGCGATGGCAAAGCCCGAGATCCTGCATCAAAAGTAGGGGCCGGCTGAGGTCGTGGGCTCAGGAGTTGGCCGAGGATTCGCTCGCCGCTGTTCCTGCATCCACGCGTTGTGATCGAGCCAACGCCGCCCGGATGGCAATGACGCTCGATACGACGGCGCAGGCGAAGTAGAGAGTGACCTGGACGGTCTGCGTGACGACGGTCTCTTTGGCCGTGTCGGGAAACCAGTCGGCGGGGTACGGATTCGGTCCACCAATCCACACCCACGCGCCGGCAGTCCACGCGATGACTTCCGCGAGGCCAATGATGATCGCCGCGTCCACAAAGAGGCGTCTGTAGGAGAGAGGCGGTCGCGGTCCAACACGGTAGACGAGCACCATGGTCAATCCCAACGCGATGCCCGGCAGCAATGTGGCGGCAAAAGCGTAGGCGGTAGCGAGCGATCGTGCGCCCGTAAGCCCAAATAGTGGCTCGTGATGCAGCGTGAAATGCTCAGGCGACACGGTCACGATGATGTGGTCATGCACGAGGGCGAATGGCAGCATGACCAGCCACACGCCGAGAACCGTGCCGTAGGTTTTGAATCGTGAATCCAAGTGGCCGTCACCAGGGTTGTCGGCCAAGGTAGCACCGCATTACCCGGCACCTCAACGTTCTGTCTTTGATGACCGGAGCCTACCCCCCAATCTCCTCCCGTCGTCCCAGCATCCATGGCTCGGGATGAGTCTTCGCTAACTCAGAGCCGGGCCGACGCCACTTCCGGCACGCACTTGCCGCATTGGCTCCGCTCACACACCCGCCGGCCACCACCAGATTGCGGAACTGCCGTTGACCGCCCTATTCTTTGACTTCCTGGGGCAAGCGGGTGAGCATGTTTCAGGGCCCAAGGTTGGTTTGTGCGGCAGGGGGCCTTGGATGAAGCCACAGCGTCAATTGGGGGCTTCGCGAGAGAGTCTTGATCCCTATTTGTTGGCATACGAAGGAGACAGAGGATGCTTCGACAGATACTTCGCAAAACCGCCGCCGTCGTGCTCTTGGCTCTTATTGCTGGACACGGCACACCCTCCGCGGCCACACCGCTCGAACCGTCTGGCGAGGTACCCCCGCGGGACTTCACCACGTTGGAGGCGGAGCCCCAGGAGGAAGCTTTGGTCCGTGTGCTTTCCGAAGACTTCGAGAATGGCGGCGCCTCGGCAGGCTGGTCGGATAGGACCGTGGCAGCATGCCCTAACGGCCGGACGAACTACCTGGGGCCATTCGGCCCGGGCACCGTGACGCTCAATCTCGCTGAGCTGCCGGCCCATCGGGCGCTACGCATCTCCTTCACGCTGCACATCCTGGGTTCGTGGGACGGTGTGGGGCGGTGGGGCCCGGACCGCTGGCAGTGCGGCCTGCGCGACGGCCCCACCTTCATCGACACGACCTTCAACAACTGCTTCCTGATCTGGTGCGACAACGTCTGGCAGAGCTTCCCGGAACTCTATAGCCCCGTGCAGCAGACGTTATTCAAAACCATGCCTAGCCTGCCTCCCATGCTGCTGGCCTGCCACGGCGGCAGCGGGGCCACGGGCCTGGCTGACCTGGGGTGGAACTGGACCAAATTCAAGGGCAAGGAGTACAAGGAAATCAGTACCACCTACCGGTTCCACTTTGTCGTTCCGCATGCAGGCCCTGCCGCCGTCATCGACTTCACCAACCTCTGCGACGACCTGAAACACGACCAGTCTTTCGCGCTCGACGATGTGTCGGTTGAGGCGCTGCAAAACGTGCCGGCCCTGGCCGCCAGAGACATCGAGCTCGCATGGCAGTCCCTCTTTTGCGGTAGTCCCTCGGCAGCGTTCAAGGCGTCCACGGTGTTCCTGGCCCACCCGGATGAACTGCTGCGCCGCACCAACCAACTGGTGACCGCCGACGAGACCCGCGTGGGCGTCCTCATGGATCGTCTTGACGCCGGCCCTACCCGCGCCGAGGGCGTGTTTGCCGACATGGAACCCGGCGACGACGTGGAACGCATCGCCGCCCTTCGCGAGATGACCCTTATGCCGGGCGATTTGTGGCAACGCCGCCAACAGGAGGATCCCTTCGACCCCGAGCACCCCCAGCGGACCCGAACCCTGCAATGCTGGATCTACCCCATGAACAACAAGAACGCGTTGACCTTCACTCCGCTGGTGCGGGCGGGTATGCGTCTCAGCGCCTTGCTCCGGCAAAACGGCTCACCAGAGGCCCTCAAGATGGCGGAAACCATCGAAGCCCGAGTGTCGTTATACGATCTGCTACTCGCCGAGTAGGAGGGACTATTGCGAGCGGAGCCCCGGGGAAATCGCCCTGTCGCGTCACACGTCGAAGACGAGCTTCGCGGCTACCCCCCGCTGCGGCATTCTCAGTTTTGGGTTTGCGCCGGCGCCAGCTACACCCCGATCTCCTCGCGTCGCCCCAGCATCCACGGCTCCGGGTGAATCTTCCCCAACCATTCGGCAACGGTCGGGATTCTTCCAAGGTCTTCTATGACGTGCTGCTCTCCATGGCCTTTAGTCGTCCTGCGATTGCCGAAGTGCTGTTGGCCTTCCTATCCTTTCGCCTGACTCCTTTGTTGTTCGCCCACGGATGAGCCGCGCATGGATGGTCTTGAGGATCGCTTGTACCGGCATGTCGATACGCTGGCAGGCTTGATCGGGCCGCGGCACTTGGGGCGCCCGAAGGCTCTGGAGTCGGCCGCGGCGTACATCGTGCAGCAACTTGGACACAGTAGTGAAACCGTCGTTCGGGAGACCTACGATGTCGACGGCCATCCCGTTCACAATTTGGTTCTGGAGCGCAAGGGCACTCGGTATCCCGAGCAAATCGTCGTTCTCGGCGCCCACTATGACACCGTTTCATTTACACCGGGCGCGGACGATAACGCGTCCGCTGTGGCGGTCCTTCTCGAAGTCGCGGCTCTGCTCCATGGGCATGACCTTCCTCGGACGGTGCGGTATGTCGCTTTCCCCTGTGAGGAGCCACCGTATTTCCATACCGGGAGTATGGGAAGCCAGTTTCATGCCCGCGCGGCGCGCCAGCGAGGGGAAAACATTACGGCGATGGTTTGCCTTGAGATGGTCGGGTACTACAGCGACGAGCCTGGGAGTCAGCGCGTACCACCTGGCATACCGCGCGTCTTTCGGTGGCTGTTCCCGAAGCGAGGCAACTTTCTGGCCTCCGTCGGCAACCTTCGATCACTCAAGACTGTATGGAGGTTTCATCGTGGATTTCGTGCGAAGAGCACACTTCGACTGTTCTCCGTCGCGCTGCCCGAGGTAATCAACGAGATCCGACTATCAGACAACAGTTCCTTTTGGGATCAGGGATACCCGGCGATCATGGTCACCGACACGAGTTTTTTCCGAAACCCGCACTACCACACCGCCTCCGACACTCCGGACACGCTCGATTACGCGCGGATAGCGGCCGCGACCAATGGTGTCGCGAGCGGCGTAGCCCGCCTGGCAGGTCGCTGAACACCCTGCGCCTCGGCGTATTGCACAGTGGAAGCATTGGTGGTTGGGCGCTGGCGTCGAGTAACCACCTACACCCCAATCTCCTCGCGCCGTCCCAGCATCCAAGGCTCGGGGTGAATCTTCGCGAGCCAATCAGCTACGGTGGGAATTCTGCCCAAGTCTTCGATGACGTGCTGCTCGCCAATGAACCGCACGGGGAGAATGCGGCCGGTCGAGAGCGTGAGCGTGCTGCCGAAGAGTGCCTCCAACATGAAGATGCCCTCGGAGTGATGCCGTAGGGCCCGGTGTCGAAAGTCCGCCATGTGGCTCTTGGAGGCGTCGAGCCATTCGTGGTACTTGAGATACTCGTCAGGCTCGCCGCCGAACTTGCGTGCAGAGCTGACGGCATGGTGATACGCGTGGGCCATCAGAGCGCGTACTCCTGGGTGCTGTCGTGGTGCTGGACGTAGTTCTCCTGGTGTTCGATCGTGATGGTGCCGGCTCCAACGTCGATCGTGATCTCGCCTTGGCCGCCGTCGTTGACCTCGAAACCAGCGGGCAAGAAATCATGGAGCACGTCGTTGAGTGAGCGGGCCTTGGCAGATCGAGGCTCCGGCACCGTCATGAGCTTGTTCTGGGCATCGAAATGCTCGACCGTCTCGATGCAGCCCGAGTCGCCGTAGCCTGAGTAGCGGGATTCCACGGTCGCGACTCCCTGCTTCTTGAGCCGGGGAATGATCGTGCGTTTCAGGGTGGCTTTGGCTGCCTCGATTCGTTCCTGTTCGTGGCGGTGCATGTCGGCAAGAAGCGTCGCCATGTAGCTGTCGTCGGGTGTGGCCATATATAGGCTCCTTGGTGAAAACTCTCGGGAACAACACGGTGGCTGTGATTTCGCAGCCACCGTCCAGAAGGCACCTATTGGCCCTGCTGAATCTGCTGACCGACGCTGCTCTGGCCGTAGAACTCAGGCAGCAGGTTCTCACGGCCGGCAACACCAAGGGCTCGTTCCAGCTCTCGGGTGGCGTCTTTGCACGATGCCCCGGTGAAACCCGACGTCTTGATGGTCGTGGCTCCTTCGGGCGACACGGTGATCTCGATGGTTTTCGTTGGGGTGCTCATCAGGCAGCACCTCCCACTCGAACCGTCACGCGAATCGAGCCGTCCTGGAGTTTGGCCTCACTGACGGTGTGC
>JBGTKO010000253.1:0-1692 GCA_041744595.1 Pirellulales bacterium
CAACGGCGCGGAGGTCACGGCCGACCACCTATCGGCCGAGTGCCTCGCGCGGCACGGTGCCGCGGTGCTTGAATCGCTCGTCAACCGTAAGCTCATCGAGCAGGCCTGTCAGGCGGCGGGGATCATGGTTACCAGGCAGCATGTGGACGCCGAGATCGACGCGTTGGCCAAACGATTCAGCGTGCCCCGTGCCAAGTGGCTCGAGCTCATCGAGAAGGAGCGTGGCATCACGCCACAGCAGTATGCCGATGACATCCTCTGGCCGATGCTCTCGCTTCGTGCCCTGGCCCGCGGCGTGGCCGAGCCCACTGAGGCCGAAGTTCGTGAGGCCTTCGACAAGCAGTTTGGGCCGGCCGTGAAGGCGAGAATCATTGCCACCCGCACCCGCCACGAGGCTGAGAGTCTGCGGACGCGGGCTCTCGCCGCTCCCGACGAGTTTGGCAGCCTCGCCCGCCAGCACTCGGTCGATGTCGGTAGCGCCAGTGCGGCCGGATGGGTGCAGCCGATCCGGCTTCACTCTGGACAGCCCGCATTCGACCAGGCGGCCTTCGGCCTCGAGCCGGGGGAGATTTCGGAAGTCGTGAAGGTGGGCGATCAGTTCATCGTGATCAAGTGCGAAGGACGTATCGCGGCGGCCGGCATCGAGAAGGATGACCCTCGGCCTCGCCTCGCTGAAGAGATCCGCGAGCGAAAGAGCCGCGAGGCTGCCAATGACGTCTTTCGCAGCCTTCAGGAGAAGAGCCGCGTCGAAAACGTTCTCAACGATCCAGAGCGGTCCGCCGCGCAGCCCGGCGTGGCGGCGGTTGTGAACGGCCAGCCGATCATGGTCGATGATGTTCGCCGAGTGGCCCTGGATCGTCATGGCCGCGATGTGATCGAGATTCTCATCACGCGGACCCTCATTCGGCAGGCGCTCGAAAAGCAGCGGATTACCATTGGCCAGACCGATCTCGATGCCGAAGTGGCTCGGGCAGCCTTGTCGCTCGGCTTCAAGAAGGCTGACGGGTCTGCCGACGTGGCTGCTTGGCTCGACCGGATGACCCGCGAGGAGAAGGTGCCGTTGAAGCACTACATGGAAGACATCGTCTGGCCGACCGTCGCGCTCAAGAAACTCACGGGAAGTGTGCCGGTCCTCCAGGAAGACCTCGACAAGGCCTACCAGGCCACGTTCGGAGCGCGGGCCAAGTGCCGGATCATCGTCCTCGACAGCCAGCGACGGGCCCAGGAGGTGTGGCAGCTTGCCCGCCAGAACCCGACCCCCGAGGCCTTTGGAAAGCTCGCCGAGACCTACTCGGTTGATCCCACCACACAGGCGCTCCGCGGTGAGGTGCCGCCGCTCCAACGATTCGGCGGCCAGCCAACGCTCGAGCGTGAGGTTTTTGCACTACGGCCTGGTGAGCTTTCGGGCGTCGTTCAGATTGCCGACCGGCACATGGTGATCCTTTGCGAAGGATTTACCGAGCCGGCGGCTGTGTCGTTCGAGGAGGTTCGGGACGAGCTCTTTGACGACATCTTCGAGAAGAAACAGCGGATCGAAATGGCCCGTCACTTCACGCACCTCCGCGAATCGGCAGCGATCGACAACTTTCTCGCGGGTACCAGCCAGTCACCGCCGGCTCAGGCGGCGCGGGGTAAGCCAGGCACGATGCCGGGTGGCCCGCTCTCAAAGGTCGATGCCGAGGAGCTCGCGCA
>JBGTKO010000254.1:0-42322 GCA_041744595.1 Pirellulales bacterium
CGGTAATGAACGACCAGTGGTCGGAGTCCTCGACGATATCCCAGTCGAAGGCCAGGGAGAACGGCTCGACACCGTCAGCGTTGTTCGTTGCCACGAGCAGTGACCGCAGCCCCGGACTCGTCCGCGCACCAAAAATCTCGAGCCGGTTGTCGCGGAGTCTGCCGACCATATCGAGGTTCAGGCAGAAGACGGGCTTCTTGTCAGCGAGCATCTTGGGTCGCACGCGCATGAAGTGTGCTGACCCGAGGAGTCCCTTTTCCTCACCGTCCCAGAAACCGATGAGGATCGTCCGTCGCGGCCGCTCGGGAAGCGTCTGGAGCACGGCCATGAGCTCGATCACGGCGGCCACACCGGAGGCGTTGTCGTCGGCGCCGTTGTGAACCTGGCCGTAGGGCCCAAAACTGTTGCGGGCGTTGCCGTAGCCCACATGGTCGTAGTGGGCGCCCACGATCACGACTTCATCGGCCACGGCTGGGTCGCTGCCGGGCAGGAGGGCGAGGATGTTTCGCATGTTGGCGCCGAACGACTGAAAATACGTGCCGTTGTCGCCGGCGGGCTCGAACCCGAGCCCCTCGATCTGCTCGATGATATAGGCCGCGGCCGCCCGTCCGCCGCGTTTGCCCGCTTCGCGGCCTTCGAAGGAGTCGTCAGCCAAGACCCGTACATGCCGAGCCATGGCGTTTGCGGTGAGCCTGGCCCTGGACTTGGCGAGCATTTCGCTTGCGGGCAAGCTTGCCGCAAAGCAACAAATTGCGAAGAGTGCGGCGAGGCTGCGGGCCATACCGGTGCGCCGAGGGGTGTACAGTTTGGCGATAGCCTCAGGCATCGGAGCTTCCTGCTTGCGGGACGGGATGCTAGCGAACAGAATACTCGTCTGCGGCATTCCCTCGTCCACGGGGATTTCGCCCGGCCCGTCAACCCTGACGCATACTGTCGCCTTTGCCCGTTCAGGGCAGAACCGGCTGGCTTGCATCTCACGGTTCGCGGTGTCGGCAAGGGAGAGGTGGCAGAGTGGTCGAATGCGCGTCTTTGCTAAAGACGTGTCCGGTCAAAAGCTGGACCGCGGGTTCGAATCCCGCCCTCTCCGCTAGTCAGTTTCGCAAGGTTTCGCAGCACCTCGCCACGGATGGCAGAAGTGCAGTTGCTGGAAGGGTTTAGACGCGGATCGTGCGAAACCCTGCGAACGGTTGCTCGCGGCTGCTGAGCCGCTTTTTGCACCGCCCGTGCGTCGGAATTTGCACCGCCCTTCGAGGCAGCGGCCATTTGGGCCGCGGCTCAGAGCGATTGGATGTCGATCACGGGGAGCTCTTCTGGGGAGTCCTGGACGACGTCGCGGTCGGCGTGGACCTGGACGAGCTCGGTCCACTCGGTGGGCGGTCCTCGCGCGGGCGACACTGGCGGTGGGTCGACCAGCTCGTGTGCCGAGAGACTCACGACACCTTGCGCGTCGGGCGTGGCAGACTTCTGGGTGCGGCCTGGGACGTGCATGATCGGTGGAGTGGTGCCCTGACAAAGCCCGACTCAAGAATAGGCCGACGAACGCAAGGCCGTTGCCGCGCTCGACGACGCGAGGAAGATCGTCGTCTGGCTCGAACGGCAAATCGACCTCGTGCAGGACATATTGCTGGACTCCCTGCCCGCCGAGGCTCGTCGGCGGTTCGAGACGCTCGACCGGCGACAGCGGACCTGGACGCTGATCATGTCGCCGTTGTCCAATCGTTCATCGGGCGGGCCGCCGATCGGGCCTCGTAACGGACCGCCGCCCGGCGGCGGCCCGCGCGAGCCGAAACCGAACCCGCCCCCGCAGGCGACCGCTCATTTTCGACGCTTTACACTTTGCGGCGTTGTCTTCGACGCCGGTGCGAAGCATACTGACGCGTGTCAATTGCAGGCGCGCCTCTTTACGACGGCGAGCTAAGCGTCGGCAACTCGGCGGAGACATTGATGATCTCGTCGGCACTGTCGGCGCGGCACGACTGGGAAACCGAGTGGTGGTACTACCACGGGCATCTGCACCACGGCGGACGTCCCTACGGTTTTCACGCCGCGTTCTTTCGCCGCCGCGCCGACGACGTGACGATCGGCCGCCTGTTTCCGGTGCGCTACGCCGCGAAGCATGTTTGGTTCGCGCACTTCGCACTCACCGACCTGACAGCCCGGCGGTTCCGTTACGGACAGCGACGCTCGATGTTCGGCCCGGCCGGCGCGGCCTGCGATCGTTATCATGTATGGCCGTGGCGACCGGAATCCCGTTCAAGAACAGCACAAGGTCGATGCTGTTCTCGTTGTGGAGCGAGTAGCGAACCTGCCTAAGCACCCGGACCCGGTTCTATCGGCAACGGCCTACGCCGTACCTGTTGGTTCTTCACGGTCACGAAGTGGCCAGCGATGTTCGCCTCAATGCGGGGCCAAATCTCCTTGAACGTTTCCCAGAGTTGTGGTCCAGCTCCGCGTAAACGGAGGTAGACAACTCCCGGATGCGGTGCGGAGTCTACCTGAACAAGGCGGCCGATATCACGATCGAAGGTCATCAATACGCGGCCTTCGCGACGGCTCATGGCGATCAATTCAGCATCCGCTGCTTCGGGTGCTACGACGGTCGCTTCGACCACGTCATGCCCTCGCTCCCGAAGCCATACGGCGATCGGACGATCGATGTTATCGTCGGCGAGGATTCGCATCGTCACGCGGCGGTCTGCGGGATATCCACGACCTCATCGGTGGCCACTATTTCAGCGGCGTAGGCCTGGCAGGCGTGAATCTGTTCGGCTGTGATCCGAGGATACGCCTCGATCAGTTGTTCGACAGGCCATCCGTCGCCGAGCCGTTCGAGGATGAGCTCGACGCCAATACGCGTGCCTTTGATCTTGGGCTTGCCACCGATGACAGCGGGATTGCGGTCGATGTGTTCACGCCAGTTCATGGTCGTTTCGTACTCCCCTGTGGTGGCAACCGGTACCGCCAACGCACGCAGTATGTTCGAGAGAAATCATATCTCCGCTCAGGGTGGAAGGCCATCACATCAGAGGCCGTTGTTCGTCCTCCTCGGTGCCCGCCCTGCCTCCGATTGTGACGGGGTGCCTGAAGAAGCCAAACGCCGACCGATCACGGCCCTGGCGATGCCTGGAGGTTCTTTACGAGTTCAATGAGCCTGCCTTGGATTGCCGGTGGCATGGAATTCCAAGCCACCGGGTCGAAGCCAAGAGCGGCAGGATCAGGGCTGGCGTCAAATGCGTCGGATTCTGCACCGCCATCGGCAGAAATGTCCATTTTCCCGTATGATTCGGGGGAGAGAGCGAATCCCGCCCTCCGCTCTATATACGGCCGGCGGGCCATCCATGGCCCCGGCGGCCTGGGATAGCGATATAGGCCGGCGGAACTATCTGAATCATTCATGACCGTCGAACCAAATCCCATTTCCGCCGCGCCCCCCGGGATCGCGAGTCCGCCCGGCGTGCCGCCGGCGACGAATCCGCTTTTGAGCTTCGACCCTCGTCGCGTGGACGAGGCGTATCGCAAGCAGGACTGGGATGCCGTCTGTAGCCAGTTCCTCGCGATGCTCGCCCACCTCCGTGAGTGCACCTACTACCACACCGACGCCCCGACGTCCCAGTCGCTCAACATCTTCGTGCGGAGCTTTCTCTATTTCATGACGCAGGAGGATTTCGTCCTGCCCGAGCGGTTTGCGATCGCGTTCATCGAGCTGAGCACCGTAACCGCAAACGCGGTCGCCATCAGCGCTTTTCGCACCACCGACCCCTTCGTGGAGATCCTCCTCAGGCAACAGCGGAACTACACCCGGCTGCTCGCGCTCTACTCGGCACGAAACCGCGTGAAGATCGATCGTCACCTGCTCTTCGCGACGAGCCCCCAACTCGCCACCCACTGGTACTACTGCTTCCTCGAGCTCTACCGCACCGGCGAATCAGATCCCGAAACGCTCGCCAACCTCCGCGAACACATCACGTTCGAGGACGACCGGCTCAGCGGCATCAACGCTTTCACGCATCACGCCTACTTCGGGGCGACCTACATCGACCACGAGAAGGACTACCTCGTCAAGCAGCGGATCAATCGGCTCTTTCAGGCCACGCCGCTGTGCAAGCGAACGATTGCCAACACCCCGAAGCCACGGAAGATCGCCGTGTTGTCGTCGATGTGGTTTCGGCGACAGAGCGTCTACCGCTCGCAGCAGCCGTTTCTCGAGGCGCTCGCCCAGGACCATGAGCTGGTGCTCGTTCGGCTCGGTCCACCGCGAAATGACCTCGACACATCGCTCTTTAGAGAAGTGCGGTCCTACGACGCGTCCCAGCGGCCCGACGACCTCTCCGGCCTCGATCCGAACGATTTCGCGATGGCCTACTTTCCCGACATCGGGATGAGCATCGAGAGCATCATCTTGGCCAACATGCGGATCGCGCCGATCCAGGTGACGAACTACGGTCACCCGGTGAGCACGTTTGGCGCGAAGATCGACTACTGGATCGGCGGCCGGGAAACGGAAGTTGCCGCCCTGGCACGGGAGCATTATTCAGAGAGGCTCGTTCTCATCCCGGGCTGCGGTCAGGCGCCGGTGCCGCTTGACTATGGCCTTGAGTATCCGCGGCTTTCCGACGAGCCCATCATCGTCAACTGCACCTGGAGCGGTCAGAAGATCAACAGCGATCACCTGCGACGGCTCAAGACGATCGCCGACCGTGTGAAGACGCCGGTGCGGGTCCACATCTTCCCCGGCGGCGCGGTGCTTGGCAACGGCTACATCCCCCTTCGCCGCGCCATCGAAAACATTCTCGGTACCGAGCGGACCGTCGTGATGCCGAGCTTCGATTTTCAACCGTATATGCAGGCGCTCGAGCGGGCCCACTTCGCCATCGATGCCCATCCCTTCGGAGGCTACAACACGGCGGTCGATCTGCTCACGCTCCGGCTGCCGATCGTGACCCTCGCCGGGGACCGGTTCTACAACCTCTCCACCGCCTACCTGCTGCGGACCCTCGGCCTCGAGGAGTTGATCGCCGAGCGGGAGGATGAGTTTATCGACTGCTGCTGCCGGATGATCGACGACGCCGATTTCCGCGAGCGGATGCGGCGGCGGATCAAGCTTGCCGACCTCGCGACGACGGTCCTCAGCCACGAGCACGTCCCGGCTTTCGTCCGGGCAATCGACCATCTGCTCGAGCATCACGAAACCCTCCAAGGCGACCGGTCACGCGAGCCGATCCTCATCGACTGAAGCGGCCGGGCGGTGGGCCTAGGCCGGCTCACTCGGCCGCCTCTGATGGCAACCCTGGCCGCAGAAATGCCATTCGTTTGCAGGGGGAGCCTTGCCGCGGTACTTTTTCAGGCGGAAAAGACGATGGATTCGCTCTCATTTCGAGTCCCCTGGGCAACGGTCCCGGCGAAAGGAAACGACCATGACCATTGACCTCCACCGCCTCTTCTCCCGTCGCGGAAAATCTCGGTCGTCGAGCCGCAGTCACCAGCGTCGAGAGCACTACGGGGTCGAGCCTCTCGAGATCCGCCGCGCCTTCGCGACGTATCAGCTTGATGGCTTCTCATTCGCGGGCGAGCCTGTCACGGGTTGGCCCGTCATCGGTGCCGGAGACCTGACGCTCCATTTCGACTCGGCCTTCGACTCCACCAGCACCCTTGCCCTCCAGTTTTCGAATGGCACGGGTGACGTCCAGGTCAATCTCGACACCACGAGCGGCTCAGCGAATGCCGTGGCGGTGATTCCTCCCGGAATTTTTCAACCGATTTGGGACGGCACGGCGTTCAACGCAACGCTCTCGATTGTGGGAGACACGCTCACCGGAAACACGACCCTTCCGATCAATCCGTCAAACATTGCCTCGATCTCGCCTGACCCGCTGACCGTCAATGCCTCGGCGAACCTCACGCTCGTCGCCACCGACCCCGAGCACGGGTTTGCGAATCTCAGCACCCACAACTTCTTTCTCGTGGGAGGTCCGAATGACACCGTCTCGCCTTCTCTTGTCGGAACCGCGACGAACGCGACGCACCTGACAATCTCCGTTCCTGCCGGCGTTCTTGACGCGGCCGGAGACTACACCCTCTATACGACCCCGTCCGGGGCTGCACCGGCAAATGCCGCCGCCGCCGTCAATTCTGGGCTCATCGGCAATCTCAATGTCTCGGTGCAGTCCCTTAACTACACGATCGCGTCGATCACCTACCAGGATCAGGCCATCACCGGCTGGTCATTCTTCGGCAGCGGCGCCGACACGATCAACATCACACTGGCTGCCGGCAGTACGCCGTTTTCGGTTCCAACAACGGTCCATTTCACAGACAATGCAGATCAAAATGTTTCGGCCACCGTCACGAACCTGACTCCCGCTGCCGGCAACATGACGCTCCACGTTCCCGTGCCCTACTGGGGCTCATTCAACGGAACGACAGCGACCACGACCATTTCCTTCGGGCCCTCGGCCAACGATGACACCACAAACGGCAGCTTTCAGTTCCACGGCGTCGATTTGCTGAGTCTCAGCACCACGCAGGGCTACCTTTCCGGCGGTGGCAACCTGACGCTGACGGCCAACTCGGCCGTGTTCGGCTTCGGGAACCAAGTGCCCGTGACGGTGAACTTTTTCGAAGGCTCGACCCATACGCCCGTGACGGCGAATGCCACGAGCAGCACCGAGCTCACCGTCGTGCTCCCCACGTTTCCGAGCACCGGAAACTACTCGGTCTTCATCGGCTCCCCGACCAACACGAGCGTTCCCGCATCGAACAATCTTTCGTTCGACGTGCTCCCCAATCCCGTGCTCGCCAACCTGACGATCACCTTCCAAGACAACACCGGCCTCGCCACGAACGGCAGCCCGAGCAGCACGACGCCGCCCGGCATCAACGATTTTTATCTGTACGTGTATGGTCAGATTGACGAAAGCCAGGGCTTCCTGCACATCGATCCGGCGACCGGCCTCGTCGGCACGACCCCTGCGGGCTCGGCCAACGGCGTGCTCTTCACGAGCCTAAATAACGCCACGCTGTTCTTCGACCTCACCGGCGGCGCCTACGCCGGCACTCGGATTTACCTCTCCACGGAGAGCGTGATGCAAAATCAGCCGACGGCCAACTTCGCCGCGGCCTACTACGATTTCCTCGAGATCGCGGCGAGCAACACGTCGGTCTTCGCAGACACGAGCCAAGTCGATCAGTTCGGCATTCCGCTCACGCTCAACCTCTCGCTCGTCGGTAGCAATCAGTCGTCTACGTCCGGCATCTCCGATGGCCTCTCGCGCCAAGACATTCTGACCGGCTACCACACCTACTTCCATAACGAGCCGGGGTACAACCTGGCGATCGTGCCGAGTGCTGGGCTTGGCAATGCGGCGCTCTCGACGTATCGCGTGCTCGCGCCCAACGACCTCCTCAACGCGATCACGGCGGAGGGCAGTGCCTTCCAGCAGGCAAACTCGACAACGTTTTCCATCTCGCCACAAAGCGGATCACACGACGGTTATGCCCACTGGGCCTATCTCAACATCACGACGGCCAACAGTTCGATCAACGGCACGCTCTATCCCGCCGGGTCATTTGTTACGGGGCCATGGATCCCAGCGGGGACCGTGATCGCCGAGACGAATCCGAGTAATACAGCAACCAGTTTCATTATCGCGACGAATCAGACGATCGCCGACGCCTCGCCGTTCCAGAATGCCACCATCGACGGCAACATTGCGACGGCGGTGGGCGGTGTGCGGATTCAGCAGGTGACGAGCGACATGACGTCGGACGGCTATCAGGCGCTCATCAATGCCTTCGGCCCGAGCGTCTACAACTATGCCAATGGCACGGCCGTTCCGTGGGACAATGTCACGCTGAATCAAAACAACGCCATCGATCTGATGTTCACGCGGTACAAAGACGACTTCTGGTGGCAGGAGGAGAACCAGCCCGCGGAAACCCTGAGCAATACCACGCTCTATCCGCAGCAGGTGGCGCTCTACCGAGGCAGCGTCACGACCACCACGGCCGAGTCCATCGAGGGGACGAATGCCACCTACTCCGTGCTGCGATTCATCGACTACTCTGACGGATCGGCCAACCCGAACCTGACCCTCGACATCTACTATCCCTACTTCACGACCAACTCTCCGGCGGGCAAGGTCGATCCCTTCGGCAATCCCGTTCCAGCCCCGCCTGCGTGGTTCGGACAGAGCGAGGGCAACTTCAAGGCCGTGTCGCTCCAGGTCTTCGGCGGCGCCCAGATCTTCCAGCCGGGTGGAAACTCCACGTCCGGCGATTCTGTCGCCCTGAACGACCTGGGTCGCGACGTGGCGGTGGCGATCTCGCGGGGCTACGCATCGACGATGCTGGCCACCGGTGAGCCGATTAACAATGCCTCCAGTCCGAACCTTCCAGTGTTCCAGTTCACAGGCGCCGAGAACACGAGCGGCACCTGGACGATGCCGACGTCGGTTTTCCAGACCGCAAATCCCGAGGGAGAAAACATCACCGGCTGGGTCGCCTCGTCGTTCCTCAATTTCGGGAGCCCGATGACGATCACGGGCGTGACGACCGTCGGCGGAAACACCGTCATCGACGTCGTGTCGTATGTCTCTGGGCAGCCGATCGTGATCGCCGAGGGGAAGAACCGCGACAACCTCCAGTTTGTTTTCTTCGCCGACGATGCCTCGGTCTATCCGAACGGTGCCGGCCCGATCCCCTACAACAAATACGAGTCGTTCATCCAGAGCCGTGGTGACTTCGCGCAGGGTGTGTCAGACGGCCACGGCTTCGAGAAGGTCAACATCAACGGCCTCGGCTACGGGTATGCCTTCAGCGACTTCATGGGCTTGAGCTCGACGATCTCGGTGAACGCCCTGACGACTGCCGATGCCCCCGCGAACCAGTCGGCCCAGCTCATCGTGACGATGCAGCCGTGGTTCAACTCGGCACCGATCGACGTGACCTACGACATCGAATCGGTGATGTTTGAAAGTCAGGTCATCTCCGGCTGGTCGCTCTTCGGAAGTGGCACCGACCAGATCACGATCACCACGACCGGCAACAGCACGCCGTTTAATCAGAACGCGACGTATGGCCTGGCTTTCGGCGGGGTGAACGCGACGGGAATGGCCGTGGGCTCGAACGCGCTCACTGTCTCCGTGCCGTCCCTGGTGTCGCTCTGGGAAGGGGAAGGCAGCAGCAGTTTCGCCAACCTTGCCTTCATGAATCCGAATGCAACGACGACCGGTGACACGACGTTTTCCGTCCTGCCGGTGAACCTGGCGACCGTCGCGCCGGGCGAGGGAGCCGTTTCGGGAAACACCGCGCTCACGCTCACCGCGACTGACAAGCAACACGGCTTTGGCAACGCGACGAATCTGAGCGGTTTCTTCCATCGAAGCGGGGTGACGGCGGGGGCGACGAACGTCACCGTCATCAACGCCACCACGGTCACACTCACGACGCCCGCGGTCGGGGAGCCTGGCAACTGGACGCTGGGCATCTACAAGGCCGACGCTGCCACCTCTGCCAACCTTGCGTCCAACAACCTTGCCTTTACGTACACGGAGTCGAGTCTCGTTTTTCTCTCGGGTGACTTCAACGCTGACGGCCTCACCGACATCGCCACGCTCCTTGATAATGGCTACTGGGAGGTGTCGTTCACGCAGCCCGGCGGCAACGCCACGCTCGTCTCGTTGGATGCCTTGAACTACTGGACGACGGATGTGACATGGGTTGATTGGTCCGTCTTGCGGAGTGGCGACCGGGATGTGATCGTGGCCCGCGCCGAAGTGCCGAACGAGGCAGGGAGCTGGTGGAAGCTGTCGTACGATGGCGCAGCCAATGGAACGAGTGCCACCGATTTCAGCACGAACTTCGTCGGTTCCTGGGACTTTTCCGGAGCAGGCCAGTGGATCGATGTGGTCAATGGCGATTTCGACGGTGATGGCAACATGGACATCATCGGACGGAATTCCACCAACAACCAATGGTGGATGCTCGCCAACGCGACTCAGAACGCAAACCTCGCGAACTACGATTCCAAAAACGTTTATATGGGAGCCTGGAGTAGCGAGGTGCAGTGGGATCAGACCCTTGCCGGCAATTTCCTCGGTGACCCGAGCGGAAAGGCCCAGGTCGCCGGTTTGACCGGCAGCACCTGGTGGCTCTCCGAGTACGAGGGCACCCCCGGTTCGATGAACCACACGGTGATGACGACGCAGTGGGGGCAGCATGAAAACTTCACCGACTACCGTGTCGGCAACTTTGATGGCGTTCCTGGCGGGCCAGACCTGATCGCCGCGAAGACCGAAAACAACGCCTGGTACAGCCTCGGCTACAACGCCTCGATCACGCCGCAGAACAACACGCCGAGCCTCATGGGGCTCTGGCCCGACCACACATCGACCTACTCGGATGTTTTGGTTGGTGACTTTTTCGGGTCTGGCAACGGCACGGTGGGCATCGCCGGACTTCAGCGGTCGAACGGCAATCTCTCATGGTGGGTTCTCGAACGCGGGCCTGGCGGGGGCAGCTACGACGTGCGGAACTTCGGCAGTTGGCCGCAGTCCACGCTGGCTCAGGCCTTCGCAGGTCTCTACTCGGATAGCGACGTCGCGTCTGGACGGACTGGCATTCTCGGGCGGAAGCAGCAAAACGGCGTGCAGGTGTGGGACCGGGGTGCGTCCAACGGCACCGCCTTCGCGGTTGCGCCGGTCACCGGCTACCCGAGCTGATCCTTCGTGGGGTGTGCCATCGTCGCGGCCTGGCCATGCCTAGCCGCTCATGGGGCGGGCCGCGAGCCGACCCCTCCTCAGTCGTCGTTCTTGATGCGGACGAAGCGGCTGATGACGTCGCAAATCACCATGTAACGCTGAATGTCGGACACGTTGAGTGCGGTGAGAATCTGATCGACGCTCCGCACCTGATCCATGTCGGGGAGAAGGTATTGCCCGTTCTCCTCGGGGCGGCGTCGGGGCCGGGCCGCACGGTCGGTCCGGTGGACGTCCTGCTGATTGGCCGACGTCTTTCCGCGGCAGCGATCATAGTGGAGGATGCGAAACCGGCTACCGAGGTTGACCGGAATCCGTCCCGTGCGGCGGATGCGATCTGCAATCGCGTTGTCGCAGCCGAGCGTGCCGATCTCGAAATCGCAGTCGGGCACCTCGAGGGGAGATTGAAACACCCACGCATCCTGCGAGTTGGCGAAGCCGATTCGTTCGAAGCCTGGATCCTTGAACACCCGGCCGTCGTTGTCCCACTCGAGCCGAGAAAGGCACAGCACGATGCCGTCGGCGAGGAAGCCGAGGGTGCTCCAGTCAGATGAGGGATCGAGGAAGATGTCGAGGTTCGCGAGGGCGACGACTTCGCCCTTCAGTTGCTCATTGGCGTACGCAAAAGCATCCTTGTACGTCAGCCATCGGTCCACGCGGTGCTCCCGACGTTTCGCGTGCGTGCGAAATTCCTCGGGAACGGCCGTGCCCGGTTCGACCAGATCATGGACGGCGACGACGGCCGGGTGAGCCAGGTTTCGCCGGAGGCACTCGTCGTATTCCGCCTGCCGCTGCGGACGGGGATCGTTGCAGTATTGGATGATCAGGTGAATGCCGTGCATGCAGGAGAAGAATACCAGGCTGTCGATCGCCGGTTGCGGCCCCGCGGTACACTGCCGGCGACGCGTACCGGACCCGAAAAACCGGTGCCCATGATCACCTTGCCAAGGCCACCAAATTTTCTTCAGGACACCTCCGGTGAACGAGCAACGCCCCCCGCTTCGCCCTTCTTTCCAGCCTGCCGCCGCCTCGACCTTCGGGCGTAGCAATCGGTTTTGGGAGAGAGTCGTACACCTCGCATTTCGGCGAGGCTTCTCGAACGTGATGCGCGGTTTGGCGTGCGGTGTTGTGGTGGCCTTGGCGGCGCTCGTCTCTTGTGGTGTCGGCACCCAGGGCATGGCAGCGGAGTTTGATCCGGCCGCGTTCAATGCGTTTGTCGAGAGCGTCCGAGAGAAGTATCGGGTGCCGGGGCTCGCGGTGGCGGTCATCCATCAGGACAAGGCCGTCGTGCTTTCGGGCTACGGCAAGCGGCGTTTTGATGCGGCTGAGCCGGTGGATGCCGACACGGTCTTCTCTCTGGCGTCGGTAACCAAGGCCTTCACGTCGGCGCTCGTGGCGACGTATGTCGACGAGAAAAAACTCGACTGGGATCGGCCGCTCATCGGGGATTTTCCCGAACTGGTGTTCAAAGATCTCTACACGACCAGGATGGCCACGCCCCGCGATCTTCTGGCCCACCGCACGGGGCTTCCCGCATTTACGGGCGATCTCTTCGATCACTTGGGCTTCGACCGCACGGAAGTGATTCGCCGTCTGCGGCTCGTCGAGCCGGCATGCAGCTTTCGCGAACATGGCAACTACTCGAACCTCGGCTATTTCGCCGCTGGCATGCTCGCCGCGAGGGTGGGTAGCGACGACTGGGAATCGCTCATGCAGAAACGGCTCTTCGGGCCACTCGGGATGAAGAATGCGACGTTCACGTATCGCATCAGAGCTGATCAGCGAAATATCGCCGCGGCTCATTTTCACGATGGCGACTCGTACACCGCGATGGCATGGGTGCCACAGGAGACGCTCGCCCCTGCCGGTGGCATGGCTGCATCAATCGGCGACATGGTGCCGTTCCTGCGGATGCACTTGGCCGAAGGAAAACTCGACGGCAAACCGATTCTCTCTGCTGAAGCCATCCGCGAGATGCACCGCCCTGCGATGGTCGATACACCAGGCTTCACGAGCGCCCCGCCGATCAGCGAGACCTCAGGCCTGGCGTTCGCCATGGGCTGGGACAGCTACCACTACCGTGGCTATGAGGTGATCGAGAAAGGCGGCGCGCTTGGTGGCACCCGCACCGTCGTCTCCATGATCCCCGAGCTCGGCCTCGGCGTGGCCGTGTTCGCAAATCTCAATCTGACGCTCGCGCCGGAAGCCATCCGCGGGCATGTGCTTGAGCAGTTCACGGGCGGTGAGGCCAACGACATGCAGGATCAGATCTGGCAGACCCAACAAAAGCTTGATGCCATGTTCGATATTGCCCCCGATGCCGCCAAGAAACCGGCCGGGCCGCCGACCCGTCCACTCGCGACGTATGCCGGGTCGTACATGAGCCCGCTCTACGGCCCGCTCACGATCACCCTGGAGAAGGGGGCGCTTCGCTGGTCGATCGGGACTAAGGGCTACGGCGGGCCGCTCACCCACGTCGGCTTCGACACCTTCCAGTTGGATTTCCCGCCTGGCACGGTCTCCCTGCCGGAGCCGATCACGTTTGTCCTGGGCGAGGACGGCACGCCAGCCGCGGCGGAAAGTGACCTGCTCGGGCGAATGCCTAGAGAAGCGTGAATCGCCGCAAGTCTCGGCATTTGCCTCGATGCACTCAGTTCGGCAAGACAGGGCCGCGGCAGCGCCTCATGGTCCGCTCACATTCGCCCGGTAGGATAGTGAGAGTCCTGGCACCCCCTCCCGCCTCGCCGAGGATACCAATCCATGATCGCCGTTCGCCCCCTGACGCGACAGGCCGCCGTCTTCTTCGGCAAGGTAGTCAAGCTCCCATTAGGCAGCCGTTTGTCATTTTTTCGACTCTGCTCGAGGCGAACGGGCATCGGCATTCTGCTGGCCGCCGTGACGATCGGGTGCAGTAAGCCGGACAAGGTCGAGACGTATCCCGTGCGAGGTCAGGTTCTCGTGGACGGAAAGCCGGCAGAGCACGCGTTCCTCGTATTCCATCCGACTGGAGCCGATGAGCGAGTTCAAAAGCTCACGCCACGGGCAACCACCGGCAAGGATGGCTTCTACGAGCTCAAGACGTATTGGAGTGGAGACGGCGCGCCTCGAGGAGAGTACAAGGTGACGGCTTTGTGGAGAGGCCCATTGCCTGCAAATTCAGACAGCGAAGACTTCAACATGGCGACATACGAAGAGCAGCCCGACAAGCTCAAGGGAAGGTATGACGATCCGGCGAAGACTCAGTTACGAATGACGATCCAGGAGGCCGGTGAACTACCGGCGCTGGAGCTCACGACCAAGTAGTTCATATTCTGTTCGGCCCTGAGGAATACAGTGATGGCCCACAACCAAGATGGCAAACGCGGCCAGCAGGGCTTTACGCTTGTCGAGCTTTTGGTCGTCATCGCGATCATCGCCACGCTCATGGCGTTGCTTTTGCCGGCTGTTCAGAGCGCTCGCGAATCGGCACGGCGACTTCAGTGTTCCAGCAATATGAAGAATCTCGGCCTGGCCATCCACAACTATATTTCCTCGAACGACCGTTTCCCTCCAGCCGCGACGAATTGTGATCTGCCAACGGTATGCAACACCAATCCACCGGCCTTGGCCCGACACAATCTGTTCACCTATATCCTTCCGTACTACGAGCAGGGAGCCGTCTTTAACGCGCTCGACTGGAAGCAGCACTGGAACGATTCGACAAATTCGAACAATGATTCCCTCACGAGGCAGCACCTCGGCGGCATTCTGATTTGTCCTTCAGCGCCGAGCGGCCGGGAAAACAGCCATGTGACCGATTTCACCACGGCTCGCCGCATCGACCCGACGACCAGCAGTGGTATTGGAGCCTTGATCACCAGCGGCGCCGTTCAGTCGCGGGCGGGCGGCTCGGCACCGAACTGGGGTAATGTGGGTACGACCTGGAATTCCCAGTGGGACGGTGTCATGGCCGTCGATGCCATCGATTCGGCAAACAATCCCGCCCGCCGCCGTACCGTACGGCCCGCGCACGTCCGAGACGGTCTTTCGAATACGTTCATGCTTTTCGAAGACGGAGGAAAGCCTCCCATCTACGAGAATGGCAAACCGACCGGAGGGCTCTCAACGCGTTTCCGCTGGGCGAGTCCCACGAATTGGATGACGATCAACGATTTTTGCAACGGTTCGCAGATTATCAACTGCGACAACAACTCGAAACCCTACAGCTTTCATACCGGTGGCACAAACCTTGTCTTCGCGGATGGTTCGGTGCATTTCGTCAGCGACTTTATTGACGCGAACACATTTGTGTCGCTGTTTACGATGAATGCCGGGGACATTGCCGGTTCGTACTGATACGAGGTGTGCCATGGGGGGTGTAATGGAGAATTCCAACGCGGCTGAGGGGTCTTCATTCAATACCCGAAAGCAGATTGTTTCTCCCATGCGCTTACTGATTTTGTTGGTCCTGGTGGCAATTGCGTCCGTGGGAATCGCAGTGGCATTTTGGCCATCCGAGGCAGCGGTTCGGAAGGAGGCGGACGAAAGGACGCTTCGGGCGTTCGGCCTTACGCGAAGCGTGGAGAACCGGCTTGCGGCCACCTTTGCTGATGCCGATGGCGACCTCGTCGCCGATCCACCGAGTGACCCTGCCGCTCTCCGGGATCCCGAGGTGATCGTCTTCTCCTATGTGGCTAAACAGGGTGATGGGGAGGAGCACCGTGCGCCCTGGGAAAAACTCGTGGCAGACCTGGCCGCTCGGGCAGGCAAGACCGTCGATCACGTGGTCTTTGAAACAACCGACGAGCAACTACGAGCACTCCGTGATGGGCGGCTGCACGTGACTGGCTTCAACACCGGGAGCGTTCCGCGGGCAGTCAATGCCTGTGGGTTCGTGCCCGTCTGCACACTGGGGCGAGCCGATGGCTCCTTCGGCATCACAACGAAGATCATCGTTCCGCAGGACAGTCCAATGCAGACCGTCCGTGACCTGAGGGGCCGAAAGCTCACGTTCACTGAGATATCATCGAACTCCGGCTTCAAGGCTCCTGCCGTCCTCCTGTGGAAAGACTTTGGACTCGCCCCCGACCGAGACTACGCATGGGGCTTTTCGTATGGGCACGAGGAGTCGATTCGCGGGGTGGCCAGCGGCGAGCTCGCCGCTGCCGCCGTCGCCAGCGACATGCTTGCCCGGGCTCTGGGCGATCCCGACGAGTCTCGCCGGGTGCCAGCCGAGAAGGTGCGGGTGATTTACTCCTCCGAGCGATTCCCGCCGGCCGCCATCGGTTATGCCCATGATCTGGTGCCGGAGCTCGCCGAAGCCATACGGAAGACGCTGCTCGAGTTTGCATGGGCGGGCACCGGCCTCGAGACGGCATTTGGCTCCGACGCCACGCAGTTCGTGCCCGTGTCGTACAAGGATGACTTCGCCGTCATCCGCCGCATCGACGACACGCTTGGCTCCCCTCACGAGGTGAAGTGAGAATTCTGATCGGTCTGAGCGTTGACTGGCGAAGGTGGTACACTTCAAATATGACGCCGAAGCTCACAGACGAACAGCGTGAAGCACTCATGCGAGACGGTTGTCCGGTAGCCGTCGAGGACGATCAAACCCATCAGGTCTATTTTCTCGTTGACCAGATGACGCTCGATTCGCTGCGGCATGATGCCGACCGCGATGCGATTGGTCAGGGGATTGCCGACATGGAAGCGGGAAGGGTTGTCACTCTGGAAGAGCTCGACAACCGCATTCGATCCAAGATTCGCCGGCCACTGTCGGCATGACGTTTGACGTTATCGTCACCGAGCGAGCGGCTCGGGAGATTGAAGCATCCGCGGCGTGGTGGGCGCGAGAGCATTCAGTCGAGCAAGCGGATCGCTGGTACACGGGCATGCGCGAAGCGATTGCCACACTCGCCGAACAGCCGGCCCGTTGGCCAAAGTCTGCTGAAGATGGCGAGTTTCCCTACGAGCTTCAGGAGATTCATTTCGGTCTCGGTTCACGCCCGACGCATCGGGCCTATTCACGATCGTCAGGCAAATGGTAGTCGTAGTGACCGTTCGGCATGTGGCTCAGGATCGGTTTCGCTCGGGCGAATTTTGAAGTCTGCCGGCCACGAGTGGTTTTTGGGCGATAGGGTCCAGCGGTTGACACCGAGGGTGTTTGTCGACAAACTGGATGAGACCATCCAATTTTCGGTAGGTCGCTCTTTTTCGTTGATACTCGGGCCATGAAGCAACCAGCCCTTCGCCGTATCGTGATGGCGGCGCTTTCAATCACTGGGGCAGCGGTTTTCGCGGTGGATGACTTCGAGCGTCCGCCGATCAAGTACAGCGTGGCGACGCCTAGAAATCCGGTTTCAGACCTTCAGCGGCGGGTTGACGCGGGGGAGTGCAGGCTTGAGTTTGAGCCCGAACGGGGTTACCTCGCGTCTGTGCTTGCCGCGCTCGACGTGCCTGTCGAGTCGCAGGCACTCGTCTTCTCGAAGACAAGCCTCCAGCGGCAACGCATCTCGCCGAAGCGGCCGCGGGCGGTCTACTTCACTGACGATGTCTACGTCGGCTTCTGCCAATCCGGCGAGGTGCTCGAAATTTCCGTCGCTGATCCGAAGCTCGGCACAGTTTTTTACACGCTCGATCAAGCAGAGGCCGCGCGGCCCACGTTCCTCAGGCAGACTGATAACTGTCTCCTCTGCCACGGATCGAGTCGCACCGGAGGCGTGCCGGGGCATGTGGTCCGCTCGCTCTTCGTTGATGGCGGGGGCGAGCCAATCCTCTCTGCCGGCAGCACGATGGTCGATCACACCACGCCTTTCGAGAAGCGGTGGGGCGGCTGGTATGTCACCGGCACGCATGGCGACCAGAAGCATGCCGGCAACCTCGTGGTTCGCGAGCGGGTCGATCCTCACGAGATCGACAATGCCGCCGGCCAGAATGTCACCGACCTGAGCCGTCTTGTGAACCTCACTGGCTACCTCTCATCACACAGTGACATCGTGGCACTGATGGTGCTCGAGCATCAGACGCTCGTCCACAACAAGCTCACCCAGGCAAACTTCGCGACCCGTCAGGCACTCGACTACGAGGTGATGCTCAACAAGGCGCTCGGCGAACCGACAGGAAAACGGCTCGACAGCACGACCCGCCGCATTGCTTCGGCGGGCGACGCCCTGGTCGAATCCTTGCTCATGGTCGATGAGGCGGAGCTCTCGGCGAAGGTGACTGGAACGTCGGGCTACGCCGAATGGTTCACTCGCCAAGGGCCAAAGGATAGCCAGGGCCGCTCACTCCGCGACCTTGATTTGAATCGCCGCCTCTTCAGGTATCCGTGCAGCTACCTCATCTACTCCCAGAGCTTTGACTCGCTGCCAGAGGAGATGCGGGAGTATGTCTGGAATCGGCTCTGGAGCATCCTGAGTGGGGAAGACGAGTCAGAGCAGTTTGCCCATCTTTCGGCCGGCGACCGCCAGGCCATCCGCGAAATCCTCGGCGACACGAAGCCTGGTTTGCCAGTGTCCTGGCAATGACGTCGCGGCCCTTCACGTCATGAACGGAAACCCGCAGAGCGGTTTGCTTCGCGTCGGCTCGGCGAGCACTTCCGCGAGCGTCGTGTTGCGGAATGCGTTTTCGACCATCGCCATCGCCTCGTCCATCCGGCGATGCAGCGGGCACAGTCGCACGCCATGCGCCTCGAGGCCCAGCGGGCATGTCTTGATCCGCTGAATCGGATCGACGGCGCTTACCACCTCGAGAATCGTCAGCCGCTCCGGTTTGGCCACAAGCGAGATTCCGCCCCCCACACCCCGCTGTGAATGTACGATTCCCGCCCGGTTGAGCGCCTGAAGCACCTTCGAGAGATACGCCTGCGGAACCTTCGTGACCTCCGCGATCTGCTCGGTCGTTCGCGCCGCCGGCGCCTGGTCGGCCAGATGCACGACCGCCCGCAGGGCATACTCAACGGTTTGCGAAAGCACGGGCCAACCCCTTGCGGAGAATGTGTATGACAATGTGGACAGACAACTCCATTATACGCCACCCGAGAGCGAATCCATGAAGTGTCGAGCACGCATCGCAGGCCTCGGTATTGGCCTGGCCATCGGGCTGTTCGCGGCGCTGCCCGCTGCCGCGGATCAGTTTGACGAGCTGCGAATCAAGCCCGAGGCGATCGAGGCCCGGTTTCGCAATCCGTACGACGACGAGGACGGTTTCTCGAGGCGGGCCCGTCACTCGGTCGGCCTGCTCGCGGCCAAGGGTGTCAGCGGCAACGCCTGGGGTGAGAATGAAAAGCGGATGTATGCCGCTGCTTTGGCCGCGGTCCTGACAGGCGACCAGGCCAAGGGGCTGGCGAAGTTTCAGGAGAACGATCCCGAAGACATCCACCGCCATACCCACGGCATCGACCTCTATTGGTGCTTCACGCTCAAGCATCAGCCGCGAAAGTTTTTTCTGCTCCGTGAGCTGCTCGAACCGGAGTACGTCGCGAGGTTCGAGAAGGGGATCGCCGCATGGACCAAAGAAGACCCGCTCCGCCGCCCGCATCCGCAGTTCGGCACGGGTGATCGCTCAATCAAGGACGGCTGGGGACCGCAGAAATTCGGCTCGTGGGTCGACGTGCGAGACACCGACAACCTCCGCCTCATGCGAGACACGAGCATCTATCTCTTCGCGGAGGCCGCGGGAAACGAAGCCACCCGGCAGATCGCCAAGGCGAGGCTCATCGCCTTCGTGCGGATGCTCTATCACGTGGGCCAGCGGGAATGGGATAGCGAAAACTATCTCATGCATGGGGCCGGCCCGCTCTTGAATCTCTACGACTTCGCAATCGATCCCGAGGTGAAGCTTCTCGCCAAGGGTGGCCTCGATTGGATCTTTACAGCCGCCGCGATCAAGTACTGGCGGGGGGGCTGGGGAGGACCGGTCTGCCGCGACTACGGTGGGGCCAACAGGGTGTTTGGGGGCAGTGCGACCCACGAGTGTTGGCTCTTTTTTGGGGATCACCCAGCGGGCGATAGGGCCGACCCCGATCCGTATTACGACGTGCCGATCTTTGCATCGAGCGGGTATCGCCCGCCCCCGGCCGTTGTGGCCCTCGCCCATAGGCAGTTCGCCAGGCCCGTCACGCTCCACGCCTCGAAGCCGCCGTACACCCTGTGGCTTCCACCAGGCAAAACGCCGCCGCGGCATCATGGCGACATGCCAACGCACATGGCCGATGCCACGTTTGACGAGCCGGCCTACTACGAAACCACGTTTTTTGGCACCACATTCCAGATCGGCTCGCTCGATGCCCGCATGATCGGCGACGCCTACGATGTCAGCCCGTTCAAGATCATGGTCGAGCATGACACGCGGGGCGTGGATCACGTCGTGATCAACACGGCCGAGCCGTGGGGCCACGGGAAGACGAGCCGGCATGATCGCATTGCCCATGTGGAGAACCGCGTGAGCTGGCGACGGGATGTGGTAGCGGGCGGCACGTTCTTCATCCAGGTGCCAGCCGACGCTGTGGTGACGCTCGAGCCCGCGAGGTGGACCATCGCGCTCAGTCGGGCAACGCTCGTCATCGAGCCGGTCAACCTCGCTGTCGATGCGGAGAACCTCGCGGTGGATGACGCCGTGAAGAAGCGCTACCCCGACGCACGGTTTCTCACGGCTAAACCTCGCGGTGACGGCGAGTGCGGGTTCGACCTCGTCGTGTACGACAGCGCAGGCGAGGCTGCAATGCCCGCCGAGGTGACCGCACCCGAGCGAACAAAAGACGTTTACGCCTCACCGATCATGCAGCAGGCCTGGCAGAGTGGCAGCCTGCGGGTCGAGGCCGGTGGCCATGTCTTCGAGGGGCGGCTCGCTGACGACGGCACCTACCGGTTCGAAAACCGGTAGGTGGACGAGCGTCGCGAAGGGCCTACCTCCGCCGGTTGAGCAGCCGGAGGATGAAAATCAAGACGACGGCACCAACCGTCGCGACGCCAAGATTCGCGAGCAGCCCACCGCCGACCGCTACGCCAAACTCCTTGAAGAGCCAGCCGCCAAGCACAGCGCCGAGGACACCCAGGATGATGTCGCCGATGATGCCGTAGCCGCCGCCTTTCATGATGACGCCAGCAAGCGTGCCAGCAATCAGTCCAATCAGAAGAAACCAGAGAAAGTCCATGGGACATGTTTCCAGATACAGGGTCTGCGGTGAGTTCTGCCCGAAGAGTCAAGGCTAAAGGAACTCGCTGCTACCCCCGTACCTTCAATTGTACCACGTTTATGGGGTCAACCCATCCAGGATCGGGATTCCGGCGGGGATTGTCATACCGAGGGCCGCGGGTGATGGCGCCGACGGCGTTTGGGTGTGTCGATCCGCTGGGCGTGGTAGATGCCGGCATGGCCGCTTGTGAGGTAGGACACCACGCAGGCGACGGCGTAGTAGGCGATGCACTCGCTCCCAAAAAGCTCGACGGCCATCACGATGCAGGCGAGTGGCGTGTTGGCGGCCCCAGCGAACACCGCGACGAAGCCGAGCGACGCGAGAAAGTCGACCGGCACGTCGCCGAACATCGCAAGCGCGCCACCGAGCGTGGCCCCGATGAAGAACAGGGGCGTCACCTCGCCCCCCTTGAACCCCGAGCCGAGCGTGATGGCCGTAAAGAGAATCTTGGCGGCCCAACTCCATGCGCGGGCACCCCCCGGCTCGAAGGCCGACGCAATCGTCACGGCGTCGGGATCGGGGCTCGTGTCGCCGAGGCCGAGATAGTCGCGTGTGCCGAAGAGCTGCACGAGCGCGATGACAATCACTCCACCGATGACGGGCCGAAGGATCGGCATCGACACAAAGCGGCGAAAGAGGTGCTGCACGGCATGAATCGCCGCCGCGAAGACCCGGCTGGCAAGGCCGAAGACAAGGCCGCCGCCAGCCGCCCAGGCCATGAGTTTCGGGTCGAGCGGCGCGAGACCTGCGCCTGCGTCGGCGGGGACGAGTGACGCAATGTGGTAGTGGGTATGCGCGATGTTCCAGGCAACACACGTCCAGTCGGCCGTGATCGCCGCGACGAGACAGGGGAGGATGGCCTCGTATCGCATGCGGCCGATGGCCAGTACTTCCAGTGCGAACACCATCCCTGCAACCGGGGTCCCAAAGACGCCACCAAAACCTGCGGCCATGCCACAGAGCAACAGTGTTCGGACGTCGTCGCGGCTCAACCACGGGAGGCGTTTTGCAATGCCCCCGGCGATGCCGCCTCCCATCTGCACAGCCGTGCCTTCACGACCCGCCGAGCCACCAAAGAGATGCGTGATGACGGTGGTCAGAAGAATGAGCGGCGCCATCCGCAGTGGCACACCGAGATTCGGCTCGTGAATCTCGTCGATGATGAGATCGTTTCCTGCGTCGGCAGGTCGGCCCACGGTGGCGAAGAGCCAGCCGATAAGGCCGCCGGCGACGGGCAAGAGCCACAGGAGCCAGGGATTTTCGAAACGCATGGCCGTCACCCGATCGAGCGACCAGAGAAAAGCCGCGACGGCTGAGCCAACAACGATGCCAAGCGGCACGACCAGCACGGCCCACTTGGCCACCGTCACTGCGACGGCAGCGATCTCGTCAAGGAGGACTTGGATGTTTTTCATCGGGCGGCTCAGGGCGCCGACTTGGCTGACTTCGCAAGCCGATCGCGAATCCGCCCGATCATGCGGCCCGAATACTCATCGGCCTTGTGTGCCTTGCCGACTTCAATGGCCGCCGCAACCTTCCAGAGTGGTCGGCTCGCCTCGCCGAGGGTGTCGATCGCGGCAAGCGCCTGCTGGCGGATGTCTGGGTCGGATGACAGCATCTCACGGCCAAGTACGTCGAGGGCCGGCTTCGTGTCACTCGTACCGAGCTTCACGAGCCACCAGGACGTGACGATCTGCACGACGGGATCGATATCACCAAGCAGCGGTTCAAGCATCGCAGTGCCGCTGGCGATCGCATCACCGCCCTCGCGTGCGGCTTGCCATCCGATGCCGTGTACGGCCCAGAACCGGACTGCCGGATCCGATAAGGCCAGCCGTTCTTTCCACGGTGCATCGGCTGGCTGGTCAGCCACATCCAAGGCGGCTGCGAGAATTGCTTTGTAACGCGAAACTGCGGCGGCATCCCCTTCCTCATCAGGATGAAAAATTGCCCACTCACTGCCTGCTTCGCGGGCCTCCCGCCGGAGAATCGGCTCGGGAAGAATGCCGGTGTCACGGGTTTCGCTCATCCATGCCCGGAGGGTGTCACGGAGCCGAGCTAGGTCTGCCGCGTGGGCCGGGTCGCCCGCGAGATCACGGAGCTCATGCAGATCAGCCGTGACGTCATACAACTCTTCGGCAGGGCGTTTCGTGCGTGCAAACCACCTGGCGGCGGCCGAAAGCATGCCCGCCCTGCGGACGGTTCGTAGCTCGCCGGTGATCGGCACCCCACTGGCGTAGTCAGGCAGGTCATCCCCATCGAGCCAGGGCAGGAAATTTCGCACGTAGCGGTAGCGAGCATCACGAACCGTCCTGCCGAAGCCAGGTGCGGCGTCCATTCGATCGGCCACACCAATCACGACGCTCTGGGCTGTGGCATGCGGCCCGGCAAAACTCTTCCCCTCCATCCAATTGGGAATCGCCACGCTGGCGATGTCGAGCATCGTGGGGCCGAGGTCCATGAGGCTCACGAGATTCTCGGTGACACCCGCCGGTGCATTGTCGCCCGGGAGCCGGATTGCGTCACGAAACCGTTCGGGCACATGCACGATGAGCGGCACGCGGAGGCCGTAGTCGGTGAGGGCACGCTTTCCTCGGGGAATCCCCTCGCCGTGATCGCCCCAGAAGACGACGATCGTTGAGTCCGCCAGACCGTCGGCCTCGAGCTGATCGAGGAATTGCCCAACGTCGCGGTCGAGCACGGCCGCCAGATCAAGCCGATGGGCGAGGGACTGCCGGATGACCGGTGTGTCGGGATAGAACGGAAACACATCGACTGATGCGGGGTCGGTTCGCTCGTCGGGAGGTAGAGGCTGAAGGTTCTTTTCGAGCTTGTCGGCAAAGAGACTGCTCTCGTGGGTCACATGCAGGTTGAAGACGGCGAAGAACGGCTGGCTCTTGTCGGGCCGGTTTCGCCAGTGGGCCTTGTTGCTCGACTCATTCCAGCCCGCCTTAAAACTCTTGTCAAAGTTGTAGTCGGTCTTTGCGTTGTTGGTGCAGTAGTAACCGGCCTCGCGGAGGAACGTCGGGAATCCGACAACGAACGGCGGCGGCGTGGCCATACACCGCATCGGCAGGCTGCCAAGCGTGGTCGGCATGACGCCCGTGATGATGGCGCTGCGGGACGGGGCACAGACGGGGGCTGCCGAAAAGGCTGCGTCGAATCGAAGGCCGCCTGCCGCGAGGGCGTCGATCCGAGAGGTCTTCGCCGGGCCGCCGTAGCAGCCGACGGTGACGGCTGAAATATCTTCGGCCGAGAGCCAGAGGATGTTTGGGCGTTCCGCAGCGCTCGTCGCACTGGCCACCAAAAAGGCCGCGGCAACGAGGATGCATCGCATGGTGTTTCTCCTCAGGATTGGAGCCGGCCACGCGGCCGGATCAGCGAATCGATTGCTGCCGCGGTCGCAAGACACCGCCAATCACAGCGAGCAAGACATAGGCGGCCATCGCGCCAACGCCCCACCAGCCAACGTTCGTCCAGATGCTGATTCCAGACCCCGTGGCAGCAGCGGCGATTGCCAGGAGCATCGCGACGTTGAACACAACCCGGCGGATGCCGGTCGGCATGGCATCGCCCAGCAGGCTCCTGCTGTTCATCATGAGGAAGAACGTCACGTAGGCGATGGGCAGGAGGGCCATTCCAAAATTGCTCGTCGGCACGGCCAGCCAGAACTTCACCGCCTCGTTGTTCCAGAGGTAAAGAAAACCAATGGCCCCCGTGATACCGGGAAGGAGCGCCCCGAGCCGCTGATGGATGCCACCCGCGGGCGTTCCGAGCATCTCAGTGACGCAGAAACCGTTGATGAGCATCAGAATAATGATGGTCGAAATCGCCATGCCCAACACACCGATACCGAAAACCCGCTGCGTGAGGCCGCCGGAGCCGAAGAGTTTCTCGAGAGCCCGTGCCATATCGAAGGCGTCCCGCTTCACGAGCATCGCCGCAAGTTGCCGGTCGGCCTCGGGAAGCGCGTCGATCTTCGATTCCGCTTCAGGAGTAGGAAGGCCCTTGGCGATCTCCTTGCCGAGATCATGCGCGAGCCGAGCTTCGAGGTTGGCTCGGTATTGTCCCTTGGCCTCTGCGGCTCCAACCGCTGCCTCGGCGATCGCGTCAGGCCCGTGAAACTGACTTGCGGCGGCGATCACGACGCAACTCGTGGCCAAGAAGAACGGAATGAACAAACCCGTCGAGAGGTCGAATGCGGCCAGGCCACGGAACGTCCGGTCCCAGCCTTTTCGGAGCATCGAGTACGGCAAGAGAAACGTCATGTTGATGCCCACGGCCGTGGCCGCTGCTGCGATCATGACTTGCCTCTGCTGCGTGATGACGAGGTCGGTCCAGTAGCCCGGCGCCCCTGACGCATCAATGAGCGGCTGGAGGTCTGACACCGGTCGCCAGAGCGAGGAAAGATTCGGGACGAAACCAGCCGCAATCTGTCCCCAGTTGAGCTGGCCCTTCCACGTCATCGCCGCCACGACGCCGAAGAAGCTCACCACCACGACACCGACCATCCCCTTGAGAATTCGCTCGAAAATTTTCACGCCCCGGCTGCCCGAGTCGTAAAACCAGATGATCATGGCGCTGAGGGAAAACAGCGCTATCGCGCATATCCACTCACCGCTGCGGCCCTGGAGGAACGTCGCTTCGGGGAGCAGGTTCTGCTGGATCGCCGCGGTGCCGAGCGAGAACTGCGGCATTGCCCAGACGAGGTTTGCCATCATCGCGGCGATGAGCCAGCCCCAGCCGAGCACCGGGCTGACATGATTATTGATCGCACCGAACGGTTTTTCGCCCGTTGAGAGCGTCACGTAGGCGATCGCCGAGAGCATCACGATGCCCAGCACCATCATCAAAGGCTGGAGCCAAAGGAGCTCGTAGCCGCAGAGCACGCCGACGTAGAGCGACCCTGCAAGCGACCCGCCTCCGAGCGTAATCGCCGACTGAAGCCATCCCGGTCCGGATAGTCGCACAAAGGCGCCGAGAGTTGCGAGGGTTCCCCGCTCTCTTGCAGCCTTGAGCAAGTCGCGGTCGCGTGCGAGGGGATCGGGTGCAGGGCTCGTCATGGGGGCGTCGTCCTGGGCGATTCAGAATAGGTGAGCGAAGAGTCTAGCATCCCTCACAATCACTCAGAAAAGGCGTCATGAGCCTGTCATAGTCCTGATGGGCAACGCCGTTTGGTGAGGTGCCGGCTCAGGGTGGCCCGTGCCGGGTCGCCGGACGCTCACGACGGGCTTCGTGCCCGCCGTGAGCTCGGAGAAATCTGAGCTTCGCCATCCCGGCTACGCTCAGATTCCTACGCCGTCGCCTCCGGCACGGGCCACCCTGAGCCTCGTTCTGCGATAGTTTCACGCTGCCGCCAGCCGCCACGTCGGGTTAAATGCCACGAGACCGCGACGCCGGATGCGTCGCCACTTCCGGGCGGAGGCCCGGCAAGCGAAGCGAGGCCATGGATGGCGAGCGCCGCGGGAAATAGCCGGCCCGGCAAGCGAAGCGAGGCCAAGGAGGGCGAGCGCCGCGTGTAGTAGCCGGCCCGGCAAGCGAAGCGGGGCCATGGATGGCCCGCGCCGCGTGTCACTGATTCACGTGGACAACCGTCGCCGGCGGAAACCCGTTGAAGTGCGTCGAGCTGGCCGCTGAGTATGCCCCGATGTTCTCGGCGTAGAGATAGTCGCCGATCTCGAGCTCGGGAAGCTGCTCAGAAAGACTGATCGTGTCGAGGGCGTCGCAGGTGGGACCGAACACGGCGCAGATCTGCGGTGTGCCTCGCTTGAAGCTTTTCATGTGGTAGGTGCAGTGGTCAAAGATCACGCCCGAGAACGTGTGGTACACGCCATCGTCTACGTAGTACGACCGCTTCCCGTTGCGACTCGCCTTGCCGATGATCTTCGAGACGGCCGTGCCCGCTGACGCCACGAGGAACCGCCCAGGCTCGGCAAGAATCTCGATATCCTTCGGGAAGAGCCGGTCGATTTCGTGGTTGATTTTCCGGGCGAGCGGCCCGAACTTCGGAACGCTCGAGTCGTAGGCGGCCGGAAAGCCGCCGCCGATATCGAGCAATTTGAGCTCGAAACCACGGAGCTTCGCCTCGTTGAAGATCCCTGCGGCCAGGTGCAGAGCCTGCACGTAGTTCTCTGGATTCGTGCATTGGCTGCCGACGTGGAATGACACACCTTCAACCACGAGGCCGTGGTCGTGGCCACATTGAATGAGATCGACAGCCTCACCAGGAGTGGCGCCAAACTTGCTCGAAAGCTCCACCATCGAGCCGGTGTTCGGCACCTGAAGCCTGAGGCAAAGCCCGGCATGGGGCGCGTGGGTTGCGATCTTCTTCACTTCCTCGACGTTGTCGTACGTGACCAATGGCCGGTACTGATCGAGCTCGCGGAGTGTTTCGATCGGCTTGATGGGGTTTGCGTAGATGATCTTGTCCCAGATGAAGTCCTGCCGCTCTTTGGCGGGGAGCTTCTTAATGAACTGGTAGACCGTGTGAAACTCCTGCATGCTCGCGACATCGAAACTGCCGCCGAGCTCGTAGAAGGTCTGGACGATCGCCGGATCGCTATTCACCTTCACCGCGTAGTACGCCTGAACCCGCGGAAAGTGCTTTTTGAAGAGGGCGTAGTTTTTCCGTAGTTCGGCGTGGTCCACGATGAAAAGCGGCGTGCCATGCTTCTTGGCGAGGTCGAGCAGTGCTTTCTGGTTCATACGGTTCGTTCAATCTCCATCCGTAAGTAAAAAGTTTTTGAACTGCCACGGGTCGGTCGGATCGATGGCGGGGCGGTTAAAGCCCTTGAATGCGTTTGAATAATACTTGAGAGGCGTCCAATCACTCTGCACCGAGATGAACTTTCCGAGATAGGGCTTGGCGATCCCAAGCACATATTCATGCGGTAGGTCGTCAGGGAGCTTCACGCCCTCGGCAGGGTTCTCGATCATCCACATCACGGCCGCCACGACCGAGATCGCCACCTGCATCGTGGTCGCGTTCTGGTGGGGCACGAGATCCCGCGATTTCTCGATCGAGAGGTCCGTGCCGCACCACCAGGAGCTTAGTGGGTGGCCCATCACGAGGGCCCCGAGAATGTCGGCGCCACTGGTGATCTCGTCGGTCATGATCCGCTGCTTGGATTGCAGTCGGTAGTCATTGCCTCGCAGCTCCCAGAGGCTCGCGATGGCGGCGTCTGTTGGGCAGTAGGCGTAATGAACCGTGGGGCGGTAGATCGGCTTGCCCGCAGCGTCGCAGACCGTGAGCTTCTCGGTGATGCTGAAAGCCTCGCCATGCCGCACCACCATCCCGATGATTGTGTAGTCCGGCACCCAAGACACGACATGGGTGTTGATGCCCATGCGGGCCAGGCATATCTGACTCTTGGGGCCATCAGGATGTTCGTAGGCGTAGGCGGGTAGTTCCTTCTCGTGCGTGCCCCAACCCATTTCGGCGGTCGTCGTTCCCTCTTCCCGAAACCCCTCGACGCTCCAGGTGTTCACGAACTCATCGATCTGCTTGGGGCGGTCCGAGATCTGCGTGTCGCGTTCGCTACAGTGGATCACCTTCACGCCCAGTTCGTGAGCCAAGTGATTGAAGGACTGCGATTTGGCATGGTCGGCGATGCGTTCGGCTGCGGGCCCTGTGAACTTCTTTTCGGCCAGGCACGTTTTGGCGATGTCGAGCAGAGCATGCTTCGTGAAATGGCTGATGAGCCCCGGATTGGCACCATGCTCGAGGACGGCGGTGGGGCCGGGCTCCGACCAGCCGGCGATCTGACGCCTGAGGTTCAGGTGCCGCCAGTAGAGCGTCATCTTGGTAGGGGGAGCGTTTTGGGAGTTTTCGTACGGATCCCACAGCTCGACGGACGTGTTCAGATAGAGCACGCCGTGGTCATGGCACCACTGCACGATCTCCCCGCAGTCGATGTTCCAGGCGAGGTCAATGAGGATGTCGCCGGCACTGACGTGGCGACCGAGCAACTCGCCGAGGTTGTCGGGCGTGACCTTGGCCTTCACAAAATTCACGCCCTGCTCGACCCAGGGACGGATCGCCGACTCGTCTGGCTCAAACTCCAGGATCGTGATGTTCTCCGGGGGCACCCGCAGATGCCGCATGAGAACCGGCATGGTGCATCGGGCGACAAAACCAAAACCGACGAACAGGATTCGATTCGAAAAAGTCAGCATCGTGTGATCAAGCTCTCGAGGATGGTGCATGGACGGTGCGTGCCGAGGCGGCAGTATATCGGCCGAGGGATTGAGCGGCGCGAGCTTCCCCTGGCCGGCCGGTTTCGTCATCGCACGAGTTTCACTGCAGCCGAAGGAATCCGGGATCGCGATGTTCGAATCAGTATGTGGTTATCATGAGGAGATGAGCGACAGTCGGCGATGTGGCGTGGTGGTGGCCGCTGTGGCAGCCGTATGGGCTGTCGCACCGCGGGATGCGTTGTCTCAGCAGGGCATCACCAATAGCCTGCCGGCGTCGGCGGTGATCGGCGGCCGTGCAAGCGACGGGTTTCAGTCCCAAGGCGGCGTCGTGGGCCCGTGGTGGAGTGGGAGCGGGACGGGGGCCGCAGCTCCTGCGTCCAACGGCGGCTTTTGGTTTGGTTTCCCCGGGCTCGGCTTTGGCGGCTCCCAAGGATCGACCCGCGGCATGAACACATTCGCCCCGTCGGTGACGACCATGCCCGGCGCGGCGGGGATGATGTCGGACACCCGACTCGTGCCGTTCGTGAGCGGCGTCGTGCCCGTCGTGGGCAGTGGATATTCCTTGACGCCCGTGACAACGGCTGCCTCGTTGCCACTGCATGGTCCACTCAGGTCGTCAATCCCGATGCGGTCGGCGAATCCCGGCACACCGGCAAGCGTGTCGCCCGGCCCGTCCGGCATGATGCAGCCTAGCACTCCAGGTGCCCGTGACCGCGCGAAGCAACTCGTCATGACTGGCGACATCCGTCTCCTCGAAACCTCAGATGGGGCCACAGCAGCGAAGGCCGCGCTCGCCGACTACCGTTCCGCCGCCCGCTTCGCCAACGACGACGCAGACATCGAAATCCGTCAGGCGATGCTGTACGAAGCCCTCGGCAAGCGCCGCGATGCAGACCGCGCCATCGCCCGCGCCGAACGAATCGACGGCCGTCTCGCTCGACCACTCGAGACCGTGCCAGCCGACGCCGGTGGCTTCCTCGCACCACCATCCCCTGGGATGCCGGTCATCGCCGTCCGGGGTTTTGCGATCCTCGAAGAGATCGGCACCACCACGCCACCCGACATGGGCGAGGCCTCGGGCGAGACGCACGCCATCCTCGCCTGGCTCACCGAAGCATGGGCCCACCGCTGGCGCGCCACCACCGCGGCACCGGCACCCACTTCCCGCTGATTTCGCAGAATCAACCTGCCGAGATCACCAAAGCGTCGCCCATACTCGACACATCACATAGTGTCGATATAACTGGACGATACGACCAACATCGACTAAACTCGACGCTATGACTGGCGACGAGTTTTTGCGGGTTGCTGCCGAGTGGAGCTTCTGGGAGACGGCTCCGCCGCCGTCCGTGCCCCGCACCATCCGCCTTCCGGCCGAGCTTCGACCCGACATCGCGCTGGTGATACAAGGGGTCCGTCGGGGAGGCAAGTCGATACTGCTCCGGCAGCTCATCGATCGTTACAAACTCGATCGCACGCGGTGTCTTTTCGTGAACTTCGAGGATCCGCGGCTCGCGGGCTCACTCGACCACTCCACGCTTCAGGCAATGGTCGATGCTTTCGAGGCCGAACGTGGCCGAGACTGTGTCTATCTTCTTGACGAGATCCAGTGGGTCGAAGGCTGGCAGCAGTGGCTCCGATCGCAGCTCGACCGACCGAAGGGCCGCCGGTTCGTCGTGACTGGCTCGAACAGCCACCTGCTCTCTGGCGAGCTCGGCTCGTCGCTCACGGGTCGCCATCACACCGTCGAGCTGTTTCCGTTCGACTTTGGCGAGTTTCGCGCCGCGAGGCCACGGGCGAAGCTCGACGACTACCTCGACTGCGGCGGGTTCCCAGCGGCGGCCACGTCGCGTGACCGTGACATGCTGCTTCGCGGTTACTTTCAGGACATCGTCGAGCGAGACATGCGTGAGCGTGTGGCAGCCCGATCGAGCCTGCCCCTGCGGCATCTTGTGCAGATGCTCTATGAGTCGGCCGGAGCTGAAACGAGCCTGCGACGTGTTGCAGCGGTGCTCGGCATCTCCGTCGATACGGCCGGCCTCTACGTCGATGCGGCGGAGAGCGCCTATCTCGCGATCGGCTGCCCGTATTTCACGTGGTCAACGCGGCAGCGCCTCGTGCGAAACCGAAAGTATTATCCAATCGACACGGGCCTCCGTCGTGTGTCGATCACGACGACGGGTCGGGACCGTGGCGAGCAATTGGAAGCCGCGACCTTTCTGCTCCTGCGGCGACGGTTCCGGCAGGTTTCGTACTGGCGTGGATCGGGAGAAATCGACTTCGTCGTGGAGAGCACTCGCGGCCTGGTGCCTGTGCAAGTCAGCTACGACGCGCCGACCGAGCGGGCCCGCCGAGCCGTGGACGAGTTTCACGAGACCCACCCCACCGCGGCCGAGCCCGTGTTTGTCACGGCCAAGTCCTTTGTTGCCGGTGTGCCGGAGCTGCCAGGGATCATGTGCGACGAAGCGTAGAACCGGTGGCAGCCGAAATGAACCAGCAGCTATGCTCGTCGCACCATGAAAGCACTCCTTCTCGAAGAACCGAAGTCGTTTCGATTCATTGATTGCCCGGAACCCGCGGAGCCCGGCCCTGGCGAGGCAGTCGTACGCGTGCATGCAGTCGGCATCTGCGGCACCGACTACGGTGGCTACCTCGGCAAGATGCCGTTCTTCAGCTACCCGCGGATCCCCGGCCATGAGCTGGGCGTCGAGGTGGTGGCTGTCGGCGAGGGCGTGACAAACGTCGCGCCTGGCGATCGCTGCTGCGTCGAGCCCTACATCAATTGCCAGAAGTGTCATTCGTGCCTGCGTGGCCTGACCAACTGCTGCGAGCATCATCAGACGCTCGGTGTCCACTGCGACGGCGGCCTCCGAAAATTCTTTCCTGTTCCTGCGAGAAAACTGCACCGCTCACCGAAACTCACGCCGGCCCAGAACGCGCTCGTCGAAACGCTCGCGATCGGCTGCCACGCGATCGACCGTGGGGCGCCGACATCCTCGGAGACAGTCCTCGTGATCGGTGCCGGGCCAATCGGGCTCTCTGCGATTGAGTTTGCCCGGCTTTCGGGAGCACGTGTGATCGTCATGGACATGGTGCAATCGCGGCTCGACTTTGTTCGCGATCGGCTCGGCATTCCCGACGTCCTCAAGGGCACCGGCACACCAGCCGATGCCGAAACCATCAAACAACTCACCGACGGCCGGATGGCCGAGGTGGTGGTCGATGCGACGGGCAGTCATCAGAGCATGGCCACGGCGCTCGAATACTGTTCCTTCGGCGGCCGGCTTGTGTATGTGGGCATCACGCAGCAGCCGCTCTCGTTCCCACATGCCCCGGTCATGCACCGCCGCGAGCTCGCAATCCTCGCGAGCCGCAACGCTCTCTCCCGTGACTTTTCCCGCATCATCACGCTCATCGAAGAAGGCAAAATCGATACCCAGCCCTGGATCACGCACACGCTGCCGTTTGAGGACGTGATCGAGGTCTTTCCTACGCTCCTCGACCCCGCCTCCGGCGTCATCAAGGCTGTCGTCGAGCTGCCGTAGACTTCACGTGATCCAAAACACTGGCCCCTTGGGTACGAACGGGAGACGGCCGCCCCGCGGTACGAGATAGGCGTGGTCCCGCCGGACCTGGAGCCGGTCGCACTGGCCATCGGTGATGATCAGGATTGGGCCTGTAGGCGGAAAGTCTTCCGCTCGCTCGAGCAGCGTCACCCCTGGCTGAAGTACGGTGCCACCCCGCCCACGGATTCGCACGCGATCCACCAGCGCCTCCGGCAGCACATAGCCCTCGTCGTAAGCCGCTGCGTCACAGAACACGAGCCGCACCCAGGGCACATCACGGGCGAGGCAATAGCTCGTGATCGCACCAATCGCTTTGCCCAGAAGTCGCGAGTCCATCGAGCCTGACGTGTCGAGCACCACGCCAAACGTCCGCGCGTCGATCGCGTCGCGGTCCAGAAACCAGCGGGGCCGTGGTATGTCGGGGGTGGCTGATTGCCGACGGCTTGGGCGGGCGTAGGTCCGCCGGCTGGCGAGCGGCTCGAAGTAGGCGTCGAACCACCGCGCGAGATCGACATCCCAGGGGATCGGCGGCTGATCGAGCGCGCGAATTTCCGCGACGAGCCCTGCTGGGAGTAACCCCCGCCCCTCGGCCTCGCAGTAGGCGAGCCCCTGCACGAGCGCCCGGCGACAAAACTCGTCAAGCGTGAGTCCCTCGCCACGCAGCCACCAATCGGGCTCCCGTGGCTCGAGAATGTCACACGATCCTTCGCCGCGAAACGTTCGCAGCCGCCGGGCCCGCCTGAGATCGACGGCCAACCGGTGGTAGATGGTCTCGGCCGACTCGCCCCGAAGCGCCGGGTCATAGAGCAGCCCCATGCGAGGCATTTGGCCCACGCCAAGCTCTACGAGCCAGCCGTTGATCACGTAGTCGCAGGCCACGTTCCACAGGAACGGATCGCGGCCCGCGCACCGCGCGTCATGACGCAAGCCCACATGCAAGAGCTCATGCGCGATGACAAACCGGCACTCCTCAGGGTCGAGACCGGCGGCTGGATTGATAAAGATCTCCTGTGCCCACACATCCACCGCTGCCACCGACACATCTCGCGCCCGGCAGGCCGCAACGTCCTCGACAAGCTTGAACGCCGTGGCCAGCGACCCCAGGAGTGGGTACTTGCTGATGAACCAGTTGCGGGCCAGCGCGGCTGGCGTCTTTGATGTGTGTTCAGACGCGAGCGATGCCCTCGCACCGCCTGCCACGTCTACGGCCTGCCGAACAGCCTGCGAGAGGCCCGCGGCGAAGGCCGACCGCCATTCGTCATTCCGCCATCCGATCTCTTTGGGTGCAATGAGCATGTCAATCGCCCCTGGTCCTGCGGTGCCAAGGTTTCGCAGGTGCGGCGGCATGCCTTGGTTCACGATCAGTTCGTAGAGTGCGTCCTCGCGGGCGGCTGGCAGCACCCAATCAGAAGGCAGTGGTTCGGGCTTGACGCCAAACCGGAGCGTCCGAAGAAAGTTCGTCACCACGGCATCACAGGCGGTGTTCCATGCCATCCGGTCGGGCCGCTCCTGAAAGTGTTCCATGCCCAGGTGCAACAGGCAGTGCCCAAGGACGTAGGCCCATTGCTCGGCGGGAGCCAGTCGCTGCGGGTGAACGTCGATGCGGCCGCTTGTGGCCACGACAGCGAAGCCATCGGACGGACAGTGGTTGCCTGGCTGCCGCCAGGTGGATGCCCTGTTCAGAAGTGGACCGAACAGTGGGTGGGCTGCCACGAGCGAAAGACCCGCAGCAAAACTCTCAGCGGCTGAGTCGCGGCGGGAGTTGCGCGGCTTACGCGCCACGGCGAGTCTCCACCAATCGCGGAAGGTCGCGAACGACCTCGACGAGATACCAGTTCGGCAGGCGTGAGTGTTCTTCCTCGCTCACCACCATCTGCGCGATCTCCAGGCTGATCGCCGCCAGCTCGCGAATCATCGCCTTGCCGCGGTGCGCGAGCTCTTGCGAGTTGCCCGACAGGTTCTCGCGTTCTGCCGGCAGGTTCTTGAGCAAATGGGCCCGAAACGACTGGGCGAGGAAGTAGAGCACGTCCCGTTCGGCTGGTGCGGCGGGCCACGGCTCGTCGCCCGAGAGGATTGACTTCAGCGTGTAGCGGCAGTGAATCTGCCGCACGAAGGCCTTGAACTGGGCTGCGTGGGTGGGCGTGAGGCAGCCGTAGGCCAGCATCTCCAGCCGTTCGGGCGATGGCTCTGGTTCGTACTCGTGGAGTGCGTCAGACAGCATGTGCCACGACCGAGGCGTGGAGAAGGGCTCCTCGTGTTTCGGCGGTTGGCTCCAGAGATGATCGGGCCGGGTCTGGATGTATTCGAGCACCCAGGGGTGGATGTTGCTGCGGCCGGCCCAGGCCAGCCAGTCGCGGTGAGACACGCGGAGGTGGACGTGGATCATGCGGTTCAGAAGCGCCGACGACATCGGCTTCACGATCGCCGAGTCCTGGGCGCGATTGCCCGCCCCGATCACGACCGAGCCTTCAGGCAGCTCGTAGTCGCCAACCCGCCGCTCGTGGATCAGGCTATAGAAAGCCTTTTGCACCTCATGGCTACAGGCGTTGAGCTCGTCGAGGAAGAGGCAGTAGGCCGCCTCGCGGGCGATCATCGTCGGCGGGCAGAATCGGCTCTTGCCCTCGACGATCTGTGGTACTCCGAGCAGATCCTCCGGCGCAAGCTGGCTGCCGAGTAGCGACACGCAGGGCAGCCCCACCTGTTGGGCAAACTCCTGCACGAGTGCCGACTTGCCGATACCGGGCGCGCCCCAGATGAACACCGGCCGCACAACCGCCACGTTCAGCAGAAAGTCAGCCAGCTCCTGCTGCGTGAGGGTGATCTGCGAGTTCACGTGGTTTGTACTTTCCGAAACATGGGAAAACAGCCGGGCGATGTTCAAAAATCAACGCGTCACGAACTCGACTGCCATTCACGCTCATCAATGGCTCATAGTCCGCGAGCCGGTTCAAAACGTTAGGGAAGCAAGCCAACCCAGGCCTCTGTCCGGAGTCCGGAACATTCATCCCTTCAAGGGAGGGCTCATGGCAAGGCGGAACCCCAGGCAGCGGATGCGACACGACGGGTCGAGACCGTAGCGAAACGCCGACCGGCAGTGCCCGGCTGAACTGCTACAACTGCCGCCCCGAGCGACCCGGGCGACCAGGCTGGGGGCGGCAGATGGCCCGCGTGGGTCTGTCACCGCACCTTTTGAAAGATCGCCGCACCAGTCGCTGCACCACTCCCACACGTTGCCATGCATGTCATAAAGGCCCCACGGGTTTGGCGGCTTCTGCCCCACCGGGTGCGTTTGGTTGTTGGAATTGCCATCAAACCACGCATGGTCTGAGAGCCACGACTCATCATTGCCATACGAAAAACTCGTCGTCGTCCCGGCCCGGCACGCATACTCCCACTCAGCCTCCGTTGGCAGCCGGTAGACCAGTCCCGCCTTGCGCTCGGCAGGCAACGCCGACAGCTTGGTACAGAAATCCACTGCATCCTCCCAACTGACCTGCTCGACTGGCCCGTTGTCTTCTTTCCAGTTGCTCGGCACGCTCCCCATCACGCGATTCCACTCCGCGTTGGTGACTTCGTACACCCCGATCGCGAACGGCTGGGTCAGCGTCACCTTGTGAGGTGTCTCATCCGCCTCGCCATACGCCTGGCCCATCGTGAACATGCCCGGAGAAACGAGCCTGAGCCGCATGCCGATCGAGTTGGTGACGCTGCTTAATCGCTCGCACTGCGCCTTGAGTTTGGCAATACGGTCGCTCTTCGGCATGACAGCTAAATAGGCCCTGCAGAGACTCAGGATCGCGACGGCCTCTGCGGGGGGCACAACGTCGTGCGCCTTGGCGGCTTTGACAGCTTCAGCCAATCGGTGTTGGAGCGATACCCCTTGTTTGACACGATCGAGAAGTTCGCGAAGCTCACGCGGGAAGGAAAAATCCGCTTCGACGGCGCCGGCCAGTGCCGCGGCGGCGGCATCGGGATCGTCCGCATCCATGGCCGCTTGAGCGGTGACGAGTCGGCCATCGCGGCGCTCGACGAGCTTTTGTCGAAACTCCATGAGGTCCTGCCGATCTCCGTGGAGCTCCAATGCCCGCTCGACCGTTGGGAGTAGGCCGTCAACGTCCCTTCGCGTGACCCGGTCTGCAATCGTTGCGATCAACTCCTGAAACTCTTCCTGCCGACTCCGCCCACCCGAGAGGAGCCCCGAGCCGCCTGCCGAACGCATCGAGTCGGCGATTGAGCTTGCTTCGATCGCATGGACCGCCGAGGAACCATCGAAGGTCGCGCCGTACTCGTGGCCCTCGTACTCCTGGCTTTCATCCTCCTGGCTCCCATTCTCGCGGTCCGTGGCAGAGGCAAGCTGTTGGAGCTGGTTCCCACCGCACTCCCCGCAGATCACGTCCCAGACAGGTATCTGGGCATCGCACTGGAGGCATGCCACCCGCAGCGACACGCCGCACTTCTTACAAAACTTCCGGCTTACATCGGAATTCACCGTACCGCACGCCTTGCACTGGCCGTCCTCGAGCTCGGCTCCAGTCCCGGCTTTCACTGCATCCGACGGCATCGATTTACGAACGACAGCCCGCAACGCGTCTCGAAACTCCCGCGCCGACTGGTAGCGGTCTTCCTTCTCTTCCTCGAGGGCCTTGCCAAGCACAAGGGTGAGGTCAGGAGGCACCAGGTCAAAACGGATGATTTTCGGGCTTCTGCCCGTGACCATCTGGTAGAGCGTGGCCGCGAGGCTCCAGATGTCACTCCGGGCGTCCACGAGGGCGGCATCGAGCCGCTGCTCCGGTGGCATGAAGTCGGGCGTGCCGAGCACCGCGCCGGCAATCGTCATCTGGTGATCCGCCGCCTCCGCCTTCGCAAGCCCGAAGTCGCTGAGTTTGGGATGCCCGTCACGACTCAGGAGCACGTTCGCCGGCTTGATGTCGCGGTGGATGATGCCTACGGCATGAGCCTTCGCAAGCCCGTCACAGAGCTGGCAGGTCAGTTCGACCGCTTCCTCCAGTGGAATCTCGCGGCGAGTGCAGCGTTCGGCCAGGTTGCCGCCGTCCACGAACTCCATGATCAGGAACGGGCCATCCTTCGCTCGGCCGTAGTCATAGATCTGGACGACATTCGGATGGCTGAGCGCGGCGATTGCCTTGGCCTCGGCCAAAAACCTCAGGATGGCGGCCTTGCTGCGTGCTCCTGTCCCGAGGATTCGCTTGATCGCCACCTTGCGGCCGAGTCGCGTGTCCGTGGCGAGCAGCACCGCGCCCATGCCTCCCTGGCCCAGCGTGCCTTCGATCTTGTAGCGGGCCTCCAGATCGACGACTTCGAGATCGACGATCGCCGTGTCGATCACGGCCTCATCGCCGCCGCGGGTGGGCTGGTCGCCAATTCTTTTGGCCCAGGATTGCTTTGCCCCACGCGCGGCGTCAGCTTCGCCCTCGAGGTTTTTGTCTTCGTTGAGGCTCATGATCACTCCCCAGTCCATGTTACCCGCCGGGGCAAGCCTGTACGAAACCCCCCTGAGTGGTAGCGCCGAGCGGATTCTCTCTTGGGCCTTCAACGCGTTGCCGGTGACGCCCGCGCGAGGCCCACCCTCGGAGTGGACCGAGCTGACCGTCCTATCCGTTTTGTCCCTTTTTGACCGTTACGGGCCCAGTAGCAGGGTATCGAGCAGATGCGCAAGCGGCGTAACCGTGATCGACTCGTCCAGCGGGTAGACGTTCTCGCCCGGATACACAATTGAGAGATGATCAAGCGAGAGGTCTTGCAAGGCGATCCGCATGGACTTGGTAGTGGTTGGCTGCTCGGAGAACTTGAACTCGAAGCCGAGGCGTTGCTCGTTGCGAAAGAGCAGCAGGTCCAGTTCCGCGCCGCTGTGCGTGGCCCAAAAGTATGCGGTGCGGTCGCCCGTCACGCTCAGGATCTGCTCGAGGCAAAACCCCTCCCACGACGCCCCGAGTTTCGGATGGGCCAAGAGCCCATCGGCATTGTTGATGCCGAGCAGGGCATGAAGGATTCCCGAGTCCTGGACATACGCCTTTGGCGACTTTACCTGCCGCTTCCTGAGGTTCTCGAACCAGGGTGGTAGCTGGCGGACCATAAAGGTGCCGGTGAGGATGTCGAGGTAGCGTCGAGCAGTCGGTTCGGAGCTGCCAAGCGCACGGGCCAGCTCGGCCTGATTGAGAATCTGCCCGTGAAAGTGGGCCACCATCGTCCAAAAGCGGCGCAACGTTGTTGAGGGCACCTGGATGCCAAGTTGTGGAATGTCGCGCTCCAGGAAGGTGCGGAAGAAGTCGTTGTGCCACTGCCGAGCGATGGAGTCGTCGGGAGCGAGGTAGGCCCGCGGAAACCCGCCCCGCCACCAGAGCTTGGGGAGCGCCGATTGGTCGAGTTCCGAAAGTGAGAAGCCGGTGACATCCACGAACGACACGCGGCCGGCGAGACTCTCGCTGCCCGCCTTCAGGAGGTTAGGCGAGGCGCTGCCGAGGAGGAGGAAACGCGCCGGAAGGGGTTGGCGGTCGGCCAGGACGCGGAGCAACGGAAAGAGATCGGGCCGCCGCTGGACCTCGTCGAGGACAACCAGCCCGCTCAGGGAGCGCAGAACCATTTCGGGATTCGTGAGGCGCGCCAGATCGGCCGGCGACTCGAGATCAAAGAAGTGAACGGGCTCGATGGCCTCGGCGGCCACCGCCCGGGCGAGCGTGGTCTTGCCGGCCTGCCGCGGTCCGACCAACGAAACCACAGGATTTTCGAGCAGTCGGGCTTGGATGAGCTGAAGATACGCGGTACGCCCGATTTCCATTTCATTGAAATTCTAAGGCAGGACATTAGAAATGCAAGAAACTTAATGGATATGACGCCAACGGCACTTCTGGCACCTGGGGGCTAAGTTCTGGTCGGGTTCTGAGGATAGCCGCTCGCCGGTGCCCCGCGAACGATTGCAGAGCCGAAGCCGCTGCCCCGTGCTCTTGTCCGCCGCCAACTGCTCGTATTTGACCGCGAGAATATCGCCCGGCTGGATCGACTTGACCTCCTTGATTCGCGTGAAGCAGTTTTCCATGGCGATGACATCGTGATAATGAGCGGCGAGCGGCCGCTTGACTCCAAACCACTTCTTGAAATCGTCTTCGCCGTAGCCGGAAGATCGCGTCAGCAGGGCGTCGAGGAAGCCGCTGCAATCGCAGCGGGCTTCCGCCGGGCGGTCGCCTTCCTTCCAGTGGACGACCTGCTCGCCGTGACGGTAGTTCGTTTGGGACGCTTCGAGGCTCCGGGTCTGTGGTTTGAAGGAGCCATATCTCGGCAACCATCTCGACCCCTGAAGGTACATCTTTGGCACGATCGCTCGAGGAAGTGCCATTGACCGGCTTTTCCTTTAGACTCTGTGTTTGCCGGTGGTCCAGGTAACCACCGATCCCGAGGGGAGAACTATCATGACCCGCGCGCTTTCGCCGTGGCTTGCCGCTCTGGCGCTGCTGTGTGCCGCTCCCGTAGGCGGCGAGGATGGTAAACCCGCTGCCGACTTGAACGACCAACCCACTGCTCGCTCCGATGCGCCATCGGATGAGACCGATTCGAGCGGAGCGACGGACGTGCAGCAGTTGATTGAGACGGTTCTCGCGGAGCAGGCCGCCGAGAAGGGTGATGTCGCGGCCGTTCGGAAGACGGCAGCCTTCCAGCAGGCTCGGGCGATCGATCCGCCTGAGGATGGTGGCGTGATCCTCGCCTTCCATCCGCTCGCCGATGGCGGCCTCGTGATTGCGACCGGTGCCCAAGAGGAATACGGCGAACGGACGCTGACCGATGCGCTTGCATCGCTCTTCGGCGTTGGTGGCAAAGGCAAATCGAAGCCGCTGGCCATGCGGCTTCTCTGGCTCGACGCTAACGGCGCGGAACAGCACTCCGCCCCGCTGCCCTTTGCCTGCAAGGGCGTGACGGTCGCACCAGACGGCAGTGTGATCGCGGTCGGTGACGAACGGGTGGTGGTATTTTCCGCCGCGGGCAAACAGGTGGCCGAGGCATCCGCGCCACACTTCACGCTTTCCGACGATGAGCTCGCGCAGCTCCGAGAAGAGATCACCGAGCAGCATCGTGAGCACATTGAGTCCCAGCGGGATATCTATCGGCAGATCGCCAAGGACCTTGCCGATCTGGAAGAAGGACCCGAGGAAGACCGTACCCCCGAGCAGAAGCGAGAACTGCGTGAGCTCCGGCGATCCGTGAGGTCGTTCGAGGCAAGAGTTGCACGCGAGGAGGCAGCTTCCGAGGCCGCCATCGACAAGGGACTCGCCAAGGCTCGCACGATTCACCGCGTGGCCGCCTCTCGCGACCACCTCTATCTCGTCGCCAACGAGCCGACTGGGTACGGCTTCGGCGTCTGGCGGTGCGGCCGCGACTTCACTGGTCCTGAGAAGATCATCGACGGGCTCCGCGGCTGTTGCGGCCAGATGGACGTGCAGGTGATCGGCGATGAACTTGTGATCGCCGAAAACAGCCGGCATCGCGTCGCCGTCTACGGCCTCGACGGCGAGCCCCGCCGCACGTTCGGCAAGGGTGACCGCACCGATATCCGCAAGGGCTTCGGCGGCTGCTGCAATCCCATGAATGCCTGCGCCGGTCCGGACGGCAGCCTGCTGCTCTCCGAATCGAGCGGCCTCGTAAAGCAGTTTGCCGCCGACGGCACGCTCGTCGAGATTCTCGCCGCGGCGGATGTCGAGTCGGGCTGCAAGAACTCCTCGATCGGCTTCTCGGCCGACGGCAGCCGGATCTACTTTCTCGACATCCAAAAGGGCCGGGTTCTCGTGCTCGAGAAGCGGTCATGACGAAATTCATTTGGCTTATCGCCGCGGTCGTCATGCTCGCCACTGCCGCCCAGGGCGGGGAGCCACTCCGGCTGGCTGTGATGGACCCGTTGTCCAAGCAGCTCTCGTGCCCCTGCGTGAAGGGCTACGCCCAGCGCGACTATGAGGAATTCGCGTCGTTCCTCGAAGAGTCGCTCGGCCGCAAGGTGAAGCTGGCATTTGGTGAGTCGCTCGACGCATTTCGCGACGCGGGTTTTGACGTCGTGATCGGAAAGCGATCGGTGGTCGAGTCCGACGCCGGCCGGCTCGGGTTCGATGTCGTGCCGGTTGCGTCGCTCACCGGCAAGGACGGCCTGACCACGCAGCGTGGGCTCGTGATCGTCCGCGGTGATGATCCCGCGAAGACGGTCGCGGACCTGAAGAATCATCGGATTCTGCTCGGGCCAGCCGACTGCGACGAGAAGCACGCCGCCGCCCGAACCCTCTTCGCGGCCCATGGCATCGAGGTTCCATCTGACTGCCCCACCGCAGGCTCGTGTACCGACGGGGCGACGGCCGTGGTCGAAGCGGCGTCCAAGGCCGCTCCGCCCACCGCCACCGTGATCTCGAGCTACGCCGCGCCCCTGCTCGAAGGCTGCGGCACCATCAACAAGGGCGACATCCGGGTGGTGGGCGAAACCGACGAGGTGGCCTTCATCACCGCGTTCGTGTCGGCGAAGGTCGAGCTTGCTGAACGCGAGCGGATCCTCGCGGCACTGCTCGAGACTACGTCACTCCCGCGTCTGAAGAGGGCGATCGAATCGAAGGAAGGATTCCAGCCACTGCCGCAGGACGACGCGA
>JBGTKO010000255.1:0-8871 GCA_041744595.1 Pirellulales bacterium
GCCGCGCGGCCCCGGACCACGACATGAAAATTGCCTGAGCCCTTTCGGGCCGCGGCCAGCGTGCCTGCCTCATCGAGCGCCGGCTCGAAGACGAGCCCGAGGTCGTGGCGGCCTGCTGCCTCGGCGAGTAACCCAGCCGACCCTGGTGAGCCGAGCTCCTCGTCGGCGTTTAGAATCACTTCCCAGGAGAGCGCCTCGCCAACCCCGAACCGCATGCTCGCTTCGAGGGCCGCGAGCAAGACGGCGATGCCCCCCTTGGCATCAGTCACGCCCGGGCCTCGGAGAATCGTTTCATTGTCGGTGAGTTCGACGTGCGGCGGTTGGTCCTGTGACGGGTAGACCGTGTCGTAGTGGATCGCAAGAAGGACACGAAGCCGTTCCCGTGGGGCGACATGTCGCACTGAAAGCACGTCACCGATCGGTTGTTCAACGGTTCGGCCGCCACTATCAATCCAACGACGGGGCAGCACAGGCCTGCGGTGGATATCGCCGAGCGTGCCGAAGGCCGAGCAAAGCGCATCGGCCATGCGGGCAAGGCCAACAGGATCGAGGCTCTGCGAGCTGATCCGCGCCCAGTCCATGACCGATCCAAGCAGGCGGCCCTGCTGGCTGCTGACCCACGCCACGATGTCGGCATCTCGCCCTGTCATCCTGCGACTCCCTCGGTGGGAATCATACGGAGCATCCCGGGGCCGTTTTGACCGCCGTCAACACCGGTCAAACGATGCGGTAGATCTCCATGACTCCCTCGATGACTTTGGTGAAGTCGATCTTCAGGTCGATCAGCCGGCCGGTTCTGACATCGAATACCCATCCCTCGACCGTGAGTCCGCGTTCGATGTGGGCCCGCTGCACTTCGGGGGTTTTGATGACGTTGATGCACTGCTCCTGCACATTGAGCTCGATGAGCCGACGGTATCGCTTGTCCTCGTTGGCGATCGCGTCGAGCTCCTTCTTGTGGAGCCGGTAGACGTCCCGGATGTTGCGGAGCCACGGATTGAGGATTCCCATGTCGGCCGACTGCATGGCCGCCTTGACGCCACCGCAGTAGTAGTGGCCGCACACGACGATGTGGTCCACCTTCAGGTGATCGACCGAAAAGTTGATCACCGACATGGCGCTGAGGTCGATGTTGGACACCATGTTGGCAATATTGCGGTGGACAAAGACCTCCCCCGGGGCCATTCCCATGAGCTCCTCTGCAGTTACGCGGCTGTCGGAGCAGCCGATGTAGAGATACTCGGGCTTCTGGCCCTTGGCTAAATCCGAGAAATACCCCCGATTCGTCGTGGTCTTCTCCTTGGCCCACGCGCGGTTTCTCGAGAAAATCTGGCGAATCTTCATGGATAGACTCCGGGGATAGAAGCTGACACGGCCGCAAGTTTAGCGGTTCAGGAGCTTTTCGTCCTTTCCATGAGAGTCCTGTCATTTCAGCCTGAACCATGGCGATTCCAGGCACTTGCACGGCATAGGCTAGGCCTGTAAGATGCCACAGAGTTGCAGATAACACTGAGTTTTTACTCACCTTTCCCCAAAAGGCCGCTCGTGACCGCGTGCTGATCCGAACCACTCTTTTCCTCTAGCCGGTGATCGGGATCGCGGAAAGATTTTGGATTCGTTGATCCACTCGCCGCGCTCATGGGTTCAGCAGGTTCTCGCCTTGATTCAGCGAGGGCCACGTCCTGCTTCCCGGCCATCTGCATCGGATGGTGATTCATTCCGGGTGCATTGACAGCGAGGGACGCCTTTGCAAAAGTATTGCAAGTGCGTTCCAGTTGCTTCAGGCTCGTGCCCGACATCGCATTGCACTACTAGTTTCTTTCTTTCAGGAGATTCTTCATGACCATTCATTCCGTTTTCCGTCGATCGCACGCGCTCGTTGGCATGTGGACTGCCGCATGTGCGGCAGTTCTCGTCCTGACGGTTTTTGCCGGTTCGAGTTCGGCACAGGATATCTACACCTCGAGTCACGGCGATGTCGGCGTTGGATACGATGCTGGAGCCCAAGAGTTTGAGCCCCACTGGCACCTTGGGGCTGGCGCGGTCGTCAATGGGAACCCCATCCCCGCGGACGAAGAGTATGCGCCGGCTGACCTGATCGCCCGTACGTCTGCGACGCGATCGTCGCCCACGGGAAGCTCGAGCGTCCTGGGCCTGGCTGATGGTTCGTCGATATGGGTCTTGGGCCGTGGGGGCCTGACGACCTACCAGCCGGATCTCGGGTGGGCTACCGAGGAGCTTGATCCCTTGGACTGGACAGGGGACATCACAATCACATTCAACCCAGGCTCGTCGACGATGCCAAGCGCGACGGCGGAGTTTGGTATGTACGTGACCAATTTCGCGAACTCTTCCGTCGATACTTCTGTGTTTTCGACATTTGATCCTGCGGAAACTTTCGCCGGAAATTCCTTCACGATGGGCGTCGGAGCCCATCAGCACTTCCAGTGGGCCTTCACCGAGTTGGGGGAGTACGACCTTAGCTTTACCTGGTCGGGCACGCATGCCGTTGACGGGTTCATCCAGACGACTGCCGTGTTCTCGGTGCAGGCGGTGCCGGAGCCTTCGACCATCGCGATGCTCAGCATCGCTGCCGGCGTTGGTTTGATCGCCGTGGCCCGCCAACGGCAGCGGCTTCCAGTGGCCCAGGCCACGGCTTGATTTATGGGAATGAGTTCGCAACGGCGGCGGTCAGTCGCCGCCGTTGCGACTTCCCATGGCCCACCAGGTCTTCATGTCGATGCCGTCCTCGATGAACTCGACATGGCCGTCGGCGAAGCAGACGTTGACCCCGCCCCTGTGTTGGCTGCTGGGCGTGGCCATGTAGATGCCACTGCCTTCACCGCCATAAATGTGGCCATTCCATCCGTTCGGCGGAAACACGTGCATGTAGGTGTTGCCGATGACGCTCCAGCCACTGATCCAGGAGCGGCCCATAGGTATGGAGTACTGAGGATCGGCCTGCTTCTCGGTGTAGGTCTGCCAGTTCGAGGTCGTCGAGATTCCGGGGCCGGTACTCCCCCCCGGGCCGAGCCACCGCCTCCCCACAGTCCCGCCACAGCCGGACGACAGTGACGGCGGAACGGACGTCGTGGACGCATCGAAAATCTCACTCGAAATGCGTCGCTCAGCGACAAGGGCCGTCTTCGAGAGCCCGTCGCTGAAGTCCTTCATCTTCAACTTCGGCATTTGCCACTGATACCCAGGGACCGAAGCATCCGGCGTCCCGAGTGGAATCGCGCCGTTCTGCTTGCCGAGTCCTGGAGCAGGGATGCCGCGGCCAGGAATGCCGTGGGTGCTCATGGGCCAGCCAGCATTGCCTGCATAGCTTCCAGGGGCCGGCATGGCTGAACCAACATACTGAGCATGCTCAGGCCGCTGCGAATAACTGTCGGAAGGACAGAGGAACGACGGCACGACCGTGGCCGCCGCCTTTGCGTTTGGATGCGATGCCGAAATACGCATAAGCGGGTTGGATGGCGTGTAGCCACCGGTGCAGCCATCCATCATTCCCACGTCGCGGCGAATTGAATCGAAAAGCGGTGATTCGTCGAAGTGGGGAAGAATCGCGAACAGAAAACTCGTGAACCCCGGCCCGCATCCGCCACCGGCGGCTGGTATCGCGCCGGTGGTATGTACCGGCAGACTCCCTTTACAGTCAGCATGCGCATGAATCGACAGGCCAATCTGCTTGAGATTGTTTGCACACTGGATCCGCCGAGCAGCTTCCCTTGCCCCCTGCACGGCCGGAAGGAGGAGCCCAATAAGCGTGGCGATGATCGCGATCACCACGAGGAGCTCCACCAGGGTGAAGCCTTGGAGACTGCGAGTGTCCCGGTGATGCATTCCGGGTCGAGGCTGGAACTCGAGCATGGCGGCACATTCTCCGAGCTGGCAGGGGAATCACTCCAACGATCTTCCACTATGTCGCAATCCGCTTGCAAAAACAATGTCTTGGTCCCGCCACGGCTTCAAAAAAGCACCCGCCAGGAGACAGACTGGAAAGGTCGGTCGTTGAAAATCGTCACATGCCCGTTACCGCCCCGGCCGGGCTGCGGTTTTTCTTTCGTGCCCAATTTTGTCCGCACGCACGTGAGAATCCGCATGATCGCTCTTGCCAAGGCTCGGAAGGGGACGGCCGCTGGAAGCCGTCCGAAAGCTGCCCCGGGAAAGCTGTCCCGCTCAGCCCAAATGGACGCTGCCGCCCGCTCGGAAAAACGGGCTGAATTGCGTGGTCGTCGCGAATCCTTCTTCGCTCGCGAAATAGACTTCATCCCATGCCGTGAGTTCCTGAAGAAGGACGCCGAGCGGCTGGCGAGCGACCCGCCCGCGGCTGCCTCGGTGCCGCTTGAACGGTTTGACGCCCCGTCTGCCTCAGGGGCCGGGCTCACTCCCTATATTGCGAGCCTCTACCAGACCAGGCTCATCGACAAGGACGAGGAACAGTTTTATTTCCGGCGGATGAACTGGCTCAAGTACCGGGCGGCCAAGATTCGCGGGCGCCTCGACAGGCGCCGGGCAACGCTCAAGCAAATTGAGAATGTCGAAGGGCTGCTCGCTGAAGCTGACACCGTCAAGGCGATCCTGATCACGTCGAACCTCCGGCTCGTCGTGTCGATCGCTAAAAAGTTCGTCGATGTCACGTGGTCACTCGATGAGCTCATCAGTGAAGGCAACATCGCCCTCATGCGGTCGGTTGAAAAATTCAATTTCGCTTTGGGCAACCGGTTCAGCACCTACGCCACCTACGCGATCCAGCGGCACTTCTTCCGACTCTCGCAGCGCGGCCGTCAGCTTCGCAAACGGTTTGTGTCTGACGACGAGCCACTGCGGGAACAGGCTGAAAAGCTCTCGGACAACGAGTATCACTCGGCCGAGCAGATCGCGATGCTCAAGGAACTGTTTTCCAGCTTTCTCGCCAAGCTCGAGCCGCGGGAACGAAAAATTGTCATTGCTCGCTTCGGCTTCGACGGCAAGCCACCTCGCACGTTCCGTGACCTGGGCAGCCAGATGGGTGTCTGCAAGGAGCGTATCCGGCAAATCCAAGGGCGGGCCATGGCCAAGCTCCGAGAGCTTGCCGCCGAGGCCAAACTCGAGCAGACCGTCGGCGACTGGCTGTAGAAGAAGAAACGCGAGTTCAAAGTCTATTGCAAACCGGCTTCAAGAGCGTTGCCAATCATCCAGCAAGAGGCCTTGAACGCGGCGGAACTCAGCCGTGTTATGGGTGACCAGTGTGCAGCCGTTGGCGATTGGGATCGCGGCGATTTGCATGTCCAGCGGCCCAATCAATCGGGCCGCGAGAGACGAATTCGGGCGGCGAAGCGCCGTGATCCAGACGTTCGCATCAAGGAGATAGTTCATTCCAGATTCACGGCCGGTGGCGATTCGCCTTGCGGTGGGCGTACGAATGTCTCGTCGTCAAGGGAGCCGAACAGGTCGAAGTACCCTGGCGGCCAAGCCGCCCCGGAGTCTGCCTTTGGTCGCACCGCAACTTCGACCTCAAACTCCGTGTCCGCCTGACCGACCGGCACCTCCAGGTGCAATTTTCCATCCGGTCCACTCGTCGAGTGAATGATAATGGTAGCCATGGATCAAGACTCCTTGTGCGACGATTCTACGCTGCTGCCGACCTGCCCGTAGATGCCGATGCGAGAATCAGGCAAGTTGCGAAGGCCATCGACTTGACCAGCGCTGAGCCCGAGGGGAGCGTTCGGGTCAATCTGGCCACCCGGCGGCCTTCACGCTGCGACAAACGCTGCCGAAGCCGTTTGCTTTCTTCCCCCATGAAGCGTGTTCTTCTGTCGTGTGGTGGCATGAGCATCCGAAAATCGCGGGAATGGTAGCGACTGTGCTACCACCCGAGATTGTCCTCAGAGCAATGTGTCGGCGTGGAGCTCGTTGAGAAACTCGGCGACCGGCATGATATCGATGCCGTCCGCCGTGAGCCGGTCTGCTCCCTGGTAGACGACGATGCCCCGGCGAACCACCTTGCCACATTCTCGCAAGAGCGTTGCGAGGCCGGTCGTCCATTGTTTCTTGAACCGCTCGCCCGCCTTGACCTCGATCGCCACGAATTGCCGTGGAGCCGAGAGCGTCTTGGCCCGCGTTTGCACGAGAAAATCCACATCAAATCCCCCACTCACCGAGTAGTGGAAAATCGGTCGCGGCTTTCCGGAGACGGCCGCGTGACCGCGAAGCTCGTGGTAAATGAGTGCCTCGAATGCAAAGCCTTTCCAAATCGGGTCAACGGGTTCGGTCGCCAGGCCTGCCGCCGCTCTGGCGACTCCAGTGTCGAACAGGAAGAATTTCGGATGGGAAGTCTCCTTCGTGCGGATGCCAAGCGACACGGCCGGCACGCGGGTCGCCAGAAGCGTGTCTTCGAGAATCTGGAAGTAACGTTCGACCGTCGTGCGCTTCACCTCGGATTCTCGCGAGAGATTCTCGAGATTGAGAATCTGGCCGTTGTAAAGGCCGGCCGCGTGGAGCACCCGCACGAACGGATCGAGACGGCGAACGAGTGCTTCCGCTGTGATCTCCTCCTTGAGGTATGTCTGGACATACGTGGCAAGGGTTTGAGCTCGATGTTCCTCATCGCTGACAACAAGTGGCAGAGTTCCCCACTCGCACGCCTGGTCGATTCGCCATCGGCCGCGGTATTCGGGCCACAGAAACGGAAACATGTGGAGCTGGATCGCTCGGCCGGCGAGGAGGTTGGCCCCCTCTCTGCGGAGTTTTCTCGCACTCGAACCCGAAAGAGCAAAGTGGATGCCGCGCTTCTGCTCGTAGAGGCGATGGACTTCGTCGAGCAGCGCAGGAACCCGCTGGATCTCGTCAATGATGACCCAGTCACCGCGGCGCAGCGGGGCCACGAGTCGTTCGAGAACCGTTGGGTCACGGCTCAGGGCCAGAAATCGAGTCGAATCAAGAAGATCGATCGAGAGCGCACGAGGAAAGGCATCGGCCAGCCATGTCGATTTCCCGGTGCCACGAGGACCGAGCAGAAGAAAACTCTTGGTCGGTGGGGTGACGATTCGGGGGATGTGCATCGCTGCCAGATCCGGGGGCGACATAATTTACCTCGAAGTGGTGAAAAATGCTACGTTTTCCTCCAGGGCACGGTCGTTTGTGCTCACGCGGCAGGCTGGATCGCCAATCGAGCCGCGATCCCACGTGCAAGCACGTGGGCTTTTATTGACGGGAAAACGAGATCGTCCGCGGTCGGGCCGTCAACGCTGAGGCCATCCTCGAGCAGGTGGTCGTTGGCTGGCTCGAGCGTCTGTCAGGAAGACGTGGCTCGCGGGCTATAACATGGCCTTTCGGAATCCGATGGACATGCCCCCCCCTCCAGTTCTGCATCCTCACGCCGTCATCGAGACCTATCACGGGATCGAGGTCCACGACCCGTACCGTCATCTCGAAGACATCGCTGACACGTCGGTGAAAGCCTGGGCACGTGGCCAGGCGGAGTATGCCGCGACCGTGCTGAGTTCGATTCCCGGCCGCGATACCCTTCGGGGGCGTATTGATACGATCGCGGCCGAGGCGGCGCCCACGATCGGTGCGATCCAGCGGCTGCCCGACGGCCGGCTCGTCTACTTCAAGCAGCCGTCGGATGCTGACGTGGCCGTGGTCTGCTTGCGGGACGGGTCCGGCCATGAACACGTTCTCGTCGATCCGGCTGTGCTCCCAAAGCCTGTTGAAGGGGGCCATCTGGCGGCGAGTTTCTTTCGTGTCTCCCCCACGCGCGATCGGCTCATGTATGGCATCGCGGCCTCGGGGTCGGAGGAGACAACGCTCCGCATCCGCGATCTCACGACCGGCCGTGATCTTCCGATCGCGATCGACCGGCTGGAATCGGTCTACGTGACTCCATCGTGGCTTCCGGATGGGCGGTCATTCACGTTGAGTCGCCGCCGACTCGCCGAGCCAGGTGCAGCGGCCGCCGATGCCTACCGGTACACGCAGGCGTTCCTCCATGTGCTTGGAGACGGTGACGAACCGGATCGCGAGATTTTTGTGTTTGGCCACGGCGCCCCTGGCGCGCCAGACATGGAGCCGATGGATTTTCCCGCGGTTCACGTGCCGCCACGCTCAGCCTGGGCGATCGGCCAGGTGAACCACGGCGACGAGTCCGACATCTCCCTCTGGGCATTGCCGCTCGCCGACCTCGGCGCGCCCACGGCGGAATGGAAACGGATCTGCACAAAGGCCGACCTCGTCACCGACTTCGCCGTCCACGGCGACAAAATCTACCTCGTCACGGCGAAGGACGCCCCACGGCATGCGGTGGTTTGCACGTCGCTCGTGCAGCCCGACATCGCGGCCGCCGAGATCATCGTGCCAGCGGGTGAGGCTGTGATCAGCGGCGCGCGTGCCGCGGCGGATGCCCTTTACGTGGAAATCAGCCGCGGGCCAGTCCGCGGCATCCTGCGGGTGCCCTACGATCGGCCGAGCGATGCGACGGCGCTCGCGATGCCAGCCGACGAGCCCTCGGCCTCGATTGCAGCGGCCTCGGCCACCCTGCCGGGCATTCTCGTGCGGGGCGGCTCGTGGATTCGCACCGGACGTGTCCACTCCTTCGATCCAGAAACTGACGCGCTCACCGATACGGGACTCGTGCCTGTCGGGCTGTTCGACGCGCCCGATGGTCTCACCGCCACCGAGGTGCTCGTCGAGAGCCACGACGGTGTCCGCGTGCCGCTGTCAATCATTCACCGGACTGACGTTTGCAGAGACGGCACGCACCCCACGATCCTTTCGGGCTACGGCGCCTACGGCCATTCGTGGCCCATGCAGTTCACGCCCACGAACCTCGCCTGGCTCGAACGCGGTGGTGTGCTCGCGGTCGCTCATGTCCGTGGCGGCGGGATC
>JBGTKO010000256.1:0-2842 GCA_041744595.1 Pirellulales bacterium
CGCTCTCGCAGCTTGGGTCTGCCCGTGCCAGACGGCTGCCCATCTGGCTTCGCGACCTTGACTTGGCCCTCAAGGGCGAAGCCTCACGGGGACTGCGCTCGCGGCTGGCACTCGAAAGGCTGTTTTGCAGAATGGCGAGGCAGCACGACCGCGTCAGTCCGACCGCGCGTGGCCGTCCACGTCGGCCTTGATTCGTTCGGTCGTCAACCATCATCCTCTTGCTTTCGCGCGACGCCCCTCGGAGCTTCCTCGCTTTGCAGCCACCTGCCACCCTCGATCGCGACCGCTGGGACAACCCGCTCGCAGCCCGGTATGCCTCGTCCGAAATGACACGGCTCTGGAGTGACAACCATCGGTACTCGCTCTGGCGTCGGGTCTGGCTGGCTTTAGCCGAGGGCGAAGCCGAGCTTGGCCTCGCTATCACGCCAGGGCAGCTCGCCGAGATGCGGGCCCACCTCGACACGATCGACTTTGTGAAAGCAGCCGACTACGAGCAGCGGATGCGTCATGACGTCTTTGCCCACCTCCACGCGTTCGCCGATGACTGCCCCGCGGCTCGGCCGATCATCCATCTTGGCGCCACGAGCGCGTTTGTCACCGACAACACTGACCTCGTGCTCGTGCGGGAATCGCTCGACCTCGTCGCGGCCCGGCTGGCGACCGTGATCGAACGGCTTGCTGCCAAGGCGATCGAAACCAAATCTCTCGTGTGCCTCGGCCGCACCCATTTGCAGCCCGCTCAGCCCACGACGATTGGCAAGCGTATCTGCCTCTGGATCCACGATCTCTTGCTCGACCTCGAGGAAGTGACCCACCGCCGCAAGCTCCTTCGGGCGCGTGGGGTGAAGGGCACGACCGGCACGCAGGCGAGTTTTCTCGAGCTGTTTGAGGGGGATCACGCGAAGGTCCGCCGACTCGACGAGCTCGTCGCCCAGAAACTCGGATTTCATTCCTCGTATGAAGTCACAGGCCAGACCTACACCCGCAAGATCGACTCGCAGGTGGTGACGGCGCTTTCGGGCGTGTCGGAGTCGTGCCATAAGGCCGGCAACGACCTACGGCTGACGGCAGCCTGGGGTGAGATGGAAGAGCCATTTGAGAAAGACCAGGTTGGCTCGTCGGCGATGCCCTACAAGCGAAATCCCATGCGGGCCGAACGCATGTGTGGTCTCGGACGGTTTGTGATGGGCTTGGCCGTGACGGCAGGTCAGACCGCTGCGACGCAATGGCTCGAGCGGACACTCGACGACTCGGCCCCGCGTCGGCTCGTCCTTCCGCAGGCTTTCTTGGCGACTGATGCCCAGCTTGTCCTCTTCTCCAACATCGCCGGTGGCCTCGTCGTCCTCCCGGGTGGCGTTCGCAAAAACCTCGAGGCCCACCTCCCCTTTCTCGCGTCCGAAAAAATCCTGATGGCTGGCACGCAGGCTGGCGGCGACCGTCAGGCGCTTCATGAAGCCCTGCGGGTCCATAGCCACGCGGCCACTGCAAAGATTCGCGAAGGCGAGGCGAACGACCTGGCCGGTCGGCTCGCGAGCGATCCGCTCTTCGCCGGCGTCGATCTGGCTGCGGCAATGAATGCCGAAGACCTGGCGGGCCGATCCGCCGAGCAAGTCGAAGAGTTTATCGGTGGCGCCGTGAAGACCGCCCTCGAAGAATGCCCGGCCCGCGCCGCAGATGCTGTCCTCACCGTGTGATGACGGACCACTTGAACTTGCATCGACAAAGGTGCAAACGCCGGTTTGAGATCTCGACCATGTCGGGGTGACCGGGCGATGGCGGGGCAGGATCGTGGTATTATAGGAAGTCGTTGATCCTGCCTCGGCCCCATGCGGAATCCCTGATGGAACTCCTCGTCTGAGGATTAGGAAGTCAATCATGAAGATCGTAGAAATTGTCGCGACTCCCGATGGGCCGGCCGTCGTTCTGCCCGAGGAATTCCGCTTTCAGGAACGGGCCGTGGCCATTCGTCGCGACGGTTCTGCTGTGATTTTGGAGCCGGTGAAGCCGACCGAATGGCCGCCAGATTTTTTTTCTGCGATACGGATCGACGACCCCGCGTTTCAGCGCCCGGAGCAGGGGAACGTGCCGCCAATACCTTCGCTGTGAGTTGCCATGCGGTACCTGCTCGATACCAACACCTGCATCGCGGCGATGCGAAGTCACTCGACGGTCGTGGAGCACCTCACGAAGGTCGCTCCTTGCGAATGCGCTGTTTCCAGCATCACGCGTTTTGAATTGCTTACTGGCGTCGAAAAGTGCTTCCATCCGGTCGAAGAGCGGGCCAAAGTGGAGACGCTGCTGCAAGCGGTGACAGAACTGGCGTTTGACTCGACCTCGGCTCATTCAGCGGCGAGGATTCGGGGAAATCTGGAAACACAAGGAATGCCAATTGGTCCATACGATCTGCTTCTCGCCGGACAAGCGGTCGCCAACGGACTGATCCTGGTGACGAACAACGTCCAAGAGTTCTCCCGAGTCGATGGCCTGCAGATCGAAGATTGGCAAGCGTCGCCAACCTAGGCTTTCGCAGCCCCGCCACACGATTCGGCGCATCCGTGCTCCCAGGGAGATTGATGGACAACGGGAGATGATCCGCTTGCGAATACGGCATCCAGCTCGGGGTTGCCCGTGCCAGGGAGCCGGCGTAGAAAACTGCTTCACGAACGGCGAGCCATCCATGGCCTCGCCGTTCTTGGCGGCCCTCCGGCCGCCGCTCGCCCCTCCAGGCTCGCGCGCTTTTCCTGAAGTACGGCATCCAGCTCGGGGTTGTCCGTGCCAGGGAGCCGGCGTAGAAAACTGAGCGTAGCCTGGAGGGCGAAGCTCGGTTTTCTCCGAGTGAGCG